>CAMSCJ010000012.1 GCA_947056845.1 uncultured Mycoplasmatota bacterium
AATGCTATAATAAATATATCAAAGTGATTTAGAAATAGTAATTTGAAAGTGAGATGTATGACTATGGATATGAAAAAATTTTCTTTAGCAAAACACGATCCACGAATAATAGAGTTAATAAACGAAACAGAACATAAAACCTTAGCAATCTGGGCAATAGATTGTTTTAATAGAGGTAGATATTTATTTAATAAAGATTATCCAGAAAATCAAATTATAGATAAGGCTTTAAATATTTTAAAATTATGGATAAATGATGAAATAACAATGTGGGAAGCAAGAAAATATTGTTGGGTAGTATTGAAAGCAGCAAGGGAAATAGAAGCAAAGGATAAAGTGGCTTGTCAAATTCTTCGAGCTTGTTCTCATACTTTAGCAACCTGTCATGTTCCTACTCATTCTGAAGGTGCAAGTATGTACGTAATATCAGCAATTAAAATTTTTTATAAAGATAAAGAAAATGTTATTGAATTAATGGAAAAAGAACGAAAATGGCAAATAAATCATTTATTAGATTTGAAAGTAAAAAAATAATATAAATTACAATTTAGTAGTTTGTTAGAAAAATAGTAATTTAATAATTAGTTAAAAGTTTTGATTTAATTTTCAAGACTTTTTTCTTTGTATTCAGTATTTATAATCTCGAGTATTTCTTCTGGGGCTTCTTTACAATTATTATTAAGCCACTTTTTGATAACAGCAGTTAGCCCTGCTTTAAAAAATTCTATATGATAATCCATATTTTTTGTTGTACCATAAAATTTTATCATCTCTTCGGTTTCTAAATTTAGATTGTAGTAGTCAGAAAAGTCAAAATTTAGTTTAAAAAGTGTTTTATAAAATATAGGGTTTTCTTTAACATTTTTTAGAAGTGGCAAAAAATTATAAGAGTGTTTATGCTCATCTCTTTCTGTTGGATACAAAGAAAGATAATCATTCCACATTTTTTCTTTAATCTTATCTGCTAAATCATATATATCAATATAATTAGCATAAAAAGTTGAACGATTTATTTTAGCTAACTTAACAATATCAGTAACATTTATTTTTTCCAATTCTTTATCTTGAATAAGTTGTAAAAATACTTTTGTAATTTTCTCTTGTGATTGTCTTTTCTTTTTATTTTCAGGAATATTCATACATTACCTCCATTATTCCAACATTTGTGCATAATGTGTTGGTTGAATTCCAACATCTGTTGGTATTATACTATAAATGTATTAACAAGACAACTTATTTTGTTATGAGTGGAGGTGAAATATATGGCAAAGTCAAAAATAGTTAAAGCAAATAAAAAAATTGCAGAAAAAGTAACTAAAGGTTATAAAGCTATCGAAAATAGTGTAACATCTAGTTTTAAGAAAATGTCTGATTCTGTTGTTAAAAGTTATACAAAGATTGAAGATAAATTTGTAGATCAATATTTAACAAAAGATGGCGAAACTATAGAAGATGCCAAAGCAAGATTAAAAAAAGAAGAACAGATGAAAAAAGAGGAACAAGCCCAAAAAATTGCTGATTCCATAAGAAGATAGGAGGAGAAAGAATATGAAAAAAGAAACTTTATTAGAAATTATTTTAGGAACTATTGGAGGCCTTATATTTGCTATTGGTATGTGTATGGGACTTATTCCAGAGTGGGATATGTCAAAAACAGGCATTATTGTTGCAGTAATTGGATTTATTATACTTTTATGTATTATACCAGTATATAGAAAAAGTCATCCAAGAAAGCCACATGGACCTATCAATTGGGGAATAGTACTCGCATGGATTATAGGTATTGTTGGAGCTTTAGTGATGGGATATGGAATGAGTAAAGTAATGGTTGGAGAGGCTACTAAAACTGATATGTTAATCGGTATTATAACAGGTATAGTAGGACTTATCATTTGTGTTTTAGACTATCCAATTTATTCTTATATAAAAGGCGAAAAAAGTAATAAAAATTGATGGCGGACTTGTTATTCTGCCTTTTATAATTTATGATTTAAAGTATGGAGGTTATTCTTATGAAGAAGAATATATATAAGCTTTTTCACCCTAATAATGTATTGATAATTAGTGGCATATTTATTATTGTTATATCATTATTATATTTAGTTCTTTTTGATAAGTTTAATACTCCAATTTCCTATGTTTTATATTTACTTATGTCTTATTCTTTTATTATTCTATGTGTAAAAATATATGAAGTTATAGTAAAAATAATCAATAAGGTAATAGACAATAATAAGCATTTAAGAAAATATCGAGATGATCCAAAAATAAGACATCGAATATCTTTATTTTGTTCACTTGCATTAAATATAATATATGTTACATTTAAACTGATAACTGGTATATGGTATAAATCATTATGGCTAATTTCTTTTGCTATTTATTACTTTATATTAGTAATTACAAGGATAAATATAGCAAAAGAAGAATTAAAGAAAGAGGTATCCTTACAAGAAGAATATTTAAAATACCGTAAAATAGGGATTATATTACTTTTTGTAAATTTATTTCTAGCAATTATAATATTAGTTATTGTAAATCAAAAAATCATTATTAGTTATAATCAGATTATTTGTATTACAATAGCAGTTTATACTTTTTATTTAATGATTAGTAGTGTTAGAAGTTTAATTAAGTATCGAAAATACAAAAGTCCTTTGATGGTTTCGGCAAAAGTAGTAAATGTTGTGACCAGTTTAATTTCTATGTTATCTTTAGAAATTGCAATGCTTGGAACTTTTGGAGTTGAAAAAGTGGAATTTAATGAAACAATGATTATGGCAACAGGCGGAGGAATTAGTATCATTATTATCATTATTTCTTTGTATATGATAATTAAATCTACTGAATGGTTAAATGATAATACTAAATGACAAATTAAAATTAATATGACAGATTAATCAAAAATATTTTGGATTTTATTGCTTATGTCATTTGCATAACGAAAGAGGAAATAGTATTCCTGATGTTTCCATTTTAAAAAGTCTTTCTAATATTCTTAATGTTAGTGGAACTGAATTAATAAATGGTGAACGTATTAATAATGAAAAATTAGAAAGTGCTGACAAAGTTATAATTGATAATTTAAATATAGGTAAAAAATAATGAAAAAGAAAAATAAAATTATTATTACTTTGTCAATAATTATGTTAATAACTTTACTATTTATTTTAGGTATATTCTTTTATAATAATTATAACAAGATTATTGTTTATCAGTTTGATGATGAATCGGAAATTTTGGTTTTGCTGGAGGGAAGTATCATTTATTCTAATAATGGCAATGTTTTTGATATTGGTTTGTTTTTTCTTAAGAACGATTCAAAAGTAGATATTGAAAAATTACAGGATGCTCAACTAGAGATTCATTTTGATAATATGGGTTAGCATTATATAGCACCATATATTGATAATGGTGAAAGTTTTTATGATTGGCTTTCGTCTATAAATTTTTATCAAATGAATTTTCCAGGGGAGATGGTTGGAAATGATTTTGGTATTCTAGAACGTGATAAATTCCCAAGTAATATGACAGTTGTTATAAATTATACAGATTCTAATCAAAATTTTATTCAAGAGAAATTTAATATTAATTATAAAGTATTAGCGTCTAGTCGATTATTTGGCTAGTTTTTTTATTTTACAAATTTTGTTACTAATGTTATAATAGGTAATATTCAAGTGGAGGTATATATGGAAAAGTATATAATATTAGAAATTATTCCAACGGCAACTAAAGATGGCGATATTGTGCAACTATCAGCTTTAAAAATTCATAATTTAAAATTAATTGATCGTTTTGATTATCGTTTAAATGAAAATAAAATACCATATCGTGATTTAATAAAAATGATAAGTTATGATAAAGATAAATTTATTTATAAGAATTCCACTAAAAAGATACTGTCAGCATTTAAAAAGTGGTGTAAAAATTATGATTTATTAATTATTGATAATTCATATACATTAAATTATTTAGAAGGACTTAATAATAAAAAAGAATCTATTTTTAAGTATTTAAATATGAAATATAATGATGACATTATTGAAGAAGTTATTAAAAAATATAAACTAGAACCTAGTGATTATATTGTTGATTTATTATATGAAGCGCTAATCTATGAAAGTAATAATAAAAATAATTAATTTATTATTGTAATGTTAATATGAAAGTTATAAAAAAGAGTATTTAAAGAATTTTAAATATTGCGATAATCTTGGTAATTTTGCAAGAATTCATAAATGTTTATATCATGATATTGTCTATGCTTGTAAACAATTTAAAAATCAAAATATGATGTTAGAATTCCTGCCAAAAATAAAAACAATAGGTAATTTGCACATTAAAGGTAGTATTTTACCGGCATATTTAGTTTCTGATAATAATTTAGAAATAGTTTTTTATTTAACTGAGTGGGGTAGTGATTATACACTAAATAAATATTATAAAGAAAATATGGATGATGGAAATTTAAATGCGATAGCTATTATTTTAAACAATTTAAAACATAATATTTTGGCTTTACATAGAAATGGTATAATTCATGGTGATATTCATGATGATAATGTATTAGTAGATTCAAATACTAATACAGCAAGCATTATTGATTTTGATAACTGTGCTTATAAGAATTTTAAAATGAATCCTGATTATTGTACTTGGTTTGCTAGCGACTATATAAATAAATATGGTATAAATAAAGAATTGGATGTATTTTTATTTAATTATTTGACAGTTATGCTGATGAATAAGTTAGCAGATTATTATAGTACCGAAGAGTATATTATACATGGAGAAAATAAATATTTTAAAGAAAATGATGATTATAAAAATATATGTGATACACTTCTTTTAGAAGCAAAGAAACCAAGCGATAAATTTTTAATCGATAATTATCAAAAAGTATTAAAGTAGAGGTTATATATGAAGAAAAAAAGAGTTGAGAGTGAATTTACAAATTTAAAAAAGCAAACATTAAAAAAAGAGAAGAAAAGTAAAAATTTAACAAATATTAGTTGGGTTATAAAAATATCTATTTTAGCATTTTTTATTTCTTTTGGCTTTTCGTTTGCGTCAGAAATGATTATTCCTAATGTTAATATCATAGTAGGTATTTTATTAGTAATTTTATTTATTATTATAGGCATTATTTTTGATATGATAGGTATGAGTGTTGCAAGTGCAGACCCTGTACCATTTCATTCAATGGGGGCTAGAAAAGTTAAAGGAGCTAAATTAGCTATTAAATTTAAAAAGAATTCAGATAAGGTTAGCTCATTTTGTAATGATGTTATAGGCGATATTTGTGGAATTGTATCAGGTTCAGCAGGTGCGATTGTATCGGCTAATTTATCAATTAAATTAAATGTTAATGCTTTTTTGGTAACATTGATTGTGATGGCTATAATTTCAGCATTAACAATTGGTGGGAAAGCCTTATTTAAAAGTTATGCGATTAATAAAAGTAATATAATTTTATATAATTTTTGTAGAATTATAAGCATATTTTATAAAGGAGATTAACAATATAAATTAGACGGTTTCAATTTATAGAATATTTTATCTGTTAAAAATTTGACAAAATAAAAAAAATTTTATACAATTGAAATCGTGTGTTAAAAACTTGGAGGAAGGATTAAAATGAATCTAGGAAAAAATTACAACAATATTCTTGAAACGTTAGTTAGTATTTTTACGGTTGAAGATGGAGAAATGAAAGTTTTATTAATGCGAAAGAAAACTGAACCATATAAGGGCTATTGGATATTGCCTGGAGGGTTAGTTAGAAATGATGAAACTTTAGAAGATTGTGTAACAGATGCGATTTTAGATAAAACGGGGTTATCATCAATGTATTTAGAACAGGCTAATTCATTTAGTAGTTTGGATAGGGATCCTGAAGAAAGAATTATTGCGTTTAGTTTTTTAGGCCTTATTGATAGTATAACAGTTCGTTTAAAAAGAATTGAAAAGGAAGAATATGAAACAAATTGGTTTAGTATTGATTCAATTCCTAAAATGGGATATGATCATGATACTATTCTTAATAAAACAATTGAAATATTAAAAAATAAATTAAGTGATTATTCATTTTTAAAATATTTATTTCCAAGTGATTTTACATTACCAGAACTTCAAAATGTTTATGAGCAATTAACACGAATAAAGATTGATCGAAGAAATTTTCGCAAAAAGATATTAAATTCTGAGTTGATTGAGACTACTGGTGATAAAAATGAAGGTTATACAGGTAGACCTGCTAATTTATACCGTTTTAAACCAAATAATTTTAATATAAATACATTTGGAGAATCTGTATAAAAAAAGATTGACAAACATATAATAGAAGTGATATATTATTAATGCATTCATTAGAGATTTACTTTGGTAAATCTTTAATTAAGGGAAAAATGAAACACCTGGATGTGTGTAATGAAAGGAGGATATAAATGCCTACTATTAATCAGATAATTAGAAAAGGAAGAACTGACAAAAGAAGAAAAACGAAAGCTCCTGCTTTAAATGTTGGGTATGATAGTCGTAAGAAAAAACAAACAGATAATACAGCACCACAGAAACGTGGAGTATGTACTCGTGTTGGGACTATGACACCAAAGAAACCAAACTCAGCGCTTCGTAAATACGCTCGTGTTAGATTATCTAATACTATGGAAGTTACTGCTTATATTCCTGGTGAAGGACATAATTTGCAAGAACATAGTGTTGTTCTAATTCGTGGTGGACGTGTTAAAGACTTAATCGGTGTTCGTTATCATATTATTCGTGGTACTATGGATACTGCTGGTGTTGATAAAAGACGTCAAGGTCGTTCTAAATATGGAACAAAAAAACCAAAAGATAAAAAATAATAAATTTAAAAAAATTAAAGTAATGGAAGGAGGATATTATGCGTAAAAGACGTGCTGTTAAAAGAGATGTTTTACCAGATCCCATATACAATTCAAAATTAGTTACAAAATTAATTAATACTATCATGAATGATGGTAAAAAGGGTGTAGCTCAAAGAATTTTATATGATGCATTTGAGATTATTAAGAAAAAAACTGGTCAAGATCCAAATGAAGTATTTGAAAAAGCAATTGCAAACATCCAACCCGCTTTAGAGGTTAAATCTCGTCGTGTTGGTGGAGCAAATTATCAAGTACCAATTGAAGTTCGTCCAGATCGTGCTCGTGCTTTAGCACTACGTTGGTTAGTTCAATATGCTAAAGGTAGAGGCGGACATTCAATGGCTGAAAATTTAGCAAATGAAATTATTGATGCATCTAATGGTGTAGGTGCAGCAGTTAAAAAGAGAGAAGATACACATAGAATGGCAGAAGCTAATAAGGCTTTCGCACATTATCGTTGGTAATAAATTAAATATTGAAAGGAAAAAAATATGGCTCGTGAATATAGTTTAGAGAAAACTCGTAACTTTGGAATAATGGCGCATATTGATGCAGGTAAAACAACTTGTACAGAACGTGTCTTATTTCATACTGGAAAAATTCACAAAATTGGTGAAACACATGATGGTGCTTCCCAAATGGACTGGATGGCCCAAGAACAAGAACGTGGTATAACTATTACTTCAGCAGCAACAACTGCTTTTTGGAAAAATCATCGACTTAATATTATTGATACTCCAGGTCACGTTGATTTTACTGTTGAAGTTTCAAGATCACTTCGTGTACTAGATGGAGCAGTTGCACTTTTAGACTCACAAGCTGGTGTTGAACCTCAGACTGAAACTGTTTGGCGTCAAGCTAGTGAATTTAAGGTCCCTCGTTTAATTTTCTGTAATAAGATGGATAAAATGGGAGCTAGCTTTGAATTTAGTTTAGGTACAATTGAAAGTCGTTTAGGCGTAAATGCTAAACCAATCGAATGGCCAATTGGTGCTGAAAGTGAATTTAATGGAGTTATTGATTTAGTTACTAGAACAGCATATCACTATGATGGCAAACCAGAAGAAAACCCTACTATTATTGATATTCCTAGTGATTTAGTTGATTTAGTTGAAGAAAAGAGAACGGAATTAATTGAAGCCGTTGCTGAATTTGACGATGAATTAATGAATAAATATTTAGAGGGTGAAGAAGTTTCTGTTGATTTAATTAAAAAAGCCATCAGAAAAGGAACATTACAAGCCGAATTCTTCCCAGTGCTTTGTGGTACTGCTTTAGGAAATATGGGTGTTAAATTATTACTTGATGCAGTTATTGATTATTTACCAGCACCAACTGATATTGCATCAATTAAAGGTGTTGATATGGATGGTAATGAGATAGAAAGACATTCATCTGACTCTGAACCATTTGCTGCATTAGCATTTAAAGTTATGACTGATCCATTCGTTGGAAGATTAACATTCTTTAGAGTTTATTCAGGACACTTAAGTAGTGGATCTTATGTATTAAATTCAACTAAAGGTGAAAAGGAAAGAATTGGTCGTTTACTTCAAATGCATGCTAATACACGTACAGAAATTAGTGATGCTTATGCTGGTGATATTGGAGCAGCAGTCGGACTTAAAAATACAACAACTGGTGATACTTTATGTGATGAAAAGAATCCTTGTATTCTAGAATCGATGGAATTCCCAGAACCAGTTATTGAACTTGCTGTTGAACCAAAATCAAAGGCTGATCAAGATAAAATGGCTACAGCTTTACAAAAATTAGCAGAAGAGGATCCAACTTTTAGAGCTAGTACAAATCATGAAACAGGTCAAACAATTATTGCTGGTATGGGTGAGTTACACCTTGATATCATTGTTGACCGTATGAAAAGAGAATTTAATGTTGAAGCTAATATTGGTCAACCACAAGTTTCATATCGTGAAACAATCACTCAAACAGCAGAATGTGAAGGTAAATATATTAAGCAATCTGGTGGTCGTGGACAATATGGTCATGTATGGATTAAATTTGAACCAAATCCTGATAAGGGGTATGAATTCGTTGATGCAGTTGTTGGTGGTGTTGTTCCAAGAGAATATATCCCAGTAACTGATAAAGGTTTACAAGATGCTCTAAAAACAGGTGTATTAGCTGGATATCCAATGGTTGATGTTAAAGCAACATTATTCGATGGTTCATATCATGATGTTGACTCATCAGAAATGGCATTTAAAATTGCTGCATCATTAGCTTTAAAAGAAGCTAAAAACAAATGTAAACCAGTTTTACTTGAACCAATTATGAAAGTACAAGTAATTGTTCCAGATGAATATCTTGGAAATGTAATGGGAGACATTACTTCTCGTCGTGGCCGTCCACTTGGTCAAGAATCACGTGGAAATGCTTTAGCAATTGATGCAATGGTACCACTTTCAGAAATGTTTGGATATGCAACTAGTTTAAGAAGTAATACCCAAGGTCGTGGAAATTTCACAATGGTATTTGATCATTATGAAGAAGTTCCAAGAAATATCGCTGAAGAAATTATTAAGAAAAACGGCGGTAATTAATTATAATGGATAGCCCAAAAACTAAAAAGCCACATGTTAATATTGGTACAATTGGACATATCAATACTAGTCCAACTACTATGACAGAGGCTATTAGTAAATATTTGCGCGAAAAAGGACAAAATGTGTTTGAAGATTGTGCAAGTTCTGATACAGCAGTTCAAGCTTATAGCAATTATTTAGAACAAGCATATAATCCAGAAAAAAATAATAAAAATACGTTAAATAATCAAAAAAGATTTTATTATTCAAATAAAAGAAATAAAAAACAAAAATAGTGTCAAACTAAGGGAAAATACTTGCTATTTTTCCCTTGTTGATATAAAATAATAAGTGTAAGTAAATAAAAGGAGGAAATTTAAAATGGCAAAACAAAAATTCGATCGTTCAAAGCCACATGTTAACATTGGTACAATTGGACACGTAGACCATGGTAAAACTACTTTAACAGCAGCTATTACTAATGTTCTATCTAAAAAAGGATTTGCAGATTTCGTAGATTATGCAAATATCGATAAAGCTCCAGAAGAAAGAGAAAGAGGTATTACAATTAATACTTCGCATGTTGAATATCAAACAGAAAAGAGACATTATGCACACGTAGACTGTCCTGGACATGCTGACTATGTAAAAAACATGATTACTGGTGCAGCTCAAATGGATGGTGCAATTCTAGTTATTGCAGCAACAGATGGTCCTATGGCTCAAACTCGTGAACATATCTTACTTTCTCGTCAAGTTGGTGTTCCTCGTATGGTTGTATTCATGAATAAATGTGATATGGTTGATGATGAGGAATTATTAGACTTAGTAGAAATGGAAATTCGTGAATTATTAAATGAATATGGATTCGAAGGTGATGACACTCCAATTATTCGTGGTTCTGCTTTAAAAGCTCTTGAAGGAGATGCTAAATATGAACAAGCAGTTATGGATTTAATGGATGCTGTTGACACTTGGATTGATACTCCAGCTCGTGATACTGACAAACCTTTCTTAATGCCAGTAGAGGATGTATTTACAATTACTGGTCGTGGAACTGTTGTTACAGGACGTGTTGAAAGAGGTCAATTAAAACTTAACGATGAAGTTGAAATTGTTGGTCTTAGAGAAACTAAGAAAACTGTTGTTACAGGAATTGAAATGTTTAGAAAACAATTAGACTATACTGAAGCAGGAGACAATGCTGGTGTATTATTACGTGGTATTGCTCGTGAAGATGTTGAACGTGGTCAAGTATTAGCTAAACCAGGAACTGTTACTCCACATACTAAGTTCAAAGCTCAAGTTTATGTACTTAGCAAAGAAGAAGGTGGAAGACATACTCCATTCTTTAGTAATTATCGTCCACAATTCTATTTCCGTACTACAGATGTTACTGGTGTTATTGAATTACCAGAAGGTGTAGAAATGGTTATGCCTGGAGATAATGTTGAAATGACAGTTGAATTAATTGCTCCTATCGCTATCGAAAATGGAACTAAGTTCTCTATTCGTGAAGGTGGTAGAACAGTTGGTGCTGGTAACGTTTCAGAAGTTATTAAATAATTTAGTATAAATTAAAAAACAAGGAATAGTTTTTATTGCTTGTTTTTTTGAGATAATTAAGGAGGTTAAAATGGAATATAAACGTGTATTATTAAAATTAAGTGGTGAGTCTTTAGCTGGAAGTGATAATAAGGGAATTAATTTTGATAGGGTTTTAGAAATCTGTACTGAGATTAAGGATGTTGTTTTAAAAACTGGAATTGAACTAGGAATTGTTGTAGGTGGTGGTAACTTTTGGCGAGGTAGAAGTAATCAAGATATGGATAGATGTACCTCCGATTATATTGGTATGTTAGCAACTACAATGAATGCTTTAGCCATAAATGATGCTTTTAAGCAGTTGGGACAAGATTCTAGAGTTCAGACTGGTATTGAAATGCGTCAAATTTCTGAATTCTATATTAAAAATAGAGCAGATAGGCACATGCAAAAGGGTAGAATTGTTATTTTTGGTTGTGGCACAGGTAGTCCATTTTTCTCAACTGATACAGCCGCTGCTTTAAGAGCGGCCGAAATAAATGCAGATATTTTGCTCAAGGCTACTAATGTTGATGGTATTTATGAGGCAGATCCTAAAAAACATAAAGATGCTAAAAAAATAGATGAGCTTTCATATATTGATGTTTTAAATAAAAAAATAAAAGTTATGGATGCAACTGCTATTAGTTTATGTATGGATCAAGAGATTCCTATTATCGTGTATAATTTAAATAATAAAGGTGATTTTTTAAAAATATTAAATGGTGAAAAAATTGGTACTATTGTTAAATAATTTGTTATATTTTTAAACTTCTAGTTCATACTATAAATGCCAAAATATAGTATGAAAGATGGTGAGGTTTTGAAAAAGATAATTATATTCTTAATTCTTAGTTTATATATACCTATAACTGGGTATGCATTAGAGATAGATAAAGATTTGAATAGTGGAATTATCTTATCTAGCGAGAATGATATTGTTCCAAATGATACTGTTTTGAGTGTTAAAAGTATCAGTAATAATAATATTATATCATTAGCTAAAGATTTTGCTTTAACTAAGTATAATGCTTATGGTATTTCATTATTAAATGCTGCTAAAAGAATTATTCCTAATGGCGAAGTTACATTATCATTTCCAATACCAAGTAATTACAATTTAGCTATGTCTAAAAAGATATATGTTCTTAAATTAGATAATAATAGTATAGATAAAGTTTATACTATGAATTCGGAGACGGTTGGACTATATGAAGATTTAGTAATTGAAAATGGATATGTATTAATAACTACAAGTGATTTTAGTTTAGATAATGATATTGTTTATTTAGTTGGAACAACAGTAATAAATAAGGAAAACAGGAAAGAGACAACGCTTATTGATAATCCTAATACACTTGATAATAATTTTTCTGTTTTATTAGTTATTAGTATTATTTCTATAGGTGGGGTTATGTTATTGATTACGAAGTTATATTTGGACAATAAAAATTGATATGATTTTTTCATATCAATTTTATTATCTTTTAAAAATTCGTCCTAGCGGTCTTGCATTTCGATATATAAAATATAGGGAATTATTTGTTATCAATTCTAAGTCACCAATATATTCATTAACATAGGCTCCAAAATTTAATTTAAATTGGGTTAATCCTTTTAGCTTATTATCAACTAAGATATTTGGTAATCCACCAATATTGAATTTTTTATATCCTTCCTTAGCATATTTTTCAATTAATTTCCAAATAAGTAGATGTTTTGAATTAAATTTTTTGTATTTTGAATCATATCCATCCATCATCATATAAATAGTATCATCATATTTAATTGTTAGTATGGATGCAACTACAACACCATTAGGATTATTGCTCATAATATTAGTTGCATTAATTAAATTGGCTCTATATTCACTAGCTTGATTTTCTAATGATATTTTTTTAGCAATACTTCGCTTTGAATTATAGTTTTTAGTCATAATAACATCATGATTAAATTTCTCACTTTCTTGAACTTTTAGTTGATATTTTACCTGTAAGTTTTTAAGAAAGTGATTTATATCTAATTTAGCATAATAAAAATCAACTTTATTGCTTTTATTAAAGAAAAAATAGCAATCCTCATAATATCTTAAATCACGTGGATATTTATTTTGAGTTTCTAAATATAAATATTTTAAAGAGCTTTGATTTCCTTTATAAATTGTAATACCATTACGGTCAGCACTTCTTATTTTTGTACGATATTCTTTTTTTATATTAGCAAATGCTTCGTAATATGGTTTATTAAGATCGATAATAGCCTCATATCTTGGTTTTAGAGCTTCAAAGCCATTATTATATCCTAGGTGATAGTATCCTAATTTTTTTAAATTATTAAATATATTATCAAAGTTTGGATTAGTATAAATAATATCTTTATTAGAATTATATATATTTTTAATAATTAAAGGATTAATTTTTACAGCAATAACATTTAGTTTTCCTAAAAAATTTTTGATGCCATTAGTAAATTCTTTTAATAAAGTAGTATTATTATAGTCAAGTAGAAATCCTCTAGGTGCATAAGCATATTTAAAACCATCTAATTTTTCTATTAAAAAAATTGATGCTGCGATAACTTGATTATTATCAATTAGGCCTAAAAAAATACTCTCAAAATTTTGTTTGTTCATAATAAAAGCATATTCTTTAGTTTGATAGATAGATTTTTGCTCATAATTATTTGCAAATTCTGTAAATTCTTCATTAGTAAGTTGTTTTATAGTCATGTTATCATCCTCCACAACACGAATTATATCATTATAACATAACTAGTATAAAAAAACTACTAAAAAATGTAAAATTTTAAATAGTAGTTATTTTAATTTTATCTATGATAAGTTAATTATAAAAATTTATCTAATTTTTGTTATAAATTAAAAGCTTTTTTTAACTAAAAATATTAAAAAAGTTTTCAACTTTTAATTATCGCGTTTTTTGTAGCTATTACACATAGTTGCCTCTTTTTCATGATTATGACCACAATTACATATTTCAATTTTTTCTAATGAACAGCAATTATCTTTACAATCACAAAATTTGCAATCATGAACTTCACAACCAATCTCTTGTTTGTTGTTTTTTTCTTTTTCCACTTTAATCACCCATTGATATTATTCTCTTTAATAAATTTTTTATTCATAAAAATAGTTTTTATTAATAGTATTAACTAGGTGATATAATGGACAAGATAAAAATCGGGATACCACGTGCTTTACATTATTATTATTTGGGTAATCTTTGGAAAAATTATTTCGAAAATATTAATTGTGAAGTTATAGTGAGTCCACCAACTAATCGAGATATTATTAATAATGGTATTAAGTACGCAAATGACGAAATGTGTTTAGCTTTAAAAATTTATTTAGGTCATGTCGCTTACCTAAAAGATAAATGTGATTACATTTTAGTACCAAGAATTGATCAGTATGATGTTAATAATCAAACTTGTACTAATTTTTTAGCAATTTATGATATTGTTAAAAATTTATTTGATTGTAAAATATTAAATTATAATATTGATGTTAAAAATAAGGAAAATGATTTTGTTGGCTTAGTTGAAATTGGACAGGTATTTGGTTTGTCTACAAGTCAAGCAATAAGAGCTTATAATAAAGCATTGGATACTGCTAATAAAATAAAAAATAAGGATATAATTATTAATACTAAAAAATTGGAAACCCATAATTTAAAGGTTTTATTAGTAAGCCATCCATACGTTATTTATGATCAATATTTTGGAATTCCTATTATTAAAATGTTAAAAAAATTTAATGTTGATATAATTTATAGTGATAAATTTGATGATAAACGAACCAATTTATTATCAACAAAAATATCTAATACGCTTTATTGGAAATTTAGTCGTGACGAATTAGGTTCAATAGAACTAGTAAAAAATTTAATAGATGGGGTGATTTTTATTTCTTCATTTCCTTGTGGACCAGATTCTTTGGCAAATGAATTGGCGATGCGTCGGATTGATTTGCCATATTTAAATATTATCATTGATGATATTGATGCTTTAACAGGAATAGAAACACGAATAGAAAGTTTTATCGATATACTTGATGTCAAAAAACAATCAAGGCGCTAAGAAAATTTTGTCTTTCCCACAGATGGGTAATTATTATATTCCTGTTAAATATTTATTTAAGCATATTTTTAGTTGTGAAATTATGTCACCACCTAATATTACAACTAAAACAATTGAATTGGGTAGTAAATATAGTCCTGAATTTGTTTGTACACCATTTAAGTATACATTAGGTACATTTATAGAATCATTAGATCGTGGGGCTAATATATTAGTTCAAGCTGGTGGTGGCTGCCGATATGGTTATTATAGTGAATTGCAGGAACAAATATTAAAAGATTTGGGTTATGAATTTACCTTTGTCAATTTTGTAACGGCAGGTAATAGAAATATTAAAAACATTTTAAAAGAAATTAGAAAGTTTGAACCTAAATTTAAAAAAATAAGGGCTCTATACTATCTTTTTATAACTTCTAAAATGATTAAGTATATGGATAATATTGATCATTATATTAGAGAGAATATAGGTTTTGAGGTTGAAAAGGATAGCTTTATTAAATTAAATAATCGAATGTTAAAAGATTTTAGTAAAGTAAAATCTTATTATCAACTTAGAAAGTTATATAAAAGTTATTTTATGAAATTTAGGGAATTAAAAATTAATAAACCAGAAAATTGTTTGAAAGTTGGTATTATTGGTGAGTTATATACTGTTATGGAGCCATTTGCTAATTATTATTTAGAACGCGAGTTAGCTAGTTATAATATTGAAATAAAGCGTTATACTAATGCTCATTACCTTGTTTTTGAGAAAGCGAGGGAGGTAAAAAAGTACTTAAAATATGCGAGTGAATATATAAAATATCGTATGGGGGCCGATGCTCATGATAATATTGGAAGGACTAAGTATCTTTGCACACATGGTTTTGATGGTATCATTCATATAAAGTCATCTTTTTGCACACCTGAAATAGGGGCAATGCCAATAATTAATAAAATCTGTAAGCAATATAATGTACCAGTTATCTATTTTAGTTTTGATGCTAATACATCAGAAGTAGGCATTAAAACACGAATTGAAGCTTTTTACGATATGATTGAAATGAGGAGAGAAAAATGAAGGAATGTTATTTAGGCGTAGATATAGGTTCTATTTCTACTAAGGGAGTTATTATTGATAATGATAATAATATTATTAAATCTCTTTATATTTGGACAGAGGGTAATCCTGTAGAGGCTGTAAAAAGATTAATTAGCAAATTAAAAGCGAATTTGCCTAAATCAATTGTTATTAAAGGGATTGGGACAACTGGTAGTGCACGTAAGTTAATCGGTCTTATGTTAGACGCTAATATTGTTAAAAATGAAATTACAGCTCATGCGGTTGGCACTTTGTCACGTATTCCTGATGCAAGAACAATTTTGGAAATTGGTGGCCAAGATTCAAAAATAATTTTACTTGATAATGGAATTATTACTGATTATTCTATGAATACGCTTTGTGCAGCTGGAACAGGTTCGTTTTTATCAAGTCAAGCTAAAAGATTAGGTGTTGATGTCGAAGAATTTGGTGAGCTAGCACTCAAGAGTGAAAATCCTGTTAAGATTGCTGCTCGTTGTACTGTATTTGCAGAATCTGATTTAATTCATAAGGCGCAAATTGGTTATGATAAAAAGGATATTATTGCTGGTCTATGTCGTAGTGTTGTCATTAATTATTTGAATAATGTAGGTAAGGGTAAAAAAATTAAAGGACCAATTGTTTTTCAAGGTGGAGTTAGTAAAAATAAAGGGGTTTTAAAATATTTTAAAGAGATTTTGCATGAAGATGTTATTGTCGATAAAGATAGTCATTTAATGGGGGCTTTAGGTATTGCGATACTATCAAAAAAATATAGAACAGAGAAAACTTATAGTTTAGATATTAATAATATTTCTTTTGAAACAATCGGTAGTGAATGTAAGGGCTGCGCAAATAATTGTGAGGTTTTAAAAATATATAAAGATAAAGTATTAATTGACTCTTTTGGCAATAAATGTCCAAAAGGTGCTGTCAAATCATAAAAAAATTATTGACTTTACTAAAACTTTAGTGTATAAATGAAATTAACAAAAAGGAAGTGGATTATGCATCAAAATCTTGTAATTGTCGAATCACCTAGTAAATCAAAAACAATTGAGAAATATTTAGGTAGTGATTATAAAGTAGTGTCTAGTAAGGGACATATTAGAGATTTATCAACTAAGGGGAAGTATGGGCTTGGGATTGATGTTGAAAATGATTTTAAACCAGATTATATAACTATAAAGGGTAAAAAAAACGTTATTACAGATTTAAAGAAGGATGTTAAAAATGCTGAGTTTATCTATTTGGCTACTGACCCAGATCGTGAAGGAGAAGCTATTTCTTGGCATTTATATGATTGTTTAGGTTTAAATGATAAAAATTACGAACGTGTTGTTTTTAATGAAATAACAAAAAATGCAGTATTGGAGGCTTTTAAGCATTCTAGGAAAATTGATCAAAATTTAGTTAATTCGCAAGAAACTAGGAGAATGTTAGATCGTATTATTGGATTTAGATTAAGTAAATTAATGCAAGCTAAGACATCTGGTTCTAGTGCTGGTAGAGTTCAAAGTGTTGCGTTAAAACTTATTGTTGATAGAGAAAGGGAAATTGAGGCATTTAAACCAGAGGAATATTGGACTATAAGTGCTAATTTTGCTTCTTTTAAAGCAGACTTAGATAAATATAATAATCAAGATATTAAATTAGAAAATGAGGATGCTGCTAATGAAGTTTTAAATAATTTAACTGCTGAATTTCAAATAAGTAGTATTGATAAGAAAAGCAAAAATAGGAAGTCACCAACCCCATTTATAACTAGTACTTTGCAACAGGTTGCTTCAAATAAATTGAATATGAGTGCTAAGAAAACGATGTCAATTGCGCAAAAATTATATGAAGGAATCGAATTAGAAAATGAAACAGTTGGTTTAATTACATATATGCGTACTGATTCAATTCGTTTATCTAATGAATTTATTTCTGCAACTCAAAATTATATAAAAAATGAATTCGGTGGAGATTATGTTGGTAGTGTAAAGGTTTCTAAAAAAACTGAAAATGTTCAAGATGCTCATGAGGCCATTCGTCCATCTAGTATTGATAGAACGCCTTTAAAAGTAAAACCATATTTAACGGCCGATGAGTATAAATTATATCGTCTTATTTATAATCGTGCTTTGGCTTCATTAATGAAAGATGCTAAAACGGATAATACCGTTATTATATTGGATAATAATAATTATCAGTTTAAAGCAACAGGACAAATTTTAACATTTGATGGTTATTTGAAAGTATATGGTGATTATGAGGATACTACTAATGAAAAATTACCAGAATTAACAGGTAATGAAATTTTATCTACAGATGATATTACAACTGAACAACACTTTACAAAGCCACCAGCTAGGTATAGCGAAGCTAAATTAATTAAAGAGTTAGAAGAGCTTGGTATTGGTAGACCAAGTACGTATGCTACAATTATGGATACAATCAAAACACGTGGTTATGTTAAAATTGAAGAAAAAAGATTTATTCCAACAGATATTGGTATTGAAATAACAGATAAACTTCAAGAGTGTTTTAGTCATATTATTAATGTTAAATATACTGCTAATATGGAATCTGATTTAGATAAAATAGCTGATGGTGATATTAATTGGGTTAAAGTTTTAAGAGAATTTTATGATGAGTTTGAGCCTTCTGTTAAAGATGCTTTTACAAAAATGACTAAAAAGCCACCAGAAGAAACAGGTGAATTATGTCCAAATTGTGGAAATGCTTTAGTTATAAGAAAAGGGAGATATGGTTCTTTTACAGCTTGTAGTAATTACCCTGAATGTAAATATGTTAAGGCTGAACAAAAAGAGATTATAGAAGTTTGTAATTGCCCAAATTGTGATGGTAAAATTATTGAAAGAAAAAGTAAACGTGGAAAATTATTTTATGGTTGCAATAATTACCCAAAATGTAAAACAGCCTATTGGGATAAACCAGTTGGCGAGTTATGTCCCAACTGTAATAGTATGTTGACTATAAAAAAAGATCAAGTTAAGTGTAGTAATTGTGATTATATAAAGGAATAATAGATAATTATTTCTTTTTTGTTGAAATTTTTAAAATATTATGTTATGGTTGATATAGTAGTATGATATAAGATTGTGAGGTGTATTATAAAATATGAATAATGATCAACAAGTAAATCAAGATTTGTTTGATATGTTAAAAAGTCATAGTAAGGATGTTTATGACGAGAAAAAAATTAATGATGAAAATAATTATGAACTTGCGAAAAAAGATAGTTCAAAAATGGTAAGGGCCAAAATTAGTATTAGTAAAAAACAAATTATGAAAGTTACTGGAGTGGCTTTAGGTACTGTTATTGTTTTTTCTGGTTTTTTAAATTTTGTAAAAACTAAGAATATGGAAAAATTATTAGATAATACCGTTACAGTTACAGAAGAAACTACATCTTTTAGTGAGGTAGTCACATCTACTCCAGATATAACATTTAGCGAGATTAAAATCGAACAACCTAATCAAAATAAAAGTTCAAATTTACCAGAAATTGAATTGTTTGATGTAGGTAATAATGAATATATAAGTTATGTTTATGATTATATGAATACTAGCGAGTATGCTTTTTTTGAGAAAATGGCTTCTATTTATAAAGTTCCTTCCCAAGTTATGGTAGCTATTGGTATGCAAGAAGCGGCTTTAAATCATAATGCGTGTTTACCTAATGGTAAATATTATAATGGATGTGCGATTGGAATTTTGCAATTAGAACAAAATTGCAATAATGCTGTAAGCGCTTATAATTATATTTCTAATTTTGAAGAAAATGTTAAATATACTGATGATGAACTATGTGATATAGAAAATAATATTCAAGTTGGATGTATGCGATTTCAACAATCAATCGAAAAGTATAATGGGAATATTTATATTGCTATTCAGGCCCATAATTATGGGGAAGTAATGATGGATAAAGCTTTAAAATGTACAGCTGATGAAAAGGGGATAGATGTAGTAGAGTTAATAAACAATTATCAAGATTTAAGCTGGTTAAAATACGTTCAGGATATCCATGATAATCCTAAGAAGTATTTAGAATTCTGGCAATATGGTACTTATGGTAGTGCTGATTATCTATCTAGAATTTTAAGTTATTGTCCAACTGATAAGGTCATTTATCAATATAATGGTAATGAGGTTATATTTGATTTACGATATGGAATTAGTGAAATAGTAAATAATAAGTTGAAATAATAAAATTAGCAATTTAATCAATTGTTTTTTTATAACGTTTACTTTTATTTTAATTTTTGTTATATATTAATAATAGATTGAAGTGACATTATGAGAAGTATATGGAATTCTATTTATAAATATAAATATCAAATTTTATTAGTGATTTTGTACTTAATATTATTTGTTCAGATGCAAAATGTATTTTTCTATGGAGATGATTATGAAATATTATATCCATATCATAATCCACATGATTTTTTGCATATTTTAGACTATGTTTTAGATAAAATGCATTATTTTTGGTATGAGTGGTCTGGACGAATTGCAGTTCATTTTACAGTAACATTTGGTTCTTCAATGTTTGGTTTAGTGTTTTTTAGACTTTTAAATCCATTAATGATTTTCATTTTTTGTTATTTGTTGACTAAAATATTTTGTTTATTTAAAGATGGTAATTTTTCTAAGTTTTTAACTATTATTTCATTAGGAGTTATAGGTATAAATGTTGTTATTGCAAGAGATACATTATATTGGTTATCAGCGACAATACCGTATATTTGGTTTTTTAATTTAACATTATTAACAATATATATAATATATAAAAGTTATTTATCAGGTGATGCTATATCTAAGATTAGATTTTTAATTTTAGTTTTAATGTGTATTATTCAAACATTTGCTTTGGAACAAATTACGTTTATTTTATTAGCTTTTTTTCTAGTTATGTTATTTTTTATGTTTATTTTTTAATGGTATTCTTTAATATATTTTTTCCTGATGCTAATATATTTTTTAATTTTGATAATTCAATCGATACGTTAGAATTTGGTAATTTGGGGTATATAGTTATTTTTTTTCAAATATTAGTTTTTGCTAGTTTTTTCCTTAACTTAATATATATGATATTTAAGACTATAGAAAAAGAGAAACGTTTTTTTCTAAATGCTTTTTTGATTTCTTTTATTTCATCTATACTTCCAATTTTATGTGTTAGATATATTGGTTTTCGTTATTTTATATATCCATTAATAGTAATGCTTATTCTTAATATTTATTATTACGAATTGAACTTTAAAAATAATAGTTTTAAAATAGAAAATATTATTTTTCTTAGTATAGGTTTAGGAATGAAATTACTTATTATAGTTTGTTTAGCTTTAATATTTATACTCTTTTTTATAAAGAGATTCAATGTAGCTAAAATATTTGCTTATTTAATTATAATGGTTTTATGTTATAATATAATAGCAACTTTGATTGGGTATTATAAAAATGGAAATATTTATCGTAAAAATATTGATACTTTTATTAATGCTAGCAATGATAAACCAATATTTTTAGAAGAGATACCTTATGAGAATCAATTATATACTTGGCATGCGATTGAGCTTGATTATAATAATATAAGACAATATTATGGTTTTTATTTAGAAGACTTTTATGAAAATTATTATAATATTAATGTTGAAAATGTCTATATTTATCATAGTATTAATCCTTGCGTAACTAATTATGTTTATTTAGGTAGATATGATTATAATCAATTTTTAAAATATAATTACTCAGTTGATAGTTGTTTTATTTACAATGAATAAAAAATCATATATAATTTAATTGTAGGATTATATGAGAAATTTAAAAATTAAAAAAATTTTTGTGATTAAATTTGAGGTGATTTTATGATAAGACGTCTTAGTATTGTTTTAGATGATAATTGTAATATATCAAGAACATTAGTTTCTATGGACAATTATTTATTAGACCGATATATATATGATCATTTTGTTAACTTAGAACAGGTTCGAAATGCCTTTAATACCCAAATAGAATCTTTTCTAGTTGAAAATAAAGATTTAATTAGTAATATAGAGATGACAACTAACCAAAAATATCGAGGGCAAATTACTATTTTACAAGTTAATTCAGATGAAACTTTGAAACGTTTAAGAATTATTTATAAAAGCGATGTAAATAGAATAAAAAAAGACCTTTTGACTGATCAGGTATTTATGCAAAAATTTGTTTTTGAAAATCGACGATATTTTTCTGATTTTATTTATTATAGAACTAGAAGATTGCAGCGTAAAACGCCTTATAATCAAATGATGAGACAATTTTATGATAATATTAAAGAAAACGTTTCCTTTTTTGAGTTTTGTCGCGCTATTTTAAAGTTTGCAGAATTAAATAATAAAAGTATTAATAATAAAGTTATCGAACAAAGTTCAATTTTTAATATTCCTTTGAATGAAGATAGTGGCAGTTTTCATGATGATATTCCTTTGAATGAAGATAGTGATAGTTTTCATGATGATATTCCTCTAAATGATGGTAATCCTGATTTATATGAGAGAAATTATGATTGTAATATGGATGATGGTAGTTTTATTCATCCTCATGAGATAGAAGAAAATGGCGATAACAAGAAGTTATCAAAAATAAAATTATATAAAAAGGATCCAAAAAGGAATCCAAATCAATTATCTTTTTTTGACTAACATATGTAAAGTACATATGTTTTTTATGTTAAATTTTTAGTTTTATGTTATACTAAAAATGGTGATAGTATGAATATTATTGATATAATAAATAAAAAAAGAAAAGGTGAAAATTTAACTTACGATGAAATAAAATTTGCGATTAATGGATTTTTAAGTGGTGATATCTTAGATTCACAGATGAGTTCTTTACTTATGGCAATGTTTATAAATGGGATGAGTGATGAAGAGACTTTTGATATGACAGATATCATGTTAGAAAGTGGCGATACAGTTGATTTAAGTAGCATTAATGGTATTAAAGTTGATAAACATTCAACTGGTGGTGTTGGGGATAAAACTTCTTTAATTGTTGTTCCATTAGTAGCTTCATGTGGTGTAAAGGTTGCTAAAATGAGTGGTAGAAGTTTAGGTCATACTGGTGGTACTATTGATAAATTAGAAGCAATTGATGGTTTTGATGTTAATTTAAAAGAAGAAGATTTTGTAAAGCAAGTTAATGAAATCGGTTGTGCATTAATTAGTCAAACTAGTGAATTAGCTCCAGCTGATAAAAAAATCTATGCTTTAAGGGATTTAACCGCTACTGTTGAGTCTATTCCTTTAATTGCGTCAAGTATTATGAGTAAAAAGTTGGCAAGTGGTGTTGATAAGATAGTTATCGATGTTAAAGTTGGCGAAGATGCTTTTATGAAAAACATAGAAAGCGCTAAAAAGTTAGCCCAATTGATGGTTAAAATCGGGAAAAATAAGGGGAAAGAAACTGTATGCGTTTTAACAAATATGGAAGAACCACTTGGTAACTATATTGGCAATGCTTTAGAAGTTCATGAAGCCATTGAAGTATTGAATAATAATGGACCTCAAGATTTAATTGATGTATCTATAACTTTAGCTAGTTTAATGGTTAGTCTTGGTAAAAATATCGACTTTGATGATGCTAAAAAAGAAGTTATAGCTAATTTAGAAAATGGTCATGCCTATCGTAAATTTAAAGAAATGGTTGAATATCAGCATGGTAATATTGATAATATTCCGGTTTCAAAACATGTTTTTTCTTGTAAAAGTTCTAAAACTGGTTTTATTACAGAAATAAATGCTTATAAGTTAGGAATGATTGAAAGAAGAATGAATGAGAATCGTTTTAATCAAGATAATTTAATTGATGCAACCGTAGGTTTTATTTTAAATAAAAAAGTTGGAGACTATGTTTTAGAAAATGAAGAACTTATTAAAGTGTATTTAAATACAAATGATGTAAATGTTAAAGACATTTTGGATTGTTTTGAGATTAGTGATATGTCAGTTCCTGCTTTGCCATTAATTTATGAAATTATAAAATGAACTTAAGTTAGACTTAAGTTCTTATGTCAAAATTTGTCAACAAAAGACAAATCTCTTGAATACAATTTGAATATATTATATTATAAAATAGGGAGTGTGATAAGATGATATATCCTTCAATTGATAAATTATTGAACAAAGTTGGTTCAAAGTATTTATTAGTAAATATTGTTTCAAAAAGAGTAAAAGAAATGGAAGAAACTAATCATTATCAATTAAAAGAAAAAGAATATGTATCTAAAAAGAATATTGGTAAAGCATTGGAAGAAATATCTAAGGATTTAATTCATTTGGATTAAATTTTAATTTGGAATCATAGATTGTATCTACGATTTTTTTATTTTAATAATATCACCGATTTGGTAATTAGTAGTATTTTCACTAAATTCGTAAGTATAATATACATTCTTTTTAGGTAAAATTATTCGCCATGGTTTTAATCCTTTAACAATATATATTACTGTATTATTAATATCTGTCATGACAATATCGATATTTTGTTTCATGAAAAAAGTATGAATACTATTACACTTAGGGAAGCAAAGTGCATAGTTAATTTTCTCTTTTTTAAACATAAGACCTAGTAATCGATTTTTAAAATTTTTACAAATTTTAATATCTACTTCCATATTATTCCAAATAATTTGCATAACCTCACCAAATAGAATATAACACAAAAAAAATAGTTTGACAAATACTAAAAAAAAGTATAAACTTATCTTAGATATAAGTGATGGAGGTTAAGACATATGAAGATGAATAGCAGAGGTCAAGCATTAGTTGAATACATTTTAATTATCGCGGTAATTAGTGTTGTTGTTGTAAGTATTGTTAAATTGTTAGGTGGATATTTACAAGATTCAATGACTAAGTCTTCTTGTGCTTTAGTTGATAAAGTTTATGTTGAGGGTAGTAAACCTGGCGAAGGAACTTGTGTTGATAAATAGGAAATAGTTTAAATATCTAGAAAGTGGATTTAAAATTCACTTTTTTTCTTGTTTAAAGACTGATGTTTTGGTATAATTATAGTGATTATAGGGTAGGGGTTTTATGAAGAATAGTAGGGGTCAAGCATTAACAGAATTTATTATTGTTGTACCAATTTTAATATTTATTATTATGGCTATTATTGATTTTGGGAATATTACTATAAAAAAAATGCGATTAGAGAATAGTTTAGATACAATTGTGTCTTTATATCAAAATCAGGATTTTAAGACTATTCATGATTTAACGATAAGTGATGATTTTAGTTTTTCATACACTAAGAATCAAAATATATCAACGATAGTACTTACAAAGAATGTTAAAATATTTACGCCATTTTTAAATCTTATTTTTGGTGAAAATTATTTGGTAGAAACTAGTAGGACGGTTTATGAAAAATAATCGTGGACAAACTTTAATTTTGTTTATATTTATTTTACCAATTATTATTAGTTTGTTTTTACTAATTATTAATTATGGCTTTTTTAGCAATGAAAAATTGAAAATAAAAAATAATATTAAAATGGCGATTGAGTATGGTTTGAAATTAAAAATGGAGAATGATGTTGATTCAGATGATTATTTAAATAATCAAGAAATAAAAAGTAAAATAGAATATTTATTACAACAAAATATATCATGTGATACCCTAGATGTTATTGTTAATGATAATAGTATTATGATTAATATAACTAAAAAATATGATAGTTTTATGAATGCATTTATTTTTTTTAAAACCGATATAGACCTTAAATTTTATGGAACTATTAATAATGGACAAATAATGATTGAGAGGCGATGAATATGGCAGTTAAGCAGGCAGATGTTTTAACGGTTACTTCAGTTAAAGGTGGAACAGGTAAAACGACGAATGTTTTAAATATAGCGGGTATTTTAAGTAGTATTGGCAAGTCAGTATTAATTATTGATTTGGATTTATATACAGGTGGGGTAGCATGCAGTTTAAATATCGATAATGATAAAGATTTATTTTTGCTTGTTAATGATATGAGTAATAATAAATTTGATTATTTAGAAAATTATATTATTAAATATAATGATAAAATTGATGTTATTCCAGCCCCAAAAGATCCACGTGATGCTTCAAAAATAAGCGCTAAATATTTAAATGTCGTTCTTTCTAAGGCTAAAATGAAATACGATGTTGTTTTAATTGATACTAATCATTTATTAACTGACAATAATTTAGTTATTTTGGATAATAGCGATGTCATTTTATATTTTATTAGTAATGATCCAATTGATTTAAAAAATATGAAGTCAATGGTATCTATTTTTAAAGACATGGAAGTTGATAATTATCGTATTATTTTAAATAATGCGTTAAATAGAGACAAGAATGTTTTTAATAATTACGATATTAAAACAGTTATAAATAATAAAATTGATTATATTTTGCCTTCAGCATTTTATGAAAAAAATATTAATAGATATGTAATGAAAGGTGAAATTATTACTTTGGATAAAAAGTATATAAGTAATCATAGAAAAGAAATACTTTCTTATCAAATATTTCTAGAAGGGTTACTAAAAAAGAAGGTGAAGAATAATGACTAAAAAAAAATTTGTTGAAGAATTTGATATTGAAATTGAACAACCAAATTTAAAATATGTTAGTGATTATGATACTTTTGAAAACAAAAAATTATTAGATGAATTAAGAAATAAAATTATTCAAAATCTTATTGATGATAATTTTAAAAATGATGGGTCAATGGATGATTATGTTAAAAAAGAGATTGATAAGACAATAGCTGGCTATGATTTGTCAAATGTTGAAAGAAGTTATATTTATAATTTAATTGATAATGAGATAAATGGTTATGGGCCTATTTCTGAATTACTAGAAGATAAAAGTATTACTGAAATCATGGTTAATGGTATTAATGAAATTTATATTGAAATTGATGGTCGCGTTATAAGGGATGAAAGTGTATCTTTTATAAATGAAGATCATATAATTAGAACTATTCAAAGGATGATTCAGCCATTAGGTCGAACAATTGATACTTCTAATCCCATGGTTGATGCCCGTCTTAATGATGGTTCAAGACTTAATGCTGTTATTCCGCCACTATCTTTAAATGGTCCAATTTTGACTATTCGTAAATTTAAAGATGAACTGGCCAATATTGATGATTTTTTACGTAGTGGAGCTTTAACACCGTATATGGCTAGGTTTTTGGAAGCTTGTGTCCAAGCAAAACTTAATATTATTATAAGTGGTGGTACAGGAAGTGGTAAAACAACCCTTTTAAATGTCTTGTCTTCTTTTATTAATCATGAAGAGAGAATTATTACTATTGAAGATGCAGCTGAGTTAAAATTAAAGCAACAGCACGTAATTTCCTTAGAAACGCGTTTGGTTAATTATGAGGGTCAGGGCGAGGTTACTATTCGTGATTTAGTTATCAACTCGCTACGTATGCGACCAGACCGAATTATTGTTGGAGAGGTTCGTGGTAAGGAAGCTTTTGATATGTTACAGGCTATGAATACTGGTCATAGTGGTAGTTTGACGACAATGCATGCTAATTCCCCAGTTGATGCTTTAAATCGTCTAGAAACAATGATTTTAATGGCAGGTATGGATATACCTATTAAAGCATTAAGGGAATATATTGAAAATGCGATTGATATTGTTGTTCATATTGAACGCTTGAATGATGGAAGAAGAAAAATAACAAGTATTTGTGAAATTGTTGGTTTTGATGAGGATACAATTAAGTTAAAAGAAATTTTTGAGTTTAAGAAAATGGGGCTTTTAAATAATCGTGAGGTTGATGGAGAATTTGTTCGTCATAATTATATTCCAAAAGTATATAAGGAGTTAAAAGCAAAAGGAATTGATACTTTAAAAGATATTTTTGAAGTTGGAGAAAAGAATGCATAATTCGCATGGATTGAGTATTGATTCTTCATTAACGCCAACTAATAAAGATATCCATATTACATTTACACCAGATTCAAATATTGCAAGTTATAAGTATCGTATTTTTAAAAATGCTAATGATAGTTTAATGACATCATCAGGTGTTTTAGATAATCCAACGATTATTTATAATGACTATATAGTTAATAATAATACTCCTAGTAACATTGTTTTAACAGAGACTGGTAATTATCAATTAGAAATAGTTACAACAGATTTTAATGGTAATAATCAAATCATTAATAGTGGTATTTATGTAATTGATAAAGAGGCACCTGAAATAGTTTTAAAAAAATATAATAATCAAACTGTGGATTATAAGAAAGGTGAAACAGAGTTTGATGTTTTAGATGGTGTAACCGTTTTTGATAATTATGATGGTGATATATTAAATAAATTAGTGACAAATTATGATGAATTAGATTTGAATAAAGAAGGAGTTCATGAGTTAACTTATCAAATTACGGATCAAGCTGGAAATGTATCTACTAAAACACTTAACATTAATGTATTAAAAAATGATCTTAGTATTATTCATATTTGGCAAGTATTGATTTTAATATGTTTATTACCAATTGTTATTTATGTATTCATTTATAATCGCTCAACAAGGATAGAAAAAAGATTAACTAAATATAGTGTTGAGCCAATAAAAAAAGATACAACTTCATTATTTGATCATATTTTAATTATATATAAGAAAATAATTTTAAATTTGAAATCTTTTATTTCAAAATCAGTTTTTATTTCCAAACATAGTAAAAAGTTTGATAAATATACGGGGATTGTTGATAATTTTCATAAAGATGGTTTAGAATTTATCTGTAGTAAATTGTTAGCTGGTTGTTTGGTTTTAATTTTGGCTATTTTTATTAAAACTCTTCAGTTTAAGGTTTTAGCTTTAGAAGAAGTTTTTATTCCCATTGTTTTAGGTTATTTATCTTTAAATATTTATTATATATTGCGTTATAAACAATATCGTAATCATTTAGAAAATGATTTGTTACAGGCTATTATTGTTATGAATAATGCTTTTAAATCTGGAAGAAGTATTACACAGGCAATTGAGCTTGTTACTAAAGAGTTAGAAGGCCCAATTGCTGATGAATTTAAATTAATGCATTTACAACTTCAATTTGGTTTATCATTAGATGTTGCTTTTTCTAGATTTTCAGAGCGAATTAAAATTGAAGAGGTCAATTATTTAACAGCGTCTTTAACCATTTTAAATAAAACAGGTGGAAATATTATTAAGGTATTTTCATCAATCGAAAAGACATTATTTAGTAAGAAAAAATTAAATTTAGAGTTGAAGTCTTTGACAGGTAGTTCTAGAATTATTATGTATTTGTTATCTTGTTTACCTATATTTTTAGTTGTTGTAATTGCGATGATAAATCCTAACTATTTCGTAAGTTTATATACGACACCGATTGGTTTAGTAATCTTATTTATGTCTTTAATAATTTATATTTCTTATATTATTGTTGTAAGAAAAGTTATGAAAGTGGGGATGTAAAAAATGCGAAAAAATTCCTTAATGAGTCGCTTATATCGTGATAAAACACTTGAGCAAATAAATACGAAGATTTCAATGTTAGGAAATAATGCTAAATTTGATGCAGTTACTTTCATGAATTTGCGCCTTATTACAACAATATTACTATTTATTATTATTATATATTGGGGTGATTTAAGTTATATTTATGCTCCCTTTATTGCAATAATTTATTACGTGTTATTTGAATATTTATTTTTGAATAATAAATTAAAACAGCGAGAGAAAAAATTAGATCGTGAGGCTTTAACTTTTTTTGAAATACTAACTTTGACATTAGAGTCAGGTCGGGATTTAGAAAGTGCGATTGAAATAACTTGTTTCAATACAAAGTCTGAGTTAAGCGACGAATTTAAAAAGACATTGTTTGAAATGAAATTTGGGAAATCATTAATGGAAGCATTAGAAGATATGAAGTCTAGAATTCCTTCCGAAACAGTTAATAATATTATTTTAAATATTGTTCAAACAAATATTTTTGGTAATAGTATTTTAGATACAATGTATAATCAAATTGAATTTTTAAGAGATAAACAAATACTAGAAATTAAAGAAAAAATCAATAAAATTCCTAATAAAGTTAGTATTATATCAGTTGTATTTATTGTACCATTGATTTTATTGTTATTGTTAGGACCATTTTTAATTGAGTTTATTGGTTAAGAGAGGGGTTTATGATGATTAATAATAAAAATATTAAAAAATTGTTTATTGTTGCTAGTATAATTATTTTAATTTTTTTACTAATACCTATTAGATATGTTTTAAAAGATGGTGGGACAATTGTATATCAATCGTTTTTATATAAAATAACTAATTATCATCGTTTAGATGGTATGTATGAATCAGGCTATGTAGTGGGTATACAAATTGATTTTTTAGGTTTTACGATTTATAAAAATATAAAAAAGGATGACACTATTATAAATCATAAGTATACAATTAATACTTCTAAAACAAAAAATTGTAATGGTCAACCTGAATTATATTATAAAATGCTCGATAAAGATATTTATACTTATTGTCTTGATAGTATTATCATTGATAATGGTAACGAGCAAATTGAACTAAAGGATTATTTAGAAAAAAATAGTAATGCTTTAGAAGAAATTATTAATAGTTTAACGAAGGTGGAGGTTTATAAAGATGGTGGAACAATTGTTTATAAGGATATGATGACTAGTAATTTTACAAAAAATGGTTTAACGGTTGTAAAATGTCATCGAATGTTGAATGATAATTCATCTAATAAGGATATCTATTTTAATAAAGATGTTTATTTTGGACCAAGTGATACGGAATTTATAGCGGATTTTTGTACTACTGAGAAAAGATAGGACTAAAATTTTACTAAATAGGTTTTAAGACTATATATAATATTATTTAAGTCAGAATTTAATATTTTGACTTTTTTGTTTAAATTTAAAGGCGATAATTTACTTATCTATTGATTTATGATATTATTTTAAAAGAAAGTTGTGATAAAAATGAATTTACCTAATTTATTAGAAGCAAAGAAAAGAAGTAGGGAAAAAGTATTAACAAAAACTAATGCTTATATTATAGAAAATAATTTGAAAAATTTAGGGGTAGGAAAAAAGTATTATGTTAAAACTTATGGCTGTCAGATGAATGAACATGATACAGAAAATATTAAAGCAATTTTGGAAGATATGAGTTTTACTGAGGCATTGGAAATGGAAGATGCTGATTTAATTTTGTTAAATACTTGTGCGATTAGAGAAAACGCTCATAATAAGGTTTTTGGAATGATTGGAAGAATTAAGCATTTAAAAGAAACAAAGCCTAATATTATGGTTGGTTTATGTGGTTGTATGGCACAAGAGGAAATTGTTGTTGAAGAAATATTAAAAAAACACAAATGGTTAGATATAGTTTTTGGAACGCATAATATTTATAATTTACCTAATATATTGGTTAAGTCCTTAAAGGAGCAAAAATTAGAGGTTGATGTACTGAGTTGTGAAGGTGATATTATCGAGAATATCCCTGTTAAAAGAGATAGTAAGTATAAGGCATGGGTTAATATAATGTATGGTTGTGATAAGTTTTGTACTTATTGTATTGTTCCATATACGAGAGGAAAACAAAGAAGTCGCAATCCCGAATATATTATAAATGAAGTTTTAGAACTTGTTAAAAATGGTTATAAAGAAGTAACCTTATTAGGACAAAATGTCAATGCTTATGGTAAAGATTTAAATAGTGATTATAAAATGGAAAATTTATTAGAAGATGTGGCTAATACAGGAATTGAAAGAGTTCGTTTTGTAACAAGTCATCCTTGGGATTTCACAGATAATATGATTGAAACAATAAAAAAATATGATAATATTATGCCATATATTCACTTGCCTCTTCAATCGGGTTCAAGCAAAATATTAAAACTAATGGGTCGACGATATACAAAGGAGTCTTATTTAGAATTATATCAAAAAATAAAAAAAGCATTGCCTTATAGTTCAATAACAACAGATATTATTGTTGGATTTCCAGGTGAAACGGAAGCAGATTTTAAAGAAACTTTAGAGGTAGTTGAAAGTTGTCAATTTGATTCAGCCTATACTTTTATTTTTTCGCCAAGAGTTGGAACACCAGCAGCTAAAATGGATGATAATGTAACAATTGATGAAAAAAATAATCGCCTACAAAGACTTAATAATTTAATTAACGAATATTCTAAAAAGGCTAATGATGCATATTTAAATAAAGTTGTACCAGTATTAATTGAGGACTATAGTGAAAAAGATAGTCATAAATTGATGGGTTATACAGATACAATGAAACTTGTTAATATTGATGGTAATGAAGAATATATTGGTAAAATAGTTAATGTTAGAATTAATGAAATAAAGACTTGGAGTATGGATGGTGAAATTGTAAATGATCACATTTCAGTATAATATAACGAAGAATAAGCATTTTAAAAGTTTATTAAAAAATCAGTTAAAAACTATTATGATATTTATATTACTTTTTACGTTTTGCTATTTTGCGATAAATTTAGAAGCATTTTTATATAATTTTCCCTTAAATACACCGCTAGTACTCATTACTTATTTAATATATTTTAGTGTTATTTTTCTTATTATGTTTTTTATTAGTATTATATTTTCTGTTATTATGACTAAAATGTTCCAGAAAAATAATGCTTATCGCATTTATAAATATCAAATAGTAAAAAACAAATTAATTGAAAAAGAGACTAATTTTGAACTTAATTTAGAGAAACTTAAAAATATAAGAATTAATAAGAATTCGATTAAAATTGTTTCTTTTGAACAAAAGCAAATTATTACTTTTGAAAAAACATATTTTGAAAATGAAAATGATTTTGTAAAATTAATTGATTATTTAAAAAAGAAAAAGGGAGATTTAGAGTTAGTATGAAGAAGTTTTTATTATTAATTAGCATGATTGTTATTTTAATTCCTTATAAAGTTTTAGCAACGTCTGGTTCTTTAAGAAAAGATAGTATAAAAGAATGTGAAGGAAATTTATATGGTAGACATGGTAGTGATGATCATTGGCATATAGCTATTCAAAATGCGAATGGTAGTTATTCAGCCCAAGGGGATGCTTTTACAAATGATCCTTGCCCTTTAAATAATGAAAATAATATTACTAATGATCAAACTGTTGATGATAAGACTGTGCTTTCACAAAATAGCGATAGTTCGTTAAAAGAAATAACAATTGATAATGAAAAAATAGATATTAAGGAAACAATGGAATATAAAACAACAAAAGAGAATATAACACTTAATATTGTTGCAAATAATGAATTTGCTAAGGTAGAGTATGATAAGATAAATAATTTAGAATTAGGTAATAATATCGTTAATATTAAAGTAACGGCTATAGACGCTAGTATAACTAAATATGTTTTAATTATTGTTCGCGAAAAGGTTTTAGATTCCAATACTGATATTCAAATAAAAGTTGATGGTAAAGAGATTGAATTTGACGATTATAAATATGCAATAGAAGTAAAAAATAATGTTGATGCGTTAGATATAGATTATGTTTTGAATAGTGAAAACTCTAAAGCTATTATTGAAGGAAATGAAAATTTCGTAACTGGAAAAAATGAAGTTAAAATTATTGTTACAGCTGAAAATGGTGAAAGTCAGGAATATATTATTACAGTTACTAAATTAGATTGGTTTAATAGTATTATTAAAATAATTTTAGGTAGTAGTGTAGTAGTGGCTATTGTCGCTTTTGTAAAAAAAATATTTAGTAAGTAATGTGGTTTTATAAATGAATAAAACTAATTTTAATAAAAAAATTTTATGTTTAATATATATAACAACAATTGCATTAACATTATGGTTTTTTGCTAAAACAGAGTTATATTTGACTCTTTATCAATTACCAAGTTTTAATATTTCATTTATTATACTAATAGTAGGTTTTATATTATATATTTTTAATAAAGATATTTTTAAGGCTATTAGATTAAAAAATATTTTGTTATTCTTAATTCTTGCTTTATTATTTTTAATTATGTTACCTATAAAAGAACTTTATATTTTGTTTGTTAGAAATGGTAATATTTTAGAATTATTACATTATGTTTTATATATTTTGTTATTAATAATATCTGTGGTTATTTGTTTAATAAAAATTTTTTCGTTTAAAGTGATTAAAAACTATGATTGTGATTTTAAGAAAATTATTAGGCTAATTAATATAATTTTTATTATGGTAGCAATCTTTTATCTTTTTTCTTCTACGACAGGTTACTATGATGAGGATTTTCCAACGATATGGGAACAAAATTTGAATGGAATATCTAATATTCATACTTTTGCTTATACAATGTATATTATGTTTTTTAAATATATTTTTAATAATCCATATTTTACCATTGCCCTACAAGTATTATTGTGGCTTTTTGCTTTAAATTATTCGTTAAGAATACTTGCTAGAGAAACAAAAAATAAAAAAATTTTGATAACTTTTGCAATAATGCAGTTATTACTTTTAGTAGGTTTTAAACAGACTGTTTTTTTATGGAAGGATACTTTATTTTCGATAGCTTTTTATATAATATTACTTTTAATTATTGATTGTCTTTCATTAAAAAATATATTTAAATATCATATATTTCTTTTTATAGTTTTTGGAATAATTTTATCTAATTTTCGAGCTGCTGGCTGGATACTAATTTTATTGATGAGTATAATTTTTTTGATAGTTTTTAAGAGTAAAAATATGTTAGAAAAGCTATTATTTGCTGTGGAACAATCAGTATTTTATCTTATTTTGTTTTAAATTTTATATGTCTATACCTATTTAATGGTGTTAAAATTTCTAAAAATACGCAATATACAGTCCCTATATATCAGATTGGTTATTTTATAAATAATGATTATAATTTTAATAATTCTGAAATAGCATATTTGGAGACATTATATCCAATTGCGGTATGGAAAAATAATTTTGTTTTAAATGATGGTGACTCTCTTGCTATACCATGGCGAATTCCTAGTAATTATATAGATAATTTTTTAACTTTTAAATATCTAAGGTTATTAGAAATTAACATGCGATTATTTTTAAATAAGCCACTTATATATTTAAAATCATTAACTGGGCTGACTAATGTTTTATGGAAGATATCTGATAATAATCATGAGGTTAATCTTAACTCTTTAGATAGTTCTAATAAATTTAAGGACAATGAATTTTTTGCGACATATTTAGTTAATTTTACTGGTAAGGATGGTAGTAGTTTTGATTTTAAAGGAAATCAATTTTTTATACAAATTGTCAAAAAGATGGAAAATGTATTATTTTATAATAGCTTATTATTTAATATTAAAAGTAGGGGTGGTTTTGCTTTTTATATTTTAATAGTTTCGGCAATATTGTTTATTATTAAAAAGAGATTAAAATATGTTTTAGCTATAATCCCATTATTGCTATGGTATGGGATGCTATTTATTTCACTTCCAAGAAGTTTAACACGATATATAATTATTTTTATAATAAGCTTTCCTATTATTTTTTTACTATCATTGTGTATAGATAGTAACGACAATTTAAAAGAGTGACTAAAAAAAGAAGCGGGCTTCTTTTTTTTACACTGTTTTTAACTTTCGTTTAATAATTATTTCTGTTTCAAGCTCTAATTGACTATATTTAACACCACATTCATCAAACATGCGTTTTGAAGCTATTGTGCTATCAGTATTAGCATATTTATCAGATTCATATATAACTTCTTTGATACCCGATTGAATAATTAATTTAGCGCATTCATTACAAGGAAATAATGTTACATAGATTTTAGTTCCTTCTAAATTATCTCTGTTTCCTTTATAGTTTGAAATAGCGTTTAATTCTGCGTGACAAGCAAATGGATATTTTGTTTCAAGCGGTTTTCCTTCTCTAGCCCAAGGGAAAATATTATCATCAAATCCAATTGGCGCTCCATTATAGCCAATCGATATTATACGATTATCATTACCAACAATACATGCTCCTACTTGGGTACTAGGATCCTTACTTCGCATAGCTGACAATTTTGCTAAATTCATGAAATATTCATCCCAAGTTAAATAATCTTCTCTTTTTTCCATTTTCAATACACCTCTTATATAAAGTATAACATTAAAATTTTAATATTTGTATAGTTTTTTATTAAAAAATATGGGAAATAATGTTATTAAATGTTACACTAATTGACAGATATTAAATAAATGATATAATTATTTATGTTATTTTAAAGGAATTTTTGATTTTTGATTGTATAATAAAAATAGATAGAAAGTTTTGAATTCTACATAATACAATTAAGAGGAGGTTTAAAATGTTACAATTAAAAGATATTAAAAAAAGTTATACAACGGGAGACTTTACACAGCATGCTCTAAAAGGCGTTAGTCTCGATTTTCGTAAAAATGAATTCGTAGCTATTTTGGGTCCATCAGGTAGTGGAAAGACGACACTACTTAATATAATTGGTGGGTTAGATCGCTATGATGAGGGTGATTTAATTATTAATAATAAGTCAACCAAAAAATTTAAAGATACCGAATGGGATGCTTATCGTAATAATTGTATTGGTTTTATTTTCCAAAGCTATAACTTGATAAGCCACATTAGTGTTTTAGAAAATGTTGAAATGGGTATGACTTTAAGTGGTGTTAGTGCTTCAAAAAGAAAGAAAAAAGCGTTAGAAGTCTTAGATAGAGTAGGATTAAAAGAGCATGCTCATAAAAAGCCAAATCAATTATCAGGAGGTCAAATGCAAAGGGTAGCGATTGCTAGGGCACTTGCTAATGACCCAGATATTATTTTAGCAGATGAACCAACAGGCGCTTTAGATTCAAAAACAAGTGTTCAAATTATGGAACTTATTACTGAAATTGCTAAGGATAAATTAGTAATTATGGTTACACATAATCCTGAACTGGCTAAAGAATATGCTACAAGAATTATTGAACTAAAAGATGGAGAACTTATTAGTGATTCTAATCCGATTAAGGATGAAGAAAAAAGTAAGAAAAAGTTCAATATTAAAAAAACTGCGATGAGTTTTTTAACAGCTTTAAATTTATCATTTAATAATATTAAAACAAAAAAAGGAAGAACTTTTATTACAGCTTTTGCATCTAGTATAGGTATAATTGGGATAGCACTTATTTTAGCCTTATCAAATGGTTTTGATATTCAAATTGATAAATTTGAGCGCGATACTTTGTCATCTATGCCGATTATGATATCAAGTCAGGCGATGGAAATGAACGAAGAAAATATGGAAAATATGCATAATATGATGAAACCAACGGGAGCTGATGCTTATTCAGATGAAAAGTATATATATCCTGAGAAACCAATAACAGAAACGATGTTACATAAAAATGTTATTGAGTCTGATTATATTGATTACATTGAGAAAATCGATAATGATTTAATATCAGGTATTTCTTATAATAGAGCAACTAGTTTAAATATTATAGGCAATGTTAATGGTACTTATAAGCCGATAACTGATCAAACCTTTTTTGCCTCAATACCTAAAAAGCTTGATGAAACTTCTACTAGTGGGGTAATTGAAGATAATTATGATATTTTAGCGGGTACAATTCCTAGCAATAAAAATGAATTAATTTTAATTGTTGATAGTAAAAATCGTGTTTCAACTGAAATTTTAAATTATTTTAATCTTAATATTGAGCAAGAAAAAATTGATTTTGATGAAATTATTAATAAAGAATTGAAATTAATTTTAAATAATGATTATTATCGTTCATTAGGTGAATATTATACGTTAAATACTAATTATCAAGATTTATATAATAGTTCCACAGCTGAAACTTTAAAAATTGTCGGTATTGCTCGTGGAAAAGAAGGCAATATGTTGGTTGCTAATAGTAATGGAATTGGTTATACTGAAGAATTGGTTGAATTTGTTATTAGTAATAATAAAAATTCTGATATTGTTAAAAAGCAACAAGAGGTTGATTATAATATCTTAACAGGTGAAAAATTTGATGATACTAATGAAGCTTCAACTAAGGATATGATTTTATCATATTTAGGGGCAGATTCTATTCCTATGTTAATTAGTATTTATCCTAAAGATTTTAATTCTAAAGATAAAATTATTGAATATTTAGATGAATACAATGAAGATAGAAAAGATGAAGAAAAGATTTTATATACGGATATGGGATCGATGATTTCCTCTTTATCAGGCGGAATTATGGATGCGATTACAGTAGTTTTAATTGCTTTCTCATCAATATCATTGGTTGTCTCTTCAATCATGATTGGTATTATAACTTATATTTCTGTTTTAGAAAGAACAAAAGAGATTGGTGTATTACGAGCACTAGGAGCTAGAAAAAAAGATATAAGACGTGTATTTAATGCTGAAACATTTATTATAGGAATTTGTTCAGGTGCATTAGGCATCATTATTGCCAGATTATTAGTTTTCCCAGCTAACGCTATTATTGAAAATTTAACGGATTTAGCCGATGTTGCAAAATTAAATCCATTACACGCTATTATGTTAGTCGCAATTAGTGTTTTACTTACGGTAATAGGTGGTTATATACCTGCTAAAGTAGCAAGCAAAAAAGATCCTGTTGAATCTTTAAGAAGTGAATAAATAAAAGAAAATAATATATAAAATTTTTATATATTGTTTTTTTTGATAATTTATAGTAAAAAAAATTATTCAAAAATCATAAAATGTGATATAATGTATTAGTGCGAGAGGTGAACTCTAAAGAATGAAAAATGTGGTTGATAATAACGAGTATATGTACTTAGTTAGTGATATATATAATAATCAAGAATTTGTTAAGACAAAGGAAATTGAGCATCATGGTGTAACAAGATTTGATCATTCCTTACGTGTTTCTTATTATTCTTATAAAATTGCTAAAATATTAAGATTAGATTACAAAGAAGTTGCAAGAGCAGGACTTTTACATGATTTTTTTCTAAGTAGCGAAGATCGTGATAAAAAAGAAAGATTTATATCAGTATTTAAACATCCAAGAATTTGTGTGCTTAATTCAATTATTCATTTTGAATTATCACATAAAGAAATTGATATAATCCGAAGTCACATGTTTCCGATTAACTTAAAAATTCCAAAATATGCTGAAAGTTGGTTAGTTAGTTTTGTAGATAAAGGTGTTGCTGTATACGAATTTTCTAAAAAATTATCTTATAAATTTAAATTTAAGTTTGTAACAAATATATATATTTTCTTTTTGATAAATTTTTTTGGATAAAATTTATCTTATGTTCTCGTAGCTCAGTAGGATAGAGCGAGCGCCTCCTAAGCGCTAGGTCGTTGGTTCGATTCCAATCGGGAACGCCAGATGTTATATAAAATACCTTGTTTTTTTGATAAATCAAGGTATTTTTTTTAGAAAAGTGCTACAAATTATTACAACTTGATATAACTTAATTTTTGTTATTATTTATAACAGAAATGGAGAAATCAATATTTGTAGACCAGATGTAACGTTTCTGTTATCTAAATTCGGTTTCTTTTTAAATATAATTTCATTTAGTGAAAGATAAAGGATTATTGATAGACTTATAAAATTACAACTGGGGGATTTGAAAACAAACGTTGCATGTTATTGTGATTCTGCTATTTTAGTTTACATGTAGGACATATCCAGAACTTAACTTGTTTTAATATTAAGTTATTTATCTTACTTTTAGAATTATAGAGTATATAATATATTATTATTTAATAAGAATGTAATAATTGCTTCCTTAATAATTATATTAAATTAGTATATAAGTAATAAGGGAACTTGAAAGGTAAAACATGAAATTGGATGAACTTTATGAAAAATGGTATGAAATAAGAAAAAAATATGATGTTTTAATATTATCACAATTAATAAAACTATATGAAGAAAGATATAAAATAAGAAAGAGAAAAGTTTCAGTTGATTATATATACAATGAACTTCATGATGAACCTATCTACATACTATATGAAAGAAATTTTATAATTTCAGAGGCATTAAAATTAAAAAATGAGCAAAATCTTTAAACAGATTTTGTTTTTTGTTGTAATGCTATAGGGAATTTTGAATTTTGATGGTATAATTGTCTTGTATGAAAGTAGGGATAAGTATGAAAAGAACAGACATCATATCAACTATTGGGAGAAAATATTTACATGCCAATATCGAGAATGATGAATTCAGTTATCTAAAAGCATTGCAAGAAATCGGCAAAAAATATACGGATTATTTATCAGAAAATGCAAAAAGAACTTATAAGGATATCGATATAAGATTTGCAAATGATAAATTGACTATATTAGTTGAAACTAAACAAAATTTAATTGGTAATGATTTGAAAGATGGTATTATCCAACTTCAAAATTATATTAACTTTGAGAGGGAATTAACTAACAATCAAATTATAGCAATTTTGAGTAGTACGAATAAGGATGAAATTTATGTTTGGTATAACATAAAAGAAAATATATCGTTGGATAATTATCAAAAAACAGAAAGAAAACTAAAAACTTTTGATGAGTATTATAATATCTTCTACGGAACAAAAAATGATAAACTAACCTTAATTCAAAACACATATTCTTTAAATGAATTATTGCATAAATATGGCATTAACGAAAAAATTAGAAGTCAATTTGTTGGAACTTGCTTGCTTGCATTAAAAAATGGATTAGTATATGAGAATTTATCTACAGCACAAATCATTGCTGGTGTTGAAGGTAAATTAACTAATCTACTTGAGAAAGACTTAAATAAAGCATATAAATTAAGCATATTAAAAACAAAAGTATTGAATTCTCAAGATGTTAGAGATTTGAAGGATAGTGAGTTTCAAGATATTTTAAATCATGTAAAGGATGATATACTTCCATCAATAAATGATAAAAGTACAATGGGGCAAGATTTATTAAATTTATTCTTTACAACTTTTAATAAATATGTTGGTAAAACAGATAAAAATCAGGCCTTTACACCAGACCATATAGTTCATTTTATGTGTAGAGTTACTGGTGTTAATAGAAATTCAATAGTGTTAGACCCTTGTTGTGGCTCGGGTGCATTTTTAGTAAGGGCATTAACAGATGCTTTAGATGATTGTGATACAGAAGAACAAAGACAACATGTAAAACAACATCAAATTTATGGTGTCGAGTATGAAGAAACGGCTTTTGGTTTATCAACAACAAATATGTTGATACATGGTGATGGTAATTCAAATATTATACAAGGCTCTTGCTTTACAGAAAGTTTATATATAAATGCTGGTGTTAATGTTGTTTTGATGAATCCGCCTTATAATGGGCAGAGAAAACATTGTGAACCAGAATATGTAAAAACATGGAATAGTAAAATTACTACAGACCCATCAAAAGGTTTTCATTATGTTCATTATATTGCTTCAAAAGTTAAAACTGGAAAATTGGCCGTATTATTGCCTATGCAATGTGCAATTGGTGCCTCATCAGATTTACAATATTTTAAGAAAAAAATGTTAGAAGAACATAATTTGGATGCTGTATTTTCTTTACCAAGTGATATGTTTTATCCTGGTGCTAATGCTGTTGCTTGTTGCATGGTATTTAATCTTGGTGTTAGACATAAAGATGCAACTCATAAAGAAACTTTCTTTGGATACTTTAAAGAAGATGGTTTTATAAAGAAAAAGAATCTTGGAAGATTAGAAAAAGAACCCGGGTTATGGAATAAAATTGAGAATAAATGGTTACAATTGTATAGAGAGAGAAAGACAGAAATAGGATTATCTGTTGTTAAAGAAGTAGATGAAAATGATGAATGGTTAGCAGAGGCATATATGGAAACAGATTATTCTAAATTGACTCAAGATGACTTTCAAAAAGTGTTAAATGAATATATTGGATATGTAATATCAAATGGAGGAAAATAGTATGGCAAAATTATCTGATATATTTTATATATATACTGGTAGCAAACTTGATTTTGATAAACAAATTCAAGATGCAAATGGTATAAATTTTGTGTCCAGAAATTCCAATAATAATGGAGTTGTAGGAAGAATTATTCCGGAAGAAGGTGCAAAAATATTTAAAAAAGGAGATATATCTGTTCCATTAGGAGGTTCTTATCTATTATCGGCGTTCGTTCAAAAAGAAGATTTTGTTACAGCACAAAATGTTGATGTATTAAGACCAAAAAAAGATATGTCTGATATTGAAAAATGGTTTTATTGCTATATATTAAGATACAATAGATTCAAGTTTTCGGCTTTTGGAAGAGAAGTTAATAAATATATAAATGATATTGAAGTTCCAGATGAAATACCAAGTTGGGTATATGATATGAAATTGGAATTTCCTCAAACCCGAAATGAATCTATTTCGGAAATATGTACATCTGATTGGTTGCCTTTTGAAATAAGTGATATTTTCTTTGTAAAAGGCACAAAAACAACAAGTATTATGGATTTGGAAAACTATGGAGAGGGAAAATATCCGTACGTAACTACCCAAGCAAAAAATAATGGTGTTGAAAGTTTCTATAACTATTGGACAGAAGAAGGAAATGTTTTAACTATAGATAGTGCTGTTTTAGGATTTTGCACATATCAAGAATATAACTTTAGTGCATCAGACCATGTTGAAAAATTAGTTCCAAAATTTAAAATGAATAAGTACATTGCCTTATTCTTAGTTACTTTGATAAATATGGAATGTTTTAGATATAGTTATGGAAGAAAATTCAACCAACAAAAGATAAAAGATTGTGTTTTAAAACTTCCAGTAAGTTCTGATGGTAATCCAGATTGGGATTATATGGAAAATTTTATAAAAAAAATGCCTTATGGAGATTTTTTTGAGCAACTTTAACAGAGTTGCTTTTTAATGCAAAAAAAACTTGAATTTTTCAAGTTTTTACTTTTATAAAATTTTTATTATTATTTTATGACGATTGCAACTTTCCTGTGAGTATAATGTATAATCAGGAAAATTAGCTAAAATATCTTTTTTGATATGATTTAATATGGTTGTTTTTGAAGCAATATAATAAGATGAGCCACTCCCCGATAAACAGTGCTGTAAATCTTTATAATTTGTTAAGAGAAATTCTCTTAATTTTTTTAATTCATCTGGCATAACATACATAAAATCATTATGGAATAGGTCTGATGGATTAATTGTTGTAGATAAATTTAACGTTTTTAACTTTTTAAACATTTCCTTTGTATTCATTGTAAAGTTTGGTTTAATGATTAAATAGTGTTTATATATATTTTCTTCTTTTAAGGATTCAACTTTTTCGCCACAACCTTGAACATGGGCAAATCCGTCAACAATAAAATAAGGAACATCGGATCCAATTTGTGATGCTAAAAAAATTAATTCTTCTTTTTTTAGTTTTCTATACCATTTATTTAGTCCTAGTAAAACACCAGCAGCATCGGTTGATTCACCTCCAAGGCCAGCCATATTAGGAATATTTTTGTCAATTTTTATATCTATTCCATCGTAAGATTCATTAATATATTCATAAAATTTTTGACAAGCTTGATAGGCACTATTAGTGTAATCTTTAGGGATATTGCTATTGGTAATAATATTAATTCCTTCATGCTTATTGTTTCTTTCAATTGTGATTTTATCATATAAATTTATTGTTTGATTGATTAAATTAATATTGTGTAATTTTTTCTTTTCATTAAAATTTCCAATTGATAAAAATAAATTAATTTTAGCGGGGCAAGAAACCTCAATTATTTTTTTAGCTTTTTTCATAACTGTACTCCTTTGTGTTTAAGTGTTTTTATTTAATTTTAAATCTAAAATTGCTATTTTTTAATGGTCTTTTTTGATAACCTAATAATTCTTTATCTTCATAATATAATCCATTTCTAAATGATAATGTAAAACCATCAAAATAATGTTTAAAATTATTTGGTGTGATTAATATATATCCATTTTTTAATATTTCTTTAGCTACTTTAGTTCTTTCGTTATCCATCATCATATAAATACCTGCTAATGGAGTAGTAAAATTTGGTATGCCTAAACTTCCAATCATATTTCTTTTTGCTAAAAAGAATTGTTTATAAGAACAATCAATTAGGTATTGTTTATTATTTAGTTCAATAATATTGAAATAATGAAAACGGCAACCATTAAATAAAAATGCACTATCTGAAAAACCAGCATCCATTTTTATAGTTTGGCATTTAATATGCTGTTCTTCACATAAATTTTGAACAATTTTGCTTATTTTATAGCAACTATTTGTTAAATCCCAAATTTCAAAGTTATCGGGATAAAAGTGTACATATTCTTTTTGATAGATTTTGTATGTTTCATGAATAATAAAATCTAATAATCTCCCTTCATCAATATTGGTATTATAATTGTGATGGAAATTTTCTTTATATTTATAGAAATCAGTTGGTGGGATAATATAAAACTTGTTACTTATATTATTTCTAATGTCATAAGTTATACTAATTAGTTGATTATAGAGTTTATTGATTGTATTAGTTTCTTTATTATAAAAATCGTCTACTATTTCTTTTAAATATTTATATATATTATTTATACTATCTATGGCGTTTGCGGATGTATCATTATAACTTATGTTACGACCAATTTCTTTTAGTTGGTCTTTATATTCATTTAAATGTTTTTCCAAATAGTTAGCATCATGTTTCATAATAAGTTCCTTTCAAATAGTCTTATTATAACTCTAAAATAAATAAAATACAACAATCGATATTTAAAATGTTTTTAATAATTTAATGTGTCTAATTATGTCTAATTTTGTTGAAAAGAAAAAATTTTAATGTTATAATTCAATTGTAATAGATGAATAGGAGTGGAATAGTGAACAGTACAGAAGTTAAAGTTGATGTTAAATTTAGAAAAGCAACAATTGATGATGTAAAAGGTATTATTGATTTATGTAATGAATGTTTTCTAGAAGACACTAGTTATGAATATGCTACAAGAGTGTTTAGTGAAACAATGAATGATAAAAATCAAATTTATTTAGTTGGTATCGTTGATGATAAGATAGTAGCTCATACCAAAATTACAATTATACCAACAATGTATGAAAAAATGAATACTTACGCAATTATTAATCACGTTTGTGTTAAACCAGAATATCGTAGGCATAATTTAGCAACATTAATGTTAGATGAAGTTACAATTATTTGTAAAGAAATGGGTTGTAAAGTAATTGAATTATGGAGTAATAATTTTAGACAACCAGCTCATGCTTGTTATAAAAAATATGGATTTGTTGTTAATGATGCCGCATTCTTTTCAAAGGAAATAGATTAGGAGAAAGTTATGAAAATAAGTAATGTTTATGTAGGTGGCTGGTTCCAGAGAACAATGCTACAATTATCAGAAATATATGATTTTGTAAGAGACTGTAAAACACAAATAAATTTAGATACTGAAAAACTAGCAGAATTTCGCAAAAATCTACAAATTGGGAAAATTGATTATGGTGTAGCTGGTGAAGAATATATCGAATTTACAACAGCTTTAGATATAAAGGTGAAAATATTTGAAGATGGTTTAATTGTTTTGAATAATACGAAGGTTAGCGAAGATACTTTATTTGCTGATTTAGATAAAGTAACAGATTATTATGAACATAGATTATCGCCTGCTTTTAGTTATTTATTTAGTTTAGGAGCACCTGTTCCAAAAGAACTTGCTAATATTGAAACTGTTTTCCCATATTTTATTATTTGTGATAATGCTAGTAAGGACGAAATAAATGAGTTATTAGCTAGAACGGAAAAACAAAAATATTTTGAATTTCAAAATGAAAAATATGATGTTATAAGAGGGGATAAATATTATTTTATTAATAATAAAAAACAGACATTAGCTAATATTGAAAGATATGTTGAAGAGCAAATATTTATTCGTGAATTTAAAGGGCAATTGCATAGATATTTAAATTTACATCGAATCATTTGGGAAAAAATTGATACTGTTAAGGAAAATGTTCGTGTTAAAGGTGCTGACATTATCAAATTTAGTAGTAAATTAGAAGGATATTCTAAAACAGTTAACTTAATAGATGGTCGAATTAATCAAATGAGTACTTATTTACCAACTCGTGAAAAAATTGCTAAAAGTGATCCAGAACTTGCTGAATTTTTAGCAATATCAGGTTATCGTTATGAAACTTTAAAGGATACATTAGATTATATTAAGCATTTATGGAGTATGACGAAAACTTATGTGTCATCAGCCCAAAAATTGTTTAATGATCTTCAAAGTGATGTTACTAATAAATCTATTGGTAGTTTAACAATTGTTACATCAATGGGTGTAGGAGCTTCTTTAATTGATTTATTTACCGGCTCAGCTCCATCATTTAGTGCTTTTGGATTCATTTACTTCTTTGCTTTAGCTATTTTAGGTTGGGCAGTTAATAAAATTATGAATACAATATCGAAGAAACGCAAATATGAAATTAACGATATCGAATATGAGAAAGATATTAAATAAGGATTATTACTATGCGTAGATATTTTGAAACATTTGCAAGACTTTTAAAGATTGCTAATAAAAAAAGATGGGTCATAGTTCAAATGTTTATTAGTATAGGCTTGCACAATATCGCAAGCCTTTTGCCTCCAATTGCGACTTCTGGAATTATTGCTTCTATAACAGCTAATAATTTTGATGGTATTTGGTATTTTGTTATCTTGTATTTAATTTTTTATATTTTATATTTTGGAACTTTAAAATGGAATTATGCAACTTATACATCTTTAGCAGACTATTACCATTTAGAAGTTCAAAAACTTTTATTTGAAAAAGTTGCTAATAATGATGCTATTTTCAGTAAAATTTCTAAAGGAAAAATAATTGAAACTTGTAGTGATGATATTCGTTATCTAGTTGATGTTGTTGATACATTTTCTAAAGCTGTTATGCAAGTTATCAAGCTTTTAGTTATTTTTGGTATTTTTATTTCTTATAATATTTTTGTTGCTAGTATGGTTTTAGTTCTTGATTTATTATATTTACAACTTATGAATAATAATTCTAAAAATGTGTCTAAGTATTATGAGGGAACCCGTAAATATGAAGATAAAATTATTGATATTTTAAATCAAATGATGAGTAATTTGCGTCAAGTTAAAACTTTGAATATGATGCCAAATCTTAATAAAAAATTGGATAAAACAAGAAGAAAATGGAGTGAACAATATAAAGGGAAACGTATCTTTATGACTAAACGTTATTGTTTAATACCATTTCTTACTTATATTGGGAAAATTATTTTATATATTTTCCTAGCTTATTTAGTTATTAATGGAGAAATGGCTTTAGATAAATTAATTTTATTAATCAGTTATTTTGAAATGACCATAACTTGTACTGATCAAATGTTAGATAATTTATTAAATTTAAGTAATTATGGTGTTAGGGTAAATCGCATTAAAACCATTTTAGATTATATTCCTGAAAAAGGTATGGATTTTGGCGATATTGATAATGATTATATAAATGGTGTTGTTGAATTTAAAAATGTTTGTTTTAATATAAAAGGTAAAAAAATTCTAGATAAAGTATCGTTTAAAATTTATCCTAATGAAATAAATACAATTATTGGACATAGTGGTAGTGGAAAGTCGACAATTATTAATCTTTTATACCGTTTGAATCGGATTAAATCGGGCGAGATTTTAATTGATGATGAAAATATATATAATTATTCAAAGGATGTTTATTTTTCTAATGTTTCAGGTGTATATCAAAAACCATTTATGTTTGAGATGAGCATTAAAGACAATTTATCATTGATTGATTCTAATGCTAAAAATCAAGTAGATGCTTGTAAAAGAGTCGGGATTCACGATTTTATCGTGTCTTTACCTAAAGGGTATAATACTGTTATTAGTGAAGAAGGCTGTGTATTATCCGAAGGACAAAAACAGTTATTAGTTATTGCTAGATCATTATTATCTAAATCAGAAATATTACTTTTTGATGAAATAACTAGTAATATTGATCCAACTACAACTACCAAAATTGGTGAACTTTTAAATGATTTAAAAATAGATCATACGATTATTATGGTTACGCATAAACCAGAAATGATGGAGTTAGCCGACCGAATTATTGTATTAGATAATGGTAAGGTTGTAGCTAAAGGCTTAAATAAAGATGTTTATGATAAATGTAAATTATATCAAGATCTTAAAAATAGAACATTTGCTAGTGTTAGTGTTATGGAAGAAATGCTATAGTTATTATAGCTTTTTTTCTTTAAATATTTTTAGATTTCCGTTATACTATTAATAGGTAGTGATGTTATGATTTTAAATGTAAGTGGTAGAACAGATATTGTAGCTTTTTATACGGAATGGTTTATGACGCGATATAAAAATGGTTATGTTGATGTTAGAAATCCCTTTTGTTTTAATAAAGTTAGTCGTATATATTTTAAAGATGTTGATGCGATTATGTTTTGTACGAAAAATCCGCTACCAATTTTAAAATATTTAAAAGATATAAAAAAGCCAATTCTATTTCATATTACCTTAACACCTTATAAAAAAGATGTAGAACCAAATTTACCACCAAAGGGTAAAGTTATTGAAGCAATAAAAAAAGTATCAGATATTATTAGCTCTGATAATGTATATGTTAGATATGATCCAATTTTTGTAAACGATAAATATACAATAGAGTATCATAAAAAGGCATTCCATAATATGTGCAAGTTATTAAATGGCTATGTAAAACATATTATTATATCCTTTATAGATGATTATAAAAATGTTCGAAGTAATGCTGGAATATTAAAGATTAGAGAACTATCAGAAAATGATTATAAGGAAATAGGTTTAAGCTTTAGCAAGAGTGCTTGTGAAAATGGTATGACGGTTCAAACTTGCTGTGAGGAACAAAATTTAGTCAAGTATGGATTTATTAAAAGCGATTGTATTGATTTTAATCTAGCATATAAATTGACTAAAAAAACTAATTTAAAGAGATGGAAAGAGCGTAATTGTAATTGTGTAGAAATGGTTGATATTGGCGTTTATAATTCTTGTAAACATTTTTGTAAATATTGCTATGCTAATTATGATGAAAAACAAGTTATGAATAATTATAAATGTCATAATCCTAATTCTTCATTATTAATAGGTAATTTAAAAGATGATGATATTATTAAAGTTAGAGGGTGTTAGAAATTGGTGAAATATGAATGAATATGATTTTATATTACAAAAACTATCACAATCAAAATTTCGTAATAGTTTTAAATTAAAAGAAAAAGATAAAATATATATCAAAGAAAAAGGTATGAAAAAAATAAAGGAGCACGCCTATGATTTTATTAGTAAAAGATTAGCTTTAAGTAATATTCCTAATGATGGTAAACAAACACCGATGAAAGGGCATCCTGTTTTTATTGCCCAGCATGCTACTGCTACTTGTTGTAGAGGTTGCTTATATAAATGGCATAAAATAGGTAAAAATAAAGAATTAACTTTTGGAGAACAAGAATATATAGTAAATTTAATAATGAGTTGGTTAGAAAAAAATATTGATTAAAATAGAAAAGTAAAAACAAATTTAATAAAAACATCGATAAATGTCTAAATTATACTTTTTTATGTATAGGGGTATTTATTGTTTGAATTTGATGGAATAAAAATCATTTGATGATAGATTAACATGATTTAATGTATATTATAAAGTTGTTTTATATAATTATGATATTTTTTATATAAAGTGGAATTATATTTAAATTCTGGGAGGTAAATATGAAAAAAAATATTGTAATTTTAACAATTTTATTATCAACTGTGTATTTATTGTCTTTTACTAGAGTTTCTGCTTATAAAGATAGTGTAAGTGTTAGCCTTGTAGCTGATCACAAGAAGGAACTAATGTATTATGCTGAAGAACCATCAGGTTTAACACTTGCACTTTATACTGAAAGCCAAGATTATCCAGTTTTATTTTCATTTTCAACATCAGGGAAAAGTACACCTACATATAATACAATAGTTGGAGCAACAATGAATTTTAATTCATTAAGTCCAGTACAGTATGATATACTGTTATTATATTTGCAAAATGAAAGTTTACAAATACTACCAAACCGATATAAAGGTGTCTTATTTTATTAATAATTAAAAGTAAATATAATTTCACTTCAATTATTGATTTGAATTAAAGGAAGAGGTAGTATGATTGAAAAAATAAAAGATAATTTTTTAATAATTTTATTATTTATATATATTATTTTTTGTGGTGTTATATCTCTAGTCGAATATAAAAATGATGCCAAAATATGGTATGCACAAGATGTAGAATTTTATGATAAATGTCAAACGGATCCATCTTTTTCTCCTGCTTGTAATAATATGTATAAAAATCCAATACAAAAGCGTGATACATTAAATACGTTTGGATATATTACTGTTTGTTATAGACCAATTAGATTGTTAAGTATACTTATGCCATTATTTGTAATGATTATTGTGACATTGGAATTTAATCGAAAATTAAGAAAAGGATATTTTAAAAATTCAATTATGAGAATCGGGTATAAAAATAGTTTTCTAAAGTTATATTCTAAATCTTTAAAAATTACATTTGTATTACCATTTCTTTTGGTAATTTTATTAATTTGTTGCTATTTCGTATCGGGAAATTTTGATTATGAGTATGGTGTTTATTTTTATAGGTTTGATTCATTTGGAGTTGAAAATTGCAAAAATATTGTTCTTTTTTTAATTGTTTATCTAAGTAACTTTATATTACATGGTATTTTTTGGGTCAATATAGCTATCTATAATTGTAGACATAATAAGCATTCAATTGTTTCTATTGTATTTTCTTATATAGAATATTTGTTATTATTTGTAATATCATCTCTAATAGGCAGGACATTTTTTCCTAATTCAACTTTCTCTTATTATTTTAGTTTTACGTATATTTGGAGTTTTCATTATGGAACTTTATTAGGAATATTAATTTTTTCACTGGTTCTTGCACTTTTATCGACAATAATATTATTGCTTTCATATAAAAATAAGGAAAAGGCTTTAAGTTCTCTAGCATGAAATATATTATAATTAATGATTTCACATTTCTGTTTCAAAAATATTATAAGATTATTTTTTGTTATCTTTTTGCGTGTTTGTTATATTTTTATTTAATTAGAGATATTTATGTCGAAACACAGGAATTTTATCTGATAAATGGCGTATTGTCATTATCTATTGACCTTAATATATTAATTTCTAATCCTCTTGTTAGTAGTTTGATTATAGCATCATATTCTTTATTTATTGGTTTATCTATTGTGATAATTAAGAATGATATGGATAATTACGACAACTTTTTCTTTAGGATAAGTTTGAAAAAGTGGATAATAAGTAAAATAATTGTTATGTTAATGGTTATATTTTTAATCAATTTAATAATATTTTTAAATGTTATTTTAAGTAAAATAGTTGGATTAGAATATTTTATTATTATGATAAAAAAAGTAATTTTTATATCAGCATTAATATCATTAATTTATCTAATACTATTATTTTATAACAAATTTAGAGTAATATCATTTTTACTATTTTTTGTAATTATTGGTGTTGTATTAATAGGAATTGATATTCAAAGAATTAATATATTTTTTACAATTATATGTTGGTTTATTATATTTATTATTGTGAATATAGCATCTCAGTTTATAAAATTTAGCGATTTGAAAGGATGATTAATTTGAAGATCGAATTAAGAAATGTAAGTAAGCGTTTTAAAAGAAACATTATTTTAGAAGATGTAAATATTGATTTTGAAGAGGGGCAAATTTATGGATTTATTGGTAGAAATGGAACAGGTAAAACCGTTCTTTTAAAATTAATATGTGGCTATATGAATGCAACTAGTGGAGAGATTATTTTTGATGGAAAAATTTTAAATAAAGATATAAATATCCCACCATCTACTAGATGTTTAATTGAAAATCCTCAATTTTTGCCATATAAAACAGGTTATCAAAATTTAAAACTGCTTGCAGATATTTTAAAATTGATTGGAAAAAAAGAAATTGATGAAACTTTAAAAAAAGTGAATTTGTATGAGAATAAAGATAAAAAATATTATAAATATTCACTAGGTATGAAACAAAAATTAGGTATAGCTCAAGTTTTGATGGAGAATCCGAAAGTAATTATCCTTGATGAGCCTTTTAATGGTGTTGAAGATGAAACAGCCCAGCAAATTAGAAATTTATTAATAGAAGAAAAGCAAAAAGGCAAAATCATTATTTTAGCCTCTCATATTAAGGAAGATATCGATGTTTTAGTTGACATTTTATATCAAATTAAAGAACATAAGGTAGAAAAGATAAATAGTAGTTGTATTTATTAAAGGAAGTTGGGATTTTTGCAAAAGGGCAAAACTCAAATTATAAAAATATTGTCAAAAAAATTGTACTATGCTATAATTAGGCTAGCAGTACAATATTAATTTATTATATTACATATAATATAACGTTTAAACTATTGTTGTTTATTAAAAAATATATAACTTGTATTTTTATAGTTTAAATAATAGCTTAGTTTATAATTGATGGATAATTTTGGAGTTTGCTTAAAATTGCCAAATATTTATTGTACGGCATATAAAAAGATAGATTATTTAAAAATCACCCTCTGATATTATTACATGTGATATGTAAATTAAAAAATATGAGAGGTGTTTTTATGAAAAAAAATTTTAAAAAAATATTTAGTTTTAGTATGGTTTATTGGATTATCATACTTTTTTTAGTCGTTTGTGGTGGAAATAGATTAAATAAAATAGAATTAAAGGAAGTTGAAGTATTAATAGAGAAAAAAGATACTTTGTTAATTGAAAATGTGGTTGATGAGGCAGAATTATTTAATCCATTAGTAGTATTGAGTGATGGGATACTTCCAAGTGAAATAACAGAAGATACATTGCTTACCAAGGGTACTTATATCATAGGAACTGATTTAATAATATCAGAAGGTGTAACATTAGAAGTAGAAGCAGGGACTATAATTAATTTTAATTCAGATAATAAAAGTATAAAAGTAAATGGAATATTAAAATTATTGGGAACAGATAATGAGCCAATAAATTTAAATTTTAAATTTAGGGAGGGATCGGAGTTTATATTAATATCCCCAACAGGCTTATTAGAATCAAAATATACATATATTAATAATAGTGCAAGTTCCTATTCAACTTATAGACCTAAAATCATAAATAATCAGGGAACATTAAAAATGGATCATACTATTATGACTACTTATAGTGAGGTAGAGAGTAATATAATTAGTAGTGGTAATATCGAATTAACGAATAGTAGTTTGCCCAATAATTTATATATAAATTCAGGCAGTAGTATCATAGTAAAAAATAATAAAATAAGTGGCGATTTTGAAGTTGCACTTGATACATGTGATATTGTTACATTTAGCAATATAGTAAACAATGTTCAAAACAATGATAGTATTAAACCTATTATATTAACTGGCGAATTAAGAAGAGATGTAAAGTTATATAAAGGAAACTATGCTAGAAAAGTAGATTTGATAGTACCAGAAAATATAACATTAGAAGTAGAAGCGGGAACTGATCTAGATTTTACTAATAACCTTAATGTAAGAATTATTGTTAACGGTATATTTAAATTATTAGGAACAGAGAATGAAACAATAAATTTAAATAATAGAGTTAGGGAGAGAACAGAGTTTATATTGATAGCTTCAACTGGAGTATTGGAATCAACATATACAAATATCAAAAACACTACTAGTGCCTATTCAACATATAGACCTGAAATTATAAATAATCGTGGAACATTAAAAATGGATCATGCTGTTATGACTACTAGTAATGACATAGAAAGCGATATAGTTAGTAGTGGTAATATAGAATTAACAAATAGTAGTTTGCCAAAAGGTTTATATATAAATTCAGGTAGTAGTAGTATTATAGTAAAAAATAACAAAATTCACGGTGATTTTGAAGTTGCACTTGATATATGTGATATTAATACTTTTAGTAATATAATAAATAATGTTCAAAGTAATGGCAGTATTAAGTCAATTATATTAACTGGCGAATTAAAAAGAGATGTTAAATTATATGAAGGAAGCTATGCTAGAAATGTTGATTTAATAATACCAGAAAATATAATAGTAGAAGTCGAAGATGGGGTAATTTTAGATTTTTCTAAAAATTATAATGAAGAAATTATTATTAATGGAACATTAAGATTATTGGGAACAGAGAATAAATCAATAAATATAAATCATAGTCTTAGAGTTATATCATCGTTTATATCTATAAATTCAACTGGGGTATTAGAGTCAACATATACCAATATTTATAATAAAGCTGGTTTAACTTCTGGTACCCCTTATACTAAAATTATTACCAACCAAGGAACATTAAAAATGAATCATGCTATTATGACTTCAAATGATATTGATGGTGATATAATTAATCGTGGTAACATAGAACTAACCAATAGTAGTTTGCCAAGATACTTATATATCGATGAAGGCAGTAATAATGTTACCATACAAAATAATGAAATTGTTCATAGTATAGTAATAAATGGAAAAATAGCAGGCAGTACTAATATAACAAATAATAAGATTAGTACTTATAATGATTATGCTATTTCTGTTGATTTAAGTGGTGTAGATGAAAATACATTTACTAATATAAAAGATAATTATAATTCATCTAATGGAGCAAATAGTATTGTTGAATTAAAAGGGAAACCGTCTGGCAATATAAAGCTTTTTAAACAAACATATAGATTAACCGAAGGCATTATCATACCAAAAGATACAATTTTAGAAGTAGAAGCGGGAACAATTTTAAAAATACAAAGTGGTTATACTATAACTGTTTCTGGAACACTAAATTTATCTGGTACTTTGTCAGAACCTGTTATATTAACGAATGGGAAGGATTATAGCAGTTCTAATGACGATTTATGGGGAAGCATAATAATAAACCAAGATGCTTTAGCTATTATAAGTAATGCTAATATAAGATATGCTAGTGCTTATAATTATACGATTGAAAATAAAGGACAATTAATTATGTGGAATTCAAATATTTCTACAACATATCAAAAATTAGCAATCAAATATGATACAACAAATACTAATCAAATTTTATTAAATAACTCTATACTTGGTTCTGTAACTTCAAATATACCTGTTCAGGCATATTATAATTATTGGGGCTCTACAAACGGTCCTAAACGTTATAATCCTGATACAGGTAATTATGAAGGTAGTGGTTATTCAATAAGTAATAATATATTATTTTATCCTTATAACACCACTTTTGTAAAAAATGATATTGAGTCTTTAGAATTTATTAAATCTATATCATATGAAACTTATCATTTTGGTACTACAGGTGTAGACTTTTTTACTGGTAACTATAGTAAGCAATATACTGATTTTGAATTGCTTGATAACATTGAATTAGATATTAGTCGAACATATAATTCTAAAAATGAAAGTGAAAGTATTATAGGTTATGGCTGGAATTTTAGTTTTTCATCAAAAGTTGAAAAACATCCCTTTTATGAAAATTCATATATTGTCTATTTACCAAATGGTTCAATAAATGTGTTTATAAATCAAGGAGATAATAATTATGCTTCTATTAATAGTAGAAACTCTTTTGAGATAGTAGATGATGAATATATATTTACTATGCCAAATCAAATCGTTTATACATATGATAATACTGGTAAATTAGTTTCAATAACTGATAAATATGGAAATATTACTAGACTAACATATAATTCAATAAATTTATTAGAAAAAATAATAGATGCTTATAACCGTAGTTATATATTGGAATATAATAATGATAATCTGTTATCTAGAATAATAGATCCAATTGGTCGTGAAGTAGCATATAGTTATGATGACAATAAATTGTTAATTGCAGTTACTAATTTAAATGGTAGTAGTACTAACTACAATTATAACTCATCAAAACAATTAATAGGTATTAATGAAAATAATTCAATTGTAACGCAAATAGAATACGTTACAGATGGTGTGTATAAGGATATGGCCTATAAACTTATTGATGAAACTGGTAATGTAATTACGTATGATTATAATAGCACATCTAATTTAACGAAGGAAACAGATTCTAATGGTCGAGTAACAAAAAAATATTATGATAGAAATGGGTATATATATTTATTAATAGACCCTAATAACACCTCAACAAAAACCACTTATAATTTAGAAGATAATTATAATAAATATGGTGAAATAGCAACTATTACAAAAATTAATTCTGCTAAAACAACATATATAAGAGATAATAATGGCCGAATAACGAAAATTACTAACCCAGACTCTAGTACAAAGCAATATTTTTATAATTCTAAAAATAATGTAATAAAAGAAATAGACGAGTTAGGAAATATAATAGAGTATATTTATGATGATGATGAAGTTACTTTACTAAATGAGGTAAAATTATTAGATTCTAAAATAGAATATAGTAGGGACGCCAATCCAAATTTATTTGAAATAACCTCTTATTCATATTATGTTCCTTCTGATGTTAATGATGTGAAAGGATTAATTAAAACAAAAAGAGATAAAGGTGGTATTACTACATATACCTATGATTTATATGGAAATATTGAAACTATAACTGATGGTAATAATAATCAAACAGTATATACTAAAAATAAGTTAGGTTGGACTTTAACAGAACAAACAAACGATAGTTATATAACAGAATATTATTATGATAATGCTGGCAATAATACTCGTATTATTAAAGATTCAAAACTACTATCTATGACTGAATATAATTATCAAAATAAGCCTGTTAAGGTTGCTGATGGTAATTGTTCTATAAATAATCAAGGTAATTATGCCTTTGATTCTACTTATTGTATCTTTAAATTATATGAATATGATAATGTTGGAAATATTATTAAAGAAATAGATAAAGAAGGAAATACAACATTATATCAATACGATTACTATGGAAATGTTATTAAAAAGATATACCCAAATGGCTCAATAAATATATATGAATATGATAGTTTAAACCGTTTAACTAAAACATATTTTAAAGAAAATGAAGAAAGTGAAGCGATTTTAAAAGAAGAAAAATCATATACGAATGCTTCTTCTTCTACAATAACTACCAAAATATATACAAGTTCAACTGATTTTAAAAACAAAATAGAAACTTATAATAATCGTGAATGGTTAGTTACAGATAAAACAGGCGAATCATCAAAAGGAAAATCTTACTATAAAAATGGTTTAATTTATAATGAATGGTTTTTTTATGGATCTTATAATTCTTTTACTTATTATTACTACGATTCGGCTAATCGTTTAATAAGGAAATATGAGCAAGTTTCAAGTAATAGTTATATTTGTACGGTATATGTGTACGATAATCTTGGCCGCATAATTGAAGAAAAAGTAGGAAAATCTTTTGTTGCAAATAATAGTTTACCTTCTTCATATATTGTTACTTATTATGAGTATGATAATATTGGACAAGTTATCAAAAAAACAACATCATCAGGTGAGGAAATAATATATGATTATGATGAATTTGGTAATGTTATTTTAGAAAAAACAAAAATTGATGAAGATAATTATAGAATTAAAGAATATCAATATAATTATCTTAATAAAGTAATTAATGAAAAATATTTAGATGTTATACTAACGTATGAATATGATAATGTAGGTAATCTGTTAAAATCTACTACAGGTGAAAATATTGTAACCTTATATGAATATGATAATAATTACAATATTACAAAAAAGACAATTGATGGACAAATACAAGAACAATTTAGTTATGACAATATGGGTAATATTATTAAAAAAATTGATGCTAATGGAAATATTACAGATTATATTTATGACAAAAGAAATAATTTGATTCAAGAAAAAAATCCACTTGGAGATATTATAAATTATTCTTATGATTTAAATGATAGATTAATTGAAACTAAAGATTCAAAAAATAAAATAACATTATATACATATGATAATAATGATAATGTTATTCAAAAAAGTATTAATGATGAAATTATTTATAAATATGAATATGATAAACATCATAATCTTACTAAAGAAACAGATTCACTTGGATTTACAACTACATATACATATAATTATAAAAATCAATTAACTAAAGTTACTGACAAATTAGGTAATTATATTACATATCAATATGATACACAAAATAATATAACGACTGAAAGAGACAAAAGAGGATATAATACTTATCATACATATGATGAACGGGGTAATTTAATCAAAAAAACTATAGGAAATATTGTTGTTCTCCAAAACGAATATGATTTAACAAATAATTTAATTAAATCCGTAGATGGTAATTCTAATATAACAAAATATAGTTATGATAGTATTGGTAGGTTAATAAAAAAAGAGAATGCCTTAGGTTATATAGAAGAATATGAATATGACAAAAGTGGAAATCTTATCCAAGTAACTGATAATTTAGATAAAAAAATTATTTATGAATATGATAGTATCGGAAATGTTATTAAAACAACAGAACAAAGAAAAAATGGAATTGAAAAAATAGAAACACAAAATGAATATGATAACAATAATAATCTTACTAAAAAAGTAGATGGTAATGGTAATATTACACTTTATACTTATGATGGTTTAAATAATTTAATTAAGACTATAAATCCACTAAATCAAGAAACAATATATGAATATGATAGCAATAACAATTTAATAAAAGAAACAAATTATTTAGGAGATTCTAAAGTTTATATTTATGATAATTTTGATCGATTAATTGAAACAAAAGATGAACTTAATCAAACAATAGAAATATTAGAATATGATTTGAATGGTAGACAAATAAAAAGTATAGATGCTTTAGGTGGATCTATTACTTATGTATATGACAAAATGGATAGAGTAATAGAAAAAATTGATGAATTAGGTTATAGTGAAAAAACAACTTATGATGCATTAGGTAATATTTTGACAAAAACTGATAAAAATGGTGATGTTACAAAATATGCCTATGATACATTCCAAAATTTAACTAAAGTAACAAATGCATTAGGTGAAATTACTTCATATACATATGATAATAACAATAATTTAATTAAGGTAAATGATGCTCTAAATCATCAAACAACATATACTTATGATGCCTTAAATAACGAATTAACAGAAACTGATGCCTTAGGTAAAAAAGAAATTAAAGAGTATTATAGTAATGGCTTATTAAAGAAAAAGATAACTAGAAATAATGATATTATTAATTATACTTATGATATTCATGGAAGAGTTACAGAAGAAAATGATATTTCTTATGAATATGATAATAATGATAATTTAATTGAAATAAGAGAAAATGATTATAGTATTATTCGTGAATATGATGGTTTAGATAGAGTAATTAGAAAAAATGAAAATGGCTTAATTTCATTATATGATTATGATATAGATGGCTATAGCGAAAAAACAATTGATCCAAATGGAAATGAAACTGTAAAAATTTATGATAAAGCAGGAAAATTAATAACAGTTCAAGATGAAGCTAATTATATTTATAATGAGACTGGAATACTACAAAAAGTAATTTATGAAAGTGGTGCAACTGAAGAATATTTCTATAATGCAGACAAAACTTTACAAAAAGTTATTAATACCTATGGTGAGGCAGCAGAAGAATATGAATATTATTATGATAAAAATAAAAATATTGTCAAAAAAATTGAAAATGGCAAAGAAATAGAGTATACTTATGATGTACTTAATAGAATTAAAACTATAAGTAGTAAAGAAGTAACTGATGTAGAAGATGAAGAACCTAATGTAGAAATTACTTTAACAACATATACATATGATAAAGTTGGCAATAGAACACAAGAAGTAACTGGTCTAACAAAAAAAGTTTATACATATAATGCTAAAAATGAACTAACTAAAATAACAGAATATAATGATGATGTTCAAACAAAAATTACAACATATATATATGACGATAATGGAAATCAATTAGAAGAAAAAGTAAATAATCAAACAAATCAATTAAATACTTATAATGAAAAAAATGAATTAGTAAAAGTAGTAATTGATAATGAA
>CAMSCJ010000013.1 GCA_947056845.1 uncultured Mycoplasmatota bacterium
ATTGGTAAAATTTACATTACCAAATACAAACGCACTTTCCTTATATATAAAAAAAATAATGACAAATGTCATTATTAATCGTCCCTTTTAGCGAATAATCTTAATAGTTTTAAGAATAGGTTAATAAAATCTAAATATAATTCTAAAGCACCATATATCGCTAGATTGTCTTCATTTTCAAAGGCACCAGATAAATAATTTATTTTTTTAACATCATAAGCAGTATATCCTAAGAAAATAATGACACCAACAATGCAGATAGTCATATCAAATGTTTCACTTCCAACAAATATATTAACAATGTTGCAAATAATAATTCCTAATAGACCCATAAATAAATATGTACTTATTTTGCCTAAATCCATTTTTGTAAAATGTCCAAATAAAGCAAAAATGCCAAATAATAAAGCTGTAATGCCAAAAACATAAATTATTGAACCTAGTTTATAAGTTAAAAATATTGATGAAAATGTAAGTCCCGTTACTATTGAATAAATAACAAAACAAATCTTTGCTGTTATTGAACTCATTTTTTGAATTCTTGCTGACAAAAATATTACTAATATAATTTCAATAATTGAAAATATTATCCATTTATTTCCTTCATATACAAATAATAACATATTTAAGTTATTAGCTACTGTATAGCCTGTCAAAAAAGTAAGTAATAAGCCTATAAACATCCAACCAAAAACTTTTGAATAAATTCTATTTAATTCCATTTTATCCCTCCTATTTAATTATATTGTAAATATTAAAATATTACAATACTATTTATTAAATCTAAAATAACAAATATCCCCATCTTGCATTAAATAATCCTTGCCCTCTAAACGCATCTTACCTGCTTCACGAACTTTTTTTTCATTACCTTGATTTTTTAAATCAGTATAACTCATAACTTCTGCTTTAATAAAACCTTTTTCAAAATCTGTATGAATAATACCTGCACAAGAGGGAGCTTTCATACCTTTTTTGAATGTCCATGCTCTAACCTCATCAGATCCGGCTGTAAAATAGGTAGCAAGTCCTAACAAATCATACGTGGCTTTAATTAGTTTCTGTAAACCGCCTTCTTTTATTCCTAAATCGGATAAAAACAATTCTTTTTCCTCATCAGATAATTCACTTAACTCTGATTCTATTTTAGCGCTTACCTTAATTACACTAGCATTTTCATTCTTAGCATATTCTTCTACTTTTTTTGTGTATTCATTTTCACCAGCTACTAAGTCATTTTCACTAATATTAGCCATATAAATAATTGGTTTTGCGGTTAATAAACTAAATGATTTTATTAATTTTGTTTCTGATTCGTTTAAATCAATTTGTCTTACAGCGACATTTTTCTCCAGATTTGATTTTAATTTATTTAATAATTCTACTTCCATTTGGGTATCTTTATCTTTCGACATAGCGGCCTTTTTACCAATACGATTAATTCTATTTTCAATAACTTCTAAATCAGCTATCGCAAGTTCAGCATTTATTGTTTCGATGTCACGAATTGGGTCTATCTTACCATCAACATGAGTGATATTAGAATCTTCGAAACACCTTACCACTTCAACAATAGCGTCAACTTCTCTAATATGCGCTAAAAATTTATTACCCAAGCCTTCACCACTAGATGCGCCTTTGACAAGCCCTGCGATATCTGTAAATTCAAAAGTGGTTGGTACTAGACTTTTTGGTTCATATAGGGTATTTAAAAAATCTAGTCTTTCATCTGGAACAGTTACTATTCCAACATTTGGATCAATAGTTGCGAAAGGATAGTTAGCTGCCAAAATATTTTGCTTAGTAATCGCATTAAATAAAGTTGATTTCCCAACATTTGGTAATCCTACAATACCAGCTGTTAAACTCATAATAATTCCTCATTTCTCGATTTATATTATAGCATAAATACCCAAAAATACCAAATATCATTTTGGTACTTTAAAACTATATTCTTGCTATTTACTTTTTTCTTTAACTTTATCAGCAATTATATAACTTCGATTTGTTCCTAATTCTTTTTTTACAATACTACCATCCATATTAAGTTCTATATTATAATTTTCAAAAGTGATTTCAATAGAATTATTTAAAAATAAATCAAGTTTGTCAAAAGAAATTTCTGCTTGAAATGGATAAGGAATTATCATTTTGATATTATTTTCACTAATACTTTTTAGATGTTCATCATAATTACCACTACATTCACTAAAACCACCTTCATTTTTTTGTCTTTTTACTAATCCTAAAACATAAATAGAATAATCAAGTAAATAGTATTTATCATTATATTTTATAATATTAAACGCATGTGGCTCAATTTCATTTGCCTTTTTGATAAACCCATAACATATATAAGTTTCAATATCTAATAAGTTTAATACTTGCTTTATTAGAATACTATTCTCACTACATTTAGCCATATTTCTTTTTGTAAAGTCTGCTAACGTTACCATATTGGGATTTTCGTTAAAGCTCATAACATTATTTTTTTCTAAAAATTTTTGGATTATAAAATTATCTCTGTTATCAATACCTTTTGGTGATATTCCAAAATAAGTAGTTAGAAATGTTTTTAATTCCATAATTACTGCATATTCTAAAGCTGTTCCTAATTTCTTAATATAATCAAAAGCGTCATATAAATATGTTCGGTCATTTAGGCTATACATACACGAACCAACTGTGCCATACGAAACAAGACTATTTAACGGAATAAAACCTTTATAAAAATTTTCTAATTGCAAAATTATTTCATTAGAGCCTTTTTTTACATTTTTTTCTTCTAGTAAGTTATCAACAAATTTTTTTATATCATTAGTTTCATTTAATCTTGAAAGTGTACTCATAAACCTCACCCCTTTTTTTATAATACATTTTTAATAATATTAACTACAACAAATACAGTAAATAAATCGGTGGTAATATCCATAATAAGAAAATTTTTTCACATTACTATTTATTTTTCTATATTACTAGCAGTTAATTGTTCATCATCATTTTTTTAAATTATCATCGTCTAAAATTACCCTCTTTTGAATTTGTTAATATAATATCACAATTTTTATAAATATCAATACTTTTCAAATTTTATATGATGTTAAATATTTTGATTAAATTTGATTTAAAATAGCAACAATCAACAGATTAAAAAAACTACCATATTTAAATTAATACAGTATTAAATTAATTATATAATCACATAATTTAAATAAAGATAATATTGGCCATAAAGTATCTTTAATCAAATTTATATAATTAATACTTGTTAACTTATGTAAAGACAAAGAATATATAATTGACTTTGTTTTTGGTAATGCTAAAATTAGATTAGAAGGTGAAAATATGAATACTATAGATAAAAGAAGAAAAGAAGCCTTAATCGATTCATACTTCTTAAGATTGGCAGCTAATGGGATTGATACAGATAAAAATCAATTACAAGAAAAATTAAAAAATTTGAACGAACAAGAATTAAATAATACTTTTATAATGATAATGAAAGGAAATAAGGGAAATATTATCGATAATCTTGTCGAGTTAAAAATACAAGCATCTGATAAAGAGGCAACAATTAATAATTTAGAAGAACAAGTTAAAAAATCACTTAATTTAAGTAGTATTACAGAATTTTCGGATAATAAAAATGATTATTTTAAATTTAAAAGTGGCAATGGAAATATTTTTGTCGTTAGAAACTTTGGAAATGACTCTAAACAATTATTTATGGATATTTTAAATAATAAAAATATCGCAAGTAATTCTAGCGGAGAGCAAAACGCAGAAGAAATATTTAGATTTTTAAATAATAAAAAATTTATTAATATTAATATGGAAAATTCAAATGATATAAACACTACTGAATATACAAAATCACAAATTTCACTTATAAAAGAAATCGAGAAACAATTCCCTGGTAAACAGGTTATGGTTGGCAGTAGTGAAAATTTATATATTGTAAAAGGAAGTACTAATGATGATGATATAATTCTATCAGCTAATATGATAAATGGAAAATATAAAATTTCGGCATTACAGCAAAAGACATACGGCGCGAAAGTTGATGAAAATGATTATAAAGAAAATATGCAATCAATAAATGAAATTCCTACCGATATTATTATTGAACTTGAAAATAACGGGGAAATTGCCCAAGTGATAGAAAATGGATTAAATATGAATTTATCTGATGAAGAAATTAGTATAAATACTTATAATGTAATTAGTTCTAAATTTCCAAATTTTGTGGCAGTTTCAAGTTTAACAGTTATAATTATGGAATTAATTAGACGTAAAAGGGCAAATAAATTAAATAATAGCAAAGGAAAACAATTGGTTTTAACAAATAGTAGATATAATCAAGTTGCTTAATAATTAGTGTATATTATTAAAAATTTCAAAGAAAAAAATATCAAAGATATTTTTTTTGTTTTATTTGTTGATTTGATGAAAAATATATATCGGTCATATCCATAGCTTCTTGTGGGCGACCAGATAAAAAATCGGAAAATATTTTCATTAATTGCTCACCAGAACAATTATACTTTTTTGATAATTCTATAATAAAATTATTAATATATTCTATTTCTTTACCAAAATATAATCTAGAATCGTGAATAGCTCCATCTAAACCTAAGTTTTGATAGTTAAACGGTGGAACATTTAAACCCTGACAATCTTTATTAAACATTTTATATAATTCATTAGCAACTCTATTAGCAATTGTTTCATAACCATCAGCATTTGGATGAAAATCAATTATTTTTGAGTGCACATCATTGATATCAATATAACTTTGACTATAGATATTAGAAAGATCAGCTACTTTAGAATTAATTTCATTGAAGATAAAATCAAAATCTTTAGGTAATATTCTAGGCCTATATATACCAAAAACACATATCTTAGCTTTATCATTTATACCAAGTATATTTTCAATATTTTGTTTTAGTCCATCAATTACTATATCTCTTAGGCTTTCATCTTTTAATAAAACTTTAGTCCTTTTCAGTACATTTTTATCCATAAATGGAATATGCGCTAACATATAACTAATTGGATTAACCCAAACTGAAGACATTATGTCATTGGAAACACATGATAATAAGACACCAACCTTTTTTGATTCTTTAATAGCGTCAGAAATGTGAATCTCTTCATCCTTCTTTTCAATATTATAATAGTTTTTTAATTTTGGACTTATAGCTAACTTGGCTACACCATGTCTAGCTTTATCTATACCTAATTGCTGCACCATTTTTATTTCAGCTAATGATAAATTATTTCGTAAAAACTCATTTATATTATGTTGTTTATTTACAAATAAATTTCCACAATCAATCGGTAATATGTTTTCTAGCCCCTTAGCACTTAATTTTTCTGCTACTCGATAAACTACAATATCATTTTTACTTTGATTATTACTTTTTAGATTTTGTAATAACGAGTCATTTAATGATACTAGTGTAATTTTATCACTATAATCATAGTTCATCTGTTTTCCCCCCTCTTTTCATTATAATAATATAATATTGCTTTTTTATGAATGCCAATGTTAAATTTATTAATTAATAAAGCAATTACTAACTACCTTATATATTATTATTTAGCGTTTTTTGGTATAAGAAGTTCCTTTTTCAATATCATTCTCATCAGTACTACCATACAATTTAGTTTCTAAACGGTTCCAAAAATGATTACTAGATTTTAATGTTATTTGTGAACCCATAAGAATAGAAGCAAATCCACCAATGCAAACAGATATTTTATAGGGTATTGGTAAATCTTCAATATTACACTCATTTGCAACAACTACAACACTACCTACCATATTAGCACCAATAAGTGCGGTAAACAAATCAATAGCAATCTCATACCAATGAATCTTTTTGACATCACTAGTTGTCTTATTTTCTGTATTATTGCTGTCTAATTGCTCATTGCTAATAATTTTATTTTCTAAATTATCCATAAAATCCCCCTCTTTTTTAATTAATGTTATAATATCATTTTTTTTATAAATGTCAATATCTTTTTATATTATAATAACATTAAAAATAGAGTTTTCAAAACCCTATTTTAAAGATACTTATTTATAATGTTTAAAATACTATTTAATTCATTCATTAGTTCATCATAATTATTAATAATATATTCAATATCATTTGCTTTACTTTTCATTTCATGATTTAATGAAATTTCTGCTAATTTAGTAAAACCCAAATATTTAGAATCACTTTTTAATGCATGTACTTCTATGGCATAATTTTCCATATCTTTATTGTTTTTATATTGCTCTAATTTTTCTTTTCTTGTCTTTATATTAGCCATAAATTCATCTAAAGTATCATTATAATCTTCAATGCCACCTAATAATTCAATTGAAGAATCAACATCAATATCATTTGCTTTTAAATAGTTAATATCATTTTTATTATTCATTAATTCTTCACTATTATTTTTAGAATTTAGTGAAGCTGGATCAATTTTAATTTCATCTAATGATTTACTCATATCTAATAACTCACTAGGTATATCGGAAAATAATGTATTACTTTGCTGATTAATTACTTTTTTATTTTCCGATGGCACATTATCATTTAATAATTTAGTAATTACTTGATTTAAAAAATTCTTATCAATTGGTTTGGGAACATATTCATCAAAGCCAGCATTTAGAAATTTTTCTTTAGCACCATCAACAGCATCAGCTGTTAAAGCAATAACCTTTGTATTAAAATTAGATATTTCTTTTAAATTTTTCAAAGTTTCAATTCCATCCATATCTGGCATCATATAATCCATAAAAATTAAATCATAAGTATTACTTTTAACTTTTTCTAAACATTCTAAACCGCTTAATACTTGATCAATTTGAAAGCCATACGGTGAAAGCGTTTTAGCGGCAATTTTAATATTTATTTTATTATCATCAACTATTAGAATTTTTTTATCGCTATAGTCTAAATAATCAATATCATAATTTGTTTCTTGTTTTTCGGGTTTAGTAATACTATCTTTTTGTGATTCATTAACTATTTTGGGTTCTATAGTTTTCGTTTTCAAAAGACATTTCTCTAGCACTTTTTCTAGTTCCTGTTTGTCAATTGGTTTTGATAGATAATCATTAAAGCCACATTTTAAGTAATGCTCCCTCATACCTGTTATAGCATTAGCGGTTAGAGCTATAGTTGGTGTGTTAAAGCCTTCTAATTCTTTTAATTTTTCTAAAGTTTCAGTACCACGCATTTTGGGCATCATATCATCCATCAAAATTAAGTCATAAGTAGTTCCATTTTTAATTTTTTCAAGGCACTCAAAGCCACTTTCACATGTATCTACATTACAGTTATACGGTAAAAGTAATTTCTTAGCAACTTTTAAATTCAATTTATTGTCATCAACTATTAATATATTAGCACCATTTAAATCTATTTTTGTTGCAGTTTCTGCCTGCTCTAAGATAATATTTTTAAAAGATATTCGCTGATCAATAGCAGCTGTAAAGTCGGAACCTTCACCGTAAATACTGTTAACAACAATACTACCATTCATCATCTCAACTAATTGTTTTGTAATGGCAAGACCTAATCCAGTTCCTTCAATAGTTGTATTCATATCCTCTTCGATTCTTTGAAATTTATTAAATAATTTATCGATATTTTCTTTTTTTATTCCACGACCTGTATCTTTAACGGAAATGATCAAACGACAAATATCTTTATTTACTTTTACACACTTAACACTTAATACTACTAATCCTTTGTCGGTATATTTAACAGCATTAGTTAATAAATTAATCATAATTTTTTTGACATTGGTATGGTCACCATATAAAACTGGTGGTAGATCTGGCGCAATATCAACTTTGAAGTCGATTGGTTTATCACCAATACGAGCTTGAATTAATTTTGACACATCATTAAATAATTTATAAGTATCATAATCCGTCTGGATAAGTTCTAGTTTTCCCGATTCTATTTTTGATATATCAAGAATTCCATTTACGATTTCTAATAAAGTATTAGACGCAGTTATAACATCGGTTGCATTTTCTTGTGCTTCTTCTAACGTATTAGATTGCTTTATACATTCAGAAAAACCAACAATAGCATTTAATGGCGTTCTTATTTCGTGGGACATACTTGATAAGAAGTCACTTTTGGCTTTATTAGCTCTCTCTGCTGTATTTTTAGCTAAATTTAGTTGTTCAATCATTTTCATATCGGGATTTTCGATGGTGTGGTACATTATAAATGTTATAAAAGCGATTGTTGATGTCATAAGTCTGATTTCTGGAAAAATTTTTTGAATAATTGTTACAAAAGAACCTAATATAATTAGACCTATTATAGGAATATATTTTTTATTTTTAAGTTTTTTCCAATTTTTAAGCACCGTAATAATCCAAAAAACAAACTGAATTGCAACAATACCATATAATAGATTAACCGATAAACCATACGTATATACCTTATTATTATTGCTGTAATATTCTATTGGTAAAATAAAAATTAAACTTGACAATAAAACTACTATAAATGTTAAAATGAATGCTATAAAGTGGTAACTTTTTTTATTACCAGATTGCGTAATTACAAGAACATAAATAGTAAATAATATTGACCAAAGCAATAAAAATAATAAATACAATTTGGATATTACAAAACTGAATATAGGAAATATTGAATGATTTATGACTAAATAGTAACAAAATACACCAATAATTGTTCCAAAGATACTTAATGATAATAACCAACTATATATTTTATTTTCAAGGTTTTTTACCCTTTTTTTGGAAAAGTAAATTATACTTATAAATATAATAAAGAAAAAACTGCAAACTGTAAATGAAATTCCGACATCCATTACCTTCACCACCTATACTTATTATATTTTATCACAAAATGTAATAAAAAAACATCTAGTTAAATTAAAACTAATGTTTTTTATAAGTTTTTTCCTTTTGTTTTTCAAAAAAAGTATAATCCATAATATAGAGATTTGTCATTTCTGAAAAACTTTGCTTTGCAAGATTTCTAAAATCTATTTTACCATTTAATGTATATGGAATTTTGTCAACAAAATTAATAGCTAAAGCTCTTTCTCTTTCTCCTATTTTATCCAAACAATAATTATCTAATTCATTTGCAAATGCACGTGTTTGTAATTTAGGATTATGTAGTACAACAAATGCTGTTGGAATTGTACCGCTTGAGCCATCTTCTAATTTAATTCCAACTACTGCACACCCCTTTACTAATTGATGAGAACTAATTATATTTTCAATTGGGGCACATGCAACTGTATGTCCATCTGGCCGCATCATAACTCTCTTATATCTATCACAGAACATTAAATCACCATATTCATTTATCATCATTTTATCACCAGTTTTATAATATTTTTCACCATTTTTATATATAGTTATTTGTTCTGTCTTTGATTTATTATTAAGATATTCTAGCATCATCGTTGGACCTGAAATACATAATTCCCCTTCCACATTATACCCCAATTCTTCATTTGTTTCTGGGTTAATAATCATAGCTTTGTTGCCTGGCAACAATGTACCAACACTATACTCATTATATTTATTTTCGTCATCTAATGTTGTTGAAACAACACCACCAAATTCTGTTGCACCATAACCTATTTTTAGGTTCGTTTTACAGCCATAATCAAAAAATTTTCTATTTATTTTTTCTATTGACGCTATTGATATCCAGTCCCCGCCCGTAACTGGTATTTCTAACTGTTCTAGTATGTCTTTTTTTTGATTATTAATGCTAATAAACTGTTCCCAAAATTTTGGGACTCCTAAGGCCGCATTTGATTTTGTATTTATAATAAGTTTTGCATAATCAATTGGTTTAAATCTTGGTACCATAATAACATTCCATGCATTGCTAAATGAATGGTGAAAACCACAAAATGAACCGTATGCGGAAAAAAATGGAATAGCTCCTAAAAATCTTTTCCCAGGTTTTATATAATCCGAGCCATAACTCATATTTTTAACCATAGAATTATAATTTTCATTTGAAAAAACACCCGCATCAATTGAATCCGCAGTTGTTCCACTCGTATAAAGTGCTGCAACTGGCATATTTTCTTCATATAAAGCATCAAAATTATTTGTGTCATTAGCATACTGGCTTAAAAAATCATCAATGTTTTTATAAATACTATCACGGTTAAATGTTTTTGTCTGTTGTAATAAAAATTCTTTCAAACTATATAATACATTTATTGGCAAAGTTTTATTAGTTTGTTCTATTAATTTTTTTGACAACGAGTAAGCTGGAGAAATTATAATAATATTTTCAACATTTAAATTATTTTTTATTAAATCAATCTTATCTTTACAAATATCAATTACTGTAAATAAAAGTTTTGATTTTGATAAATTGGTTCTTTCCAAAATACCATTCGGATTAGTCCTAGGGTCTATCATATTGAAAACAGCTCCAACCCTATTAATTGCATATTTTAAATAAACAACTTCTGGTATATTTGGTAAGCATATTGAAATAAAATCTCCCTTTTGAATTCCAAATTTGCTTAATACTTGTGCATATTTTTTTATTTGTTCAAGCATTGCTCTATAAGTAATTTTAGTTCCAAAATATTCCATAGCTATTAAATCCTGATTATTGCTAATTCTATCATACATAAAATCATACATTCTCATCTTAATTCCACTATATATCTGTTTTCTCGCATTTTGTGGGTAATTAACTAAATGCGGGTTATCAATTGAAGGTAAACCACTTAAATTATTATATATTTTTCTGTCTTGTTTCATATTATACCATAATCCTCTCTTAAATGATTTTTATTCTAACATTTTTATATATTTTTGTCAAATTGAACTAAAACTTATTAATCTCTTTTTAATAACATAAAAATACAAATTAATAATATAACTTGTATTCTTTAATTTTTGTAATTTAACTTTTTAATAATATGTTATTTATGATATGTTTTTTGGTTATTAACTAATTCTGCTTTATTATCTAAGCCTAAGGCAGCATCATAAAATTTCCTTTTTCTTTCCTGTTCATAAACAGCAAGTGCAATAATGGCTCCCATAGTCAATGTAAGTCCTGAAAAGCCTACTACCTCTTTAGTCGTATTGTTATTTTCATCAGCTCCTTCTTCACTACTTTTTTCTTTAGGATTAGAAGTTGATTCTTCATCATTTTTTTCAGGTTCATCCATAGTCATCATTGTTGTACTATCTTGTTTTATATTCTCTTTATCTGATGACATATCCTCATCTAAACTACATCCAACAAAGGATGTTAAGATTATACCTGCACTTAGTACAGAAAGAACCTTTTTCTTAAAAATTTTAGTATTTTTCATAACTATTTCCCCCTCTTCGCTAAAATATAATATCACCTTTTTTATAAATGTCAATATTTATTTATAAATTATAACGTTAAAACTGAATATTTTTTATATGATATCAATTATATAACTACTACTAAAGCCCACTGTAGTTTTATAATTTTTAATATCTATCTTACCACCATTTTTTTCAATAATCCGTTTTGAAGCAATGTTATTATCATCACAGTTTATTCTAACCTTTTTCATCCCTAATTTTTTGCATTCTTTAATACCTAATTCTAACATTTTTGTTCCGTATCCCTGATTTCTTTTACTCATCCTAATCTTATAAAATATTTGACTTCCTTTATTTAACCATTTTTCATTTAACGTCGTTCTAATACCAATTTCACCTATTGGTTCATCATTTACAAAAAATATATATCGGTTTGTTGTTGTATTTAAATCAGGATTAATTATGGTTTCTTCTTTTTTAAATTCCTCAATAATATCGTAAAATTTATCGATAGAACAATTTTTAATTTTATTGGTACTCCCAAGTTCTTCACTTGGAATATCTTGATACATTAAATAGACATCTTTTCCCATATTTCTATTTATCAATTCTAATTTACATTCCATTATATTACCTCGTAATTAAATTTATTTATAAAGTTTTTTTCGTTTTTCACTAATAACTTTATTAAAATTGTCTTTCCCTAGATAATAAAAATCTGATGGCAATCTATCTAAAATATATTTTTTTAATCTTAACATAAGTTCTTTTTGTTGTTCAGATGTTAGTTTTTTACTATATTTATATAAAATATTATCTATATATTCTTGGAGATATAAATTATTACCTATTAAATATTGTTTATTTAATTCTAAATTACTACTAAAATTATAAAAATCTCTATCAATATTAATCATAGCTTTATTTATTAAATAATTTTTATTTATTGTATCAATAATATTGTTATTAAATCTTAAATACTCTTCTTCATCGTAATGAATATCTACACCTAAAAAATTAATTTTAGCAAGAAAAGATTTTTGTTCCGTATTTTTTATATTAGGTGCATATTTAGGATAAAAGCACTTTGATTTGATTGGTTCTACATAAGTAACATTTGCATATTTATTGGCTATTTTTCTTAATTTAGCATTGATAAATTCCGAAATATTTAGTCCTAAAAAATTAGGTGCCCCTCCCAAAAAAATTTGTGTATTTGTATTAAATTTTCGATTACTATTTTGAATATATTTTAGTGTTGCTTCTAGGGATACCAAATCCATTTTAATTCCATACGTTAACTTATGACTTAACTTACCATTTCTTGAAACATTATCTAGAAAAGAGCCAGTTCCACCATTATAAATGACAATATTAGCTAATTTTTTCTCATCTGCTAAAATTAAATCACGTAGACCTAAATCATCAGTTATATTTATAGGATACCAATTATTAATATTTTCGTTATTTAATCCATTACTTGATATTTTTATTTCTCCATCTACATAATCTTTAAGATTCATTTTATGGATATCAGACTCTTTAATATTTGTTTGTAACCATTCAAATAATTTATCGTCATTATTATTTTGATTTCTAGCAAAATGATGGATATCTAATACGATTCCTGATTTTTTTAATATTTTTTCCAAACTTCCATTTCTATATAATAATGGCTTAATAGTTCGTATAAAAGAATAACCTGATGAAATTGAATTCCCGACGCTTGTTAATCTAAGTTTTGAAATACCATTTTCAGTCATTATTTTAGCTAGTTTACTATTTAATTTTACTTGATTCTTTATTATATCTCTCTTTTTCATAAATACCTCTAATAATAATTATCTATAAATTAAAACAGTATTTTGTAATACTATCTTTTTATATATTGTCTTGCTTTTTCAGGAAAATCATTAATTACGTATAATGGTAACTCTCCAGATTCGATAGCTGAACTATATCTAAATATCATTTCATTTATTGTATTATAATGAGTGATAGGTCTTTTATCATCCCATGAATATAAGACCATATTATTTTTCATTACTTTTTCAACAACTGATTCGTTTAATAAATTATATTCTAAACTTACACCATCAAAATCCATATTTAATGGTTTTAAATTTCCATTTTTATTTATTAAAGCTATTATTTTTAAATCAGGTAATTTTTCTTTAATTCTAAAAAGGGCATCATAATTATAACCTTCTAATGCTAAATCTCTATTTTGATAATCATATTTTTTTAAAATATCAACAATATTATCCTCAAAATATCTTTGTTTAGCGTTTGAATATTCGGCTATTTTTCCTTTAAGTTCAATTAACATGTGTTTATTAAGACTATAGTTTTTCATAACTTCATCAAATAGCGCTATTTTGGAGCTTTGTTTTCCTAAATTACAATATTGATGATAAAAATATTGGTCTTTGTTAAATATATTAAATAATTTTTGTAAGAATTGATCGACCGTTTGGGTTGTAAAACGCAATTGTTTTAATTCTTCTAATGTTAAGTCTTGGATTCTTCCTTTTGAACTAGTTGTTCCATTAACATTTTCATTGTGCATAATAACGATTTTATCATCTTTGGTGGGCCTAATATCAAATTCAGTTCCATCAATATTATCATTATTTGAACAGTCAAGAATAGCATTATAAGAATTTTCAGTAGCAATCCCTTGATTTCCTCTATGACCAATAATTTTTATATTATCTTTATTAATATCATCAGTATTAAAAGAAAAAGAGGATAATAAATTTCTATTTTGGTGAGTATTATAATTGTCTCCTTTTTCAGATTCATTTATTCTATTCATTTTATCGCCCCCCTTTTTTATATGATATTCTAATATTTAATAGATAATTTGTCAATAATTATTTATTCATATATAAAAAATATCTTTAAATTTTATATGTGTAAGCATTCTTTGATTAATCTTTTCGCTTGTGTTGTTTTAACTACAGCCAACCATTCAGGCGTTGGCCTACTATCCTTATCAAACTTGATTTCCACTATATCATTATTATTTAGTTGAAAATTAAGGGGCACATACTGATTATTAACTATCGCTGCAGATAAATGATTCCCATTATCAACACTTAATTTATACGCAAAATCGATAGGGGTAGAATTTGGTGGCAATTCAATTATGGTTCCAGCTGTTGTAAACACATATATTCGGTTGGAAAATAACTCCGATTTTATTTGATTAACGAATTCTTGATTGTTATCAAAGACAGAATTTATTTCACTTAGAGCCTTAAAAAATTGACATTTATCTGTTAATTTTTTTTGCATTTCCTCTCTGGCATTGCACCCTTTAATATGCCAATAAGTGGCTAAACCATATAATGCAACCCGATTCATATCATAATCGCGAATTTGGAGTTGAATTAATCTATTTGATTCGCTAAAAACCGTCGTATGTAAGGACTGATACATATTATTCTTGGGATTACAAATATAATCTTTAAATAGTTCATTAACAGGGTGATATTTTGAATGAATTATTCCGAGTGAACGGTAACAAATGTCAGGATTATCAATTTCAGGATGATCAACCGCTATTTTAAGTGCTAATAGATCATGGATAGATGATAAATCATTGCCTTCCTCTAAATCTTTATAAATTCCATATATATTCTTAATCCAAATTTTAATCCAATTATTAATATTATTTTCATTCAATAGAGTATTGATAGTATGGCGCATATCCAATAAATATTTCTTATTTTCATTTTCTAGCAAATTCTTTTTTTCCTCAATATCAGCGTAGTCATTTGGACGTAAATATTTAAATGATAAATCCTCTAATTCTGCTTTAATTTGGTATGCTCCTATATAATGGGCAAGGGGAACAAATATTTCTAATGTTTCTAAAGCATTTTCTTGTTGTTTTTCTTTTCTTTTGTATTGTAGTGTTCGCATATTATGTAATCTATCAGCTAATTTAATAATAATTATTCTGACATCAGTCGTTATACTTGTAATAATTTTTCTTGTATTTGCAAACTCTAAATCTGCTCTTGTAGAAAAGTTTATTTTACTAATTTTTGTCACCCCATCAACCAAAGTAAAAACATCTTCATTAAACTCTTTAATAATGTCTTCTTTTGTTGCCTTCGTATCTTCTAATGTATCGTGCAAAAGACCAGCACAAATAGTATCAATATCAGCGTGCATTTCAGCTAATGTATAGGCAACATTTAAAGGATGAATTATGTATGGCTCACCACTTTGGCGTTTTTGCCCCGCATGGAGAAAATCAGCATATTTATAAGCTTTTTCAACTACATCAGTTTTTGTTGGCTCATAGGCTCTAACTAAATTTAATAATCCTTCAAGTGTTAAATTATTCATATATAATCACTCCTTAATTTGCAAAAAAGAACAGACTTTTATTCTGTTCTATCACTAATTGGCGCAAAAAGATAATATGTTATTAATTTTATTTAATAATACTGTTTTGAAAAAGATAGAATTAAAGCTATTAACAACCATATTATTCACCCCATATTTGTTAATTATAAATTACATCTTTTTCTTTTAATTGTCAATATTTTAGATTATATTTTTATATATTGTTTTGCTTTCTCAGGGAAATCATTAATTACATATAATGGTAATTCACCTGTTTTTATTTCTTTTGCAAATGGCGAAAAAATCTTATCTATATTTTGACTATGTTTTAATGATTTCTTCCAATCCCATGAATATAACATCATTTTATTATTTATTATCTTATTTATTACATTAGGATTAAGCATAACATATTCTAAGCTTACTCCATCAAATGGCATATCTAGACACTTTAAACTACCAAATTTATTAACAAGCGCAATTATTTTTAAATCAGGTAATTTATTTTTAATTCTAAAAAGGGCATCAAAGTTATAACTTTCTAAAGTTAAATCTCTACTCTGATAATCATACTGTTTTAATATTTCAACAATATTATCCTCAAAAATAGCTTGCTTTTTAGCTGAATATTCATCTACTTTACCTTTAAGTTCAATTAACATATGCTTATTAGGACTATACTCTTTCATAATATCATCAAATTCAGGTATTCTAGCGTATTGTCTACTTATTTCACAGTAGCGATTATAATAATATCTGTCACTTTTTAATAAGTGAAATCCTTTTAATAAAATTTGATCCATTAAATTAATCCTAAACCTTAAATGGTTTATTTCTTCTAAAGTTAAATCATAAATTTTAGTCATTTTTCCATTTAAATTAGGTATTCTATCATTATGTATAACAACGATCTTATCATCACTAGTTGGTCTAATATCAAATTCAGTTCCATCAATATTTGGATTTTTTGAACAAGCAAGAATTGCCGAAGCTGAATTTTCAGTTGAAGTCATTATGTCCCCTCTATGACCAATTATTTTTATCCTATCCATTTTAATCCCCCATTTTTTGATTGATTATTTTAATATTAATTTTTTGTCAATACATAAAGTAACATTAATATTTAACAAATGTTGCTTTTTATATATAATAATATAATAGTAATTTTGATATTAACACTAAGTATATTAAGTCTTATATTCTATATTTTAACTAATTTTTTTTGTACTTCATCATAAGTTATTAATGTTTCGTAATCACCATTTTGGTCAATAACAAGAATTCCTTCGCATCTATAAGTTGGATTGACTGTTTTAATACATTTGCCATTTTTTAGATAATATCCTGCTGGTGCCACATATATAACTTCACCATTATTTTGATAAACCTTTATTGGATCAGTCTCTATATAACAAGTTCCATCTGCATTCATAGTATAACCATCAAGCGGTAGACATTGTTCTGATCTATATTCATAATTATATTTTTCTCCATTATCTAACAACTTTTTATAATGGTTTAATTGATGATTATATGCCTCTTGATTCATATCTAAATCATAATAAGCTTGTGATATCGGACACATCTCAGTTAAATCATTTGCAGTAAATTTTTCGTGAACTAAAGTAACACCTCCAACCAAAGTGCCAATTGCTGCCGCACCTATAATTAACTTTTTGCTTACTTTATTCATATTATTTCCCCTTTCAATGTCACTTAGTTTATCACAATCAATATTGTTTGTCAAAGAAAAATTAATTTTTTTTAATGTCTTATAATTAATATATAAAAAACACCTAATCAGGTGCCTTATAAGGTTGGATACATTGCTACTCCCATAGGAAGTCCAATTATATACCAAAGAATCAATAATAACAATAATAAAGAACCTAGAATTAAAACAGTTGGTCCTATAAGTTTTAATGTACCAAAAATAGTAATATTATGTTCATTATCATAATTATATTTTTGCATAAAAGCCATCATTATAAAAAAATAAATATACATTGGGGTAATACATTTACCAAAACCATCAGCTACTCTAAATATAAATTGTGTAAAATCGGGTGTAATATTTGCTCTCATAAATAGCAGAACAATTATTGGTGACATCAAAGTCCATTTTGTAATTGTCGATGGAATAAATATGCCGATAAAAACAACAGTAATAAAGAAAATTATAATAAGGAGAATTCCCGATAGTTGTAACAAACTTATTTTATCTATTAATATTGTTGCAATAACTGTTCCAATATTAGACCAATCTAATAAAGCTATCATTTGTGAGAAGAAAAATAATAAAACAAATACATATCCTAAATTATCAAAACTATAACCTAATCCAATACTAAACTCATTAGTATTTTTAATATTTCCGGAGATTCGCCCATATATTAACCCACAAATCATCATCATCACACTAATAATAAATATCAAAGAATTGGAGAAGGGGGAGTTACCTGAGAACAATTGAGCAATATACGTGGATGCCGATTTATCTAAAAGCAAACCTGAACCTGGTAACCCAGGTATTATCATATATACTATTAAAGACAACATAATTAAACAAGCTATAGTAGCATATATGAAAGCTTTCTTCGAATCATTTGTTTCTTCTTTTTCATAATGCTTTGTTATCTCAAATTTAGGAGCCAAAAAGGCATTAATAATTATTGAGCCAATAATTGAAAATATAATGGTTATGGCAATTTGGATATAAAGATTTGATAATAATTGAAATTTATAGTTTTTATCAACTTCTAAACTTGCAGATGCTTGGGTCAAAGTTCCCAGTAGATAATCATCATAATTGAAAATTAAGCTAAAGCCATATCCTAAACAGATAAATATAAATGAGATTAAAATCCCAAGCATAGCGTTTCTATTCGCATACTTGTAAGCAATTCCCACAATTGGAATTAAAATAATAAAGCTATATTCACCTATAATTGTAGAAATGAGACTTAAAAAAATAGTGAAAAAAATTAATACTGGTGTTGAAACCTTTTTTAAACGACTAAATAACATTTTAAATAAACCACTTTTTTCACAAATTCCAATACCTAATAAAACAATTATTAGTAAGATTACTGGCGATAATTTTTGAAAATTGGTAATAGCGTTGCTTAGTAAAAATTTTAAACCTGCGCTACTTAAAATATTATTTACAGTCACAAGTGAAGTTTCTAGAGTACCATTTTGTATATGTGTTTCTTGACCACCCACTTGTAAATTGGAAAAAATAGAACTAGCTACCATAATTATGGCAATTAGAACAATTATCATAATTACAGGTCCCAAAAATATTCTTTTCTTATCTTTATTCATAATATACACTCAAATATATACAACGTATAATATTCTCAATCCTTCCTTTAAAATTAATAAGTTATAACCTTCTTTAATTTTTTATTAAATTCAATTCTTGGTAGCATAATAGAACGCCCGCAATTTAAACATTTTATTTTAATATCGGCCCCTACTCTTGTTATCTCCCATTCATTAGTACCACAAGGATGTTGTTTTTTCATTAAAACAATGCTCCCTAATCTATATTCTTTATTCATTGTGAATCACCAATTGAGGATATGGTATAGTTATTTCATTTTTTTCAAGTTCTAATTTAACAGCTTTTAAAATTTCTCTTGCAATTTCATAATGTTTAAGCGGTAATGTTTCTACTGTAATGCGATACTCAACACCAGAGGAATCTAATTTAGTAACACCTAACAATGTTACTTCACCTTTAATATTTTTAAGTTCTTTCGTTAATCTTTTACATAAATTATTTAAAACTTTTTCTGCTTTAGTCGTTTCTGACTCATAGGATATTTGAAAATCTACAATAGCTAGAGAATTAGCTAAATTAAAGTTAGTAACTTCGGTAATATTACGATTAGAAATAACTTTTACTTCGCCAGTATATGACTTTAATTTTGTTGTTTTTAACCCCAAATGGATTACCTCGCCTTTAAAACCATTTATCTCAACAGTATCGCCAACATAAAACTGATTTTCAAAAATAATTGATATACCAGAAATAATATCTTTTAATAAATCCTGAACAGCTAATCCTGCTACTAATCCAACGACACCTAATGACGTAACTAAAGTTTTTGTATCAATTCCAAAAATATCTAAAATCATCAATAATGCTATAATCATAATAAAGTATTTTATTATATTATTAATAATACTTATTAAAGTATCCTGCTTTTTATTATTTACTTTACTTGATTTTATTTTCAAAGTTCTTTTGACAATGCCTTGGATTATTTTACAGACTATTATACTAGAAGTTATAATTAAAATTGGTGCAATTATTTCTTTAATTAAAATTTTATCTAAGACATCCTTCATTTAATCACTATCCTCTAATATTCATAATTTCTAATATTCGATTTAAATCCGCAGTACTTGTAAAACTTATTTCTATTTTTTTATCTTTTATTTTAACTTTAGAATCGTATTTTTCTCGTAATAGGTTTTCTACATATTTATAATTTTCTTGTTCAACATTACCATGTCTCGTAATTTTAATTTTTTTCTTTATATCTTTGTCATCAGATATCTTCTCAATATCACGAACAGCTAATTTTTCATCGATAATTTTATTTGCTAGCTCAATTATTTTGTCATTATCTTCAATTTTACTTAGTACACGAGCATGACCCATGGATAAATCACCATTATTAACTAAATCTTGAACACTTTGAGGTAAACGTAATAAACCCAGCATATTTGTAATATGGCTACGACTCTTGCCTACCTTAGTAGCCAATAACTCTTGAGTTAATCCAAGTGTAGTTAACATTGATTTATAAGCATTAGCTTCTTCAATACAGCTCAAGTTTTCTCTTTGCAAATTTTCAAGCAAAGCAATCTCCATCATAAGCTCATCAGATAAATTTCTTACAATTGCTGGAATTTTATCTAAACCAGCTATTTTTGAAGCACGAACACGTCTTTCACCAGCAATTATTTCATAACCCTTGATACTCTTTTTCACGATTATTGGTTGAAATACGCCATGCTCTTTTATTGAAGCAGCTAATTCTTGAAGAGCTTCATCTTTAAAAAACTTTCTAGGTTGATATGGATTGACACGCAATTCATCTATATTTATTTCAACAACATCTTCTTTGTTCGTAGATTCATAAATTCGGCTTTCCAATTTTTGAATATTATTTATATCTAAATCTAAATTTTCTGAATTGAATAATTGTTCTAAACCTCGTCCTAAGGCCTTTTTTTTAGTTTCCATTTCGACTAATCACTTCCTTGGCTAAATTTAAATAAGCTTCTGTTCCTCTACTATGTGGATCATAAGCAATAATTGGCTTCCCATGACTTGGTGCTTCTGATAGTCTTACAAGTCGTGGAATAATTGTATCATAAACTCTTTCCTTAAAATAACTTTTTACTTCCTCAACAACCTCTAATCCTAAATTAGTACAACTATTTAACATTGTAAGTAAAACACCCTCTATCTGCAAATCAGGATTATATGTTTTTTGGGCCATCATAACAGTTGCCACAAGTTGCATAATTCCTTCTAAAGCAAAAAATTCACATTGAACAGGAATAATTACGGAATCAGAAGCTGTAAGCGCGTTAGTTGTTAAAATGCCTAATGAAGGAGGGCAATCAATTATAATGAAGTCAAAATGCTCTTTGATTGTATCTAAATGCTTTTTTAATTGGATATTTCGGTTAAATTCTTTATCCTCATGACTTTTATCCATTAGTTCAATATCAATTCCTGCCAAATTTATCGAGGCTGGAATAACATAGAGATTTTTAAATTTTGTTTTAATAATAGTATCTTCTATGCTGCATTCATCAATCATTAAATTGTAAACTCCACTTTTGATATCTCCTTTATCAATGCCTACTCCAGTTGAAGCATTTCCCTGTGGATCCAAATCAACTAATAAAACTCTTTTTCTTAATACACCTAATGAGGCTGCTAAATTTATACTAGAAGTTGTTTTACCAACTCCACCTTTTTGATTAACAAGGGCAATTACTTTTCCCATAACATCACCATTTTCTAATTAAACTCTTATAATATTTTATCATATATCGACAACAAAATCTATCATATTTAATATAAATATCAAAACATTTTAAAGAACAATCTAATAAGTTATGATACTCAATGGTAAATCATATATTTTTTATGGAAGTTTTCTATGTCGGATTTAAAAGATATAAAAAATTTAATTAATAGTGGTAAGGAAGTATATACAATTACTGAGATAAGAAATTTATATGATGAGGTAAAGTTTATTGTCGCACAACAAAGTGATATAAAACATATTTACTATCGTAATAAAAAGGAAAGGAATATTACAATTTGGAAAGATTTCTTATCATATAAAAAAATGTAACTGAGATAAAATCTTATAAACATTATCCATTAGATTTATATAATGTTATATTATATGATAAAAATACAAATAAATATGCTCTGTAATACTACGAATTAATAAATTTGTCGTAGTTGATAATTTTATGCTAGGACATAGTTATACAAAAAAATTATAGATTTCTCTATAATTTTTAATTTTATTCTTTATTATTTAGTGAATCAATTAATTCTTCTTTGGTCATTTTTGAATAACCTTTAATATTTTTTTCTTTAGCTATTTCTTTTAATTCTGCTACAGTTTTATTTTCGTATGAATTATCTTTCTTTTCCAATTCTGCATCTTTTGGCATTTTTCCGTGTTCAACCAAATAATCGATTTGTTCTTTAGTAATAGTTTCATACTCTAATAATGTTTCGGCAATTAATTTCAATAAATCTTTATTTTCATTAATAATCTTTTTAGTAACTTCATATTGTTCACTAATTATTTTTCTAACTTCCTCATCTATTTGGAAAGCAACTTGGCTTGAGAAATTACGACTTTTGTTATAATCTCTTCCTAAGAAAACACTTGATTCTTGATGTTCAAATTGAACTGGTCCTAAACTACTCATACCATATTCGGTTACCATAGCACGAGCAATTTTAGTTGCTTTTTCAAAATCATTATGAGCACCAGTTGTCATTTCATTAAACGTTATTTCTTCAGCAACACGACCACCAAGCAAACCACTTATTGTTTCTAACAATTCCTTTTTAGTAGAAAGATAAGTTTCTTCTTTCGGCATCATTAAATTATAACCACCAGCTGCACCACGAGGAACAATAGTAATTTTTTGAACATCGTTTGCGCCATCAAGTTTCAAACCAATTACTGCATGCCCCGCTTCATGATAAGCAACAACCTTTTTCTCTTTATCAGTATATTTATGGCTCTTCTTAGCTGGTCCCATTAAAACGCGGTCATGAGCTTCATCGATTTCTTCCATTGTAATCATTTTTTTATCTCTTCTAACTGTTAATAAAGCAGCTTCATTAAGCAAGTTTTCAAGATCAGCTCCACTTAACCCAACAGTTCTTTTCGCAATATTTTTTAAATTAACATCACTAGCAAAAGTTTTGCCTTTAGCATGAACTTGTAAAATTTCTTCACGACCTTTAGCATCTGGCAAATTAACTGTTACCTGTCGGTCAAATCTTCCTGGTCTTAAAAGGGCAGGATCTAAAACATCAGGACGGTTAGTTGCTGCTATAATGATAATACCTTCATTAGCGCCAAATCCATCCATTTCAGTTAATAATTGATTTAAGGTTTGTTCTCTTTCATCATGCCCGCCACCTAAGCCAGCACCTCTTTGACGTCCTACAGCATCAATTTCATCAATAAAAATTAGACATGGGGCATTATGTTTAGCTTGTTTAAACATATCTCTAACACGAGAAGCTCCTACACCAACAAAAAGCTCAACAAAGTCAGAACCACTTATAAAATAAAATGGCACATTAGCTTCACCAGCTACAGCTCTAGCTAATAATGTTTTACCAGTTCCTGGAGGTCCTACTAATAATACCCCTTTAGGAATTCTAGCCCCCATTGCTTGAAATTTTTTAGGATTTTTTAAAAAATCAATTAACTCTTGAACTTCTTCTTTTTCTTCAGATAAACCAGCTACATCTTTAAATGAAACTTTTTTATTATCTTCGCTTAAACGAGCACGACTTTTTCCAAAATCCATCGATTTATTGGCTGAACCCATTTGTCTTGTTATAAAAAAGAAAGCAAAACCTATCAATAATACCATTGGTAAAACATTAATAATAAATAGTAATAATGTACTAGACTCAGGATCAGTATTAATATCTAATTTAAATTTTCCATTTTCACCTAATTGCATTACCCTATCAATGACAACATCTGATAGTGGAATTCTAACAAAGAAACTCTCATCATCTTCATAATTATTCATCTTACCAGTAATCTCATAAACACTAGCACGATTTTTTGGTGTTACTTCTATTTCCTTTATATTATTGGTCTCGATATTCTTTACAAATTCATCATATGTAATATAATTTACAGTTTGATTCATTATATTTACTAAATAAAATATTACTAATATAAATAAAATCAAAAATGCATATGATAGCATACTTTTTTTTGCTGTTTTTTTATTCATCATTTTCCTCCTCTTAATAGTACTTTAGTATTATATCATACTTTTCTTCTTTTGTTTTGTCAAATTTTGATTTTTTTAAACCTGGTAACCAAACAATAATCCCATTAGCATCAACTACTATTGGCCATAAATCCCTATCTTTAGTCCCTACTTTGCAATCAATAAATATGTCATTGATTTTTTTACTGCCTAACATACCCTTTACATTCATCTTATCGCCATTTTTGCGACTTCTAACATGAAGAGGTAATTTAATATCACTACTTGATAGAAAGCATACATTATTATCAGTCATTGTTGTTTTTTTTACTCTTTCTATATTTTTGCCATTTGGCAAATTAATATAATCAAACAATTCAATTTCATAAGCATCTGATTTTATATCTTCAAAAACAAAGACTACTGAACTATATGTTTTTATAGCTTTTAAACCGTTTGGTAAATAAATTACGGCATTAGCCCTTTTTGAAACCATCATATTATGAATTAATTCAACATGATGATCCGTTATAAGTATTAAATCATCTTGATAAATATGTTCTAGAATATAGTAAAGGATTTTCGTTTGGATTAAATGCTCCTCTTTTAAAAACAAATCAATATCTAACATTCCCTGAATATATATTTTTTTTATTTTTTTTAAAACTTGTCTGTCAATATAATTATTATATTCTAGTAGTGTCTTACTAAATTTATAGAATTTCGTGTGAATATTTTTATCTTCTTTTTTAAAACCAGGAACAATATATTTTCTAAAACGATTACGTGTATAAACATCCTTTTGATTAGAGCTATCTAAAACATAGTTTATTTTATGCTGTTTATCATATTTTATTATCTCATCCTTAGTAACTTTTATCAAAGGTCTTACGATTGTATAGTCTGGCATATTTAGAATTTCAGAGAAACCACTGTAACCCCTTAGTGTGGAACCTCTTGCAATACGCATTAAGATTGTTTCAATTAAATCGTCACCATGATGAGCAGTAAATAAGTATTTAGCGTTATACTTATGAACAATCTTTTTAAAATAATTATATCGCTTGGTTCTTGCTTCATTATGAAAATTATCATCTCCATAATCATCAATTTTCATACTTTCAAAAATGACACCATGTTGCATACAAAACTTTTCAACAAATAGTAATTCATCAGCACTTTCTTTGCGGACATTATGATTAACATGTGCACAAATGACTGTTATATCAATTGCTTGTTTAATTCTAACAAGTAAATGTAATAGTGCCATAGAATCAGGCCCACCTGAAACAGCTACAACTACTGATTCATTATAATGCAGATTTAACTCATCAAGCATAAATTTGTATGCATTTTCCATTTTCTACACCCCTCATTTTAATTTTAATACAAAATATCCTGTTTTTCAATAAAAATTTAATTATCTTGCCAATCTATAGGTTCAATATTTTTACTATTTAAAAAATAATTTATTTTTGAAAATGGTTTACTACCAAAAAAGCCTCGGTTTGCTGATAATGGTGATGGATGAACAGATTCTATAACTAAATGATTTTTATTAGTGATTAATTCTTTTTTACTACGAGCATAACTTCCCCATAAAACAAAAACTATTGGTGTTTCTCTTTCATTTAAATATTTAATAATATTATCAGTAAAAATCTCCCACCCTTTATCTTTATGAGACAATGGATGATCTTTTACAACCGTCATAATAGAATTTAAAAGTAATACCCCCTGTTTAGCCCAGCAAGTTAAATCATTATTATTTTTAGTAATTCCTAAATCATTATAAAGTTCTTTAAAAATATTATTCAATGATGGTGGCCTTGAAACGCCATCTTGAACAGAAAAACAAAGGCCATGGGCTTCATTTTCACCATGATAGGGGTCTTGCCCAATTATGACAACTTTAACTTTATCATAATCGGTATATCTTAAACAATCAAAGATATGTTCATATTTAGGGTATATTATTTTATGTTGATATTCATCTCTAACAAATACACCTAGCTTTTTAAAATAATCACTTTTAAACTCTTTATCTAAAATTAAATCCCATTTTTTATTAATCATTAATAATCATCCTTACTAATTTATAAATTATTTGCTATTTCGACAAATATATCAATAGATAATTGTTCAGCTCTTACACTTAAATCAAAACCATAATTTTTTAAAATAGTTTCTATTTTATTTAAATCATAGCCTCGTAAATTATTTCTTATTGTTTTTCGCTTCTGAACAAAACTATCTTTAATTAATTTATAAAAAACATCTTCATTTTTAACACTATAATTGTTACTTTTTTTTGAAAACTGAATAACAATACTATCAACATTAGGTTTTGGTAAAAATACATTTCGACTAACATCCATTAATTTTTTTATATCGTAATGATAATTTAAAAAGATTGATAGAGAATTGTATTCTTTGGTATTGGGTTTAGCTTTAAACCTATCACCAACCTCTTTTTGAACCATAACAACAATTTTATCGACATCTAATTTGTCTTCAATAATTTTCATAATAATTGGTGTGGTAATATAATATGGTAGATTAGCAATAACATACAATTCTTGATATTTATATTTTTTAATATCATCTAATACTTTGGCCTTTAAAAAATCTTTATAAATGATTTCAACATTATGTTTATCTTTTAATGTAATATCTAATATTTCCTTTAAACTTTCATCAATTTCATAACATAAGACATTTTTAGCCTTATCCGCTAATTTAGTTGTTAATGCCCCTGCTCCGACGCCTATTTCAATAATTAATGTTTCAGCACCTATTTCAGATTTATTGATAATAGCATTAATAATATTTTCATCAATAATAAAGTTTTGACCAAATTTCTTTTTAAAATTGAAATCATTTTCTTCAATAAGATTTTTTAAGTCCTTTAATTGCACAGTATCACATCCAATATTTATTATATCATCTAAATTTAAAAAAAATATAGATTTAAACTATATTTTCAAATTTTACATTTAATATAAGGTACTTATTTGCTCTTTCGTAAGTCCTGTTACATCGATTATAAAGTCCATATCAACATTTTTACTAATTAAATTTTTGGCAATCTCTAATTGTTTGCTCCTTTCACCAGATTTTTCGCCACTGCTAAATCCATTATTAAATCCATTATTGAATCCTTCTTCTTTTGCCTCAGCTATATAAGTATTATATTCTAATTCTTTTTTGGATAATTTTGTATATAATCCAATATATTCGTCATCACTGCATAACATTTCTACTTCACTCATAAATTCTTCACCTCTTTCACTCCCTAGTAAATAAATAGATAAATTATATAATTCATCCTGTTTTTTTGTCATTAATAAGCGACACCACTTTGATAACTTGTCGTTAATATTGTAGCACATCTTGCTACCTAATACAAGGTCTACCATATCTATTCTAAATTTTGTTGTTAAAATTTTTTTATTTTCTATATCTGCTAAATAATACTTATTTACTAGTTTTTCTTTATTACATCGAAAATTATTTAAATTTATCTGTATTGTATCATCTATGTCTTTATAATCATTATTCCCGTATTCTAACTCTCCACCATGTATTTTACAAGCAAAAACAATATTACGTTCTATTATACCTATCGATTTTCTTTCATTAGAAAGTTCAATATTGATTAATTTCCCATTATAATTTAAAACTAAATCAACTTCATTACTAGCTTCTCTTTTATTATTAATTAATAATTTTCTTTTTAATATTTTTAAATTGCCTTTAACACTACTAAGAGGTATTTCTAAATAATCCGATAAAAAAACTTCTAAGACATAAATATTTTTTTCTTTATTAAATATAGTTGTAAACATAAAATCCATATTTAAAGGAATTGTTTCATTATTCTTTAATCTAGCTTTCCTTATATAAGTTGCCATAATGTTCACCTCTAAAAAATAAATTAACAGATGATTCTATATTTGTAAAATTACTGTTTTTCTAAATTTATGATGCCTTTATAGCAGATTTTTTTTATTAAATAACAAATATTTAAAATTTAGTAGGTTTATTTATATGATTAATATAATTGGCATAAACAAAAAAATCAGAAAATTCTGATTTTTACCAACCCCATCTTTGGACACTAAAAAGTGCTTGATTATTGGAAACATTAGTAACGCTGGCTTGAGAAGCAAATGCTAAATCAAACCAAACACTACCATTGCTCCACGCATTTCGCATATCATATCCAGTATCAAGAACCACTGCATAGAAAGGAGCAAGAATTCCATTATCAACTGCTATAATAGTTCCACAAGGGAAAGCACTTGTTGCAGCGGCTAAAATTCTTACCTCACCATACTCTTGATCGATATACGTTGTTCCATTACTTATTAAACTGTGATTTGTTCCTTCTCTAGTTCGGCAGGAAACATTTCCAACCACACTACATCCTGGACAATCGGGACCATAGCCCGTTAAACGTCCATAAAAGTAACCTTGATCACCTGTTCCAACTTCGATTACTTCATTAACAACTTCTTTTAAGACTATTTGTGTATTATCATAATTATTGACATAAACAATACCATCTTCACCTTTAACTAGCACTTTACTTATATTCGAAGGTATCTTACTATTATATTGATAGATTGTTTCATAATTTATTGTTTGATTTTCGATGTATGAATTTTTTGTTACATCAGGATTTTTTATTTCTGTATCAACACTATTTAACACGCCAAATAATGATAAAACTGTTACTACTAAAAAGTTAACAAAATTACCAATTACTTGGATCAAATATATATTCATATTTCACCTCAATTTGTTGCAAGTGCTAAATAAAATTATATCATACTTCTTACTTTAAGTCAAATTGGGTCTTTGAATTGCTAGTAGTTATTTCTATAACATCAGCAATATCCATATTTTTAATCTCAGCTATTTTTTTAGCTACTAGATAAACATTCTTAGGTTCGTTTTTTGTACCTCTTAATGGCTCAGGTGCTAAATATGGACTATCTGTCTCTAATAATATATGCTTTAAATCGATGTTTTGTACCACGTCAACTGTTTTTTTAGCATTTTTGAATGTTACAATACCACCAATTCCTAATTTAGCGCCTTTTTTTATAAATAATTTAGCCATCTCTAAACTTTCCGAAAAACAATGAATAGTAACATTAACCTGATAAGCATTTTCACTATTTAATATATCATAAGTATCTTGTATCGCATCTCTTGTATGAATAACAATTGGTTTTTGATATTTTAGTGCTAATTTAATTTGACGAATAAATATTTCCTTTTGTAAATCTTTGTTACATTCATAATGGTAATCTAAACCGATTTCACCAATACCAACTATATGTTTATCATTAATATGTTCTTCGATATATTTTAAATGTTCTTCAATATTATCAGTTATTTCTGTTGGATGAATTCCTAAAACACCATATATATTATCATATCTCTTACATAAGTCAACAACATCAATATTTGATTCATAATCCGCACCGCTTACAATCATAATATTATCTTTCATATTGTTAATTATATCTAGAACATTTTCATAGTCGTTATGACTTAAATGACAATGTGAATCTATTAACATAAAACCACTCCTTAGTTAATTAAATACTTTTTGGTTTGTCAATTTCCTTTTTTTGCCTTAAGCATTCCTTGGCATATTCAAAATTATTATTGAATAGTGGGCAATAAAAAGCACCACCTATTTTATCAGGTAATTCTAAGCCTTCAGCACTCGTTAAGCTATTTAAATATAAACTTCCTCCAATTTGACTTGGTAAGTTTAAACCTTCGGCACTTGTTAAACCGCTTAAATCTAAATATCCTCCGATTTGACTAGGCAAGTTTAAACCTTCGGCACTCGTTAAGCCTCTTAAATCTAAACCTCCTCCGATTTGACTTGGTAAGTTTAAACCTTCAGCACTCGTTAAACCACTTAAATCTAAACTTTCTCCGATTTGACTTGGTAAGTTTAAACCTTTCGCACTCGTTAAGCTGCTTAAATTTAAATATCCACCAATTTGACTTGGTAATTTTAAACCTTCAGCACTCGTTAAGCTATTTAAATATAAACTTCCTCCAATTTGACTAGGTAAGTTTAAACCTTTCGCACTCGTTAAGCTGCTTAAAATTAAACTTCCTCCGATTTGAATTGGTAATTCCAAACCTTCGGCACTCGTTAAGCCGCCTAAATATAACCTTCCTCCAATTTGACTAGGCAAGTTTAAACCTTCGGCACTCGTTAAACCGCTTAAATCTAAATCTCCTTTGATTTCGCTAGATATGTTTAAACCTTCGGCACTCGTTAAGCCGCTTAAATCTAAATTTCCTCCAATTTGACTTGGTAAGTTTAAACCTTTCGCACTCGTTAAGCTGCTTAAATCTAAATCTCCTCTAAAATACTTTATATTGCCTTTTAAGGCTTCCTCTTTAGTTAAGGCTATTTCATCTTCTTCACAATCAAAAGCATTTGCTAGATCCTTTTTAGAATTATTCCTTCTTTCAATTATTTCTTTTATTCTTGGATCTTTTTCATATCCAAATCCCATAATTTCATTATCTATTTCATATAAAAATCTTAAATCATCTTTTGTAAGTTCTACATTATTTTTAAATTTGGTATAAATATATGTCATCATTTTCATATCTTTGACTTTTTTCTTATATAAATCTTTATCAGGAAATTCTTCTAATTTTTTATCAACAATTTCTTCCATATTCGTTTCTAAATTTTGATTTTCAGCTATACCTCTTATTTCCGCAATTGAATTACCTTGCATTCTAATGGCAATTCTAGGACTTGTATAATTTCCGTCTTTATCTTTCGTATAGTATACATAAAAATCGCCGCCATTTATATGAGAGGTTGCTGTTTCAATTCCACCGGCTGTACACCAACCAGTACCCTTTCCATATATATCATTAAATAATATTTCCGGATTACTACCTCTAGCATACTTTTTCCATATACCTTCATCACTTTTAAAATTATCTTTTAGAGTTGAATCTATTTGTTTTAAAGCATAAGCATATAATTTTGAAAAACTACCGCTATCCAATAATTTTTTTATTTCATTATCATCTATTTCTTGTTTATCTAAATATTTAACTAAATAGGAATAGATAAAAGCGATAACCTCTCTATTTATTTCGATAAATGGTTTAGTAGTTCCTATTGTTCTTTTTGTAAATGTATTTGTTTTTTTATCATAAGAGCCTAATTTTAACATTCCTTGAAAAGCATAGTATTTAAACCATGTTGGATAATTATTTGTATCTTCACTAACAAAATAGTCTAACCATTTATCTAAAGAATGTTTTTGTTCGGAAATAATATGTTCAATTTCTAATTTTTTATTTTCTTTAGTATATTCTAAATGTCCATAACCTTCTTCTAAGGCTATCTTTTTTTGTAATTCAAAATAAGATTCGGGAATATTATCTTCTTTAATAACATAGCTATCATAATAATATTTTTTTAATAGATTTATATCATTACTACTTGTTTTTCTACTATTATCATAAACTCTTTTAGTAATTTTTACTAATCTATTAAAATATCTATCTAACTTTTCATTTTTATTGCTAGTCCCATTAGCTGTATGCATTACTATTTCACTATTATGTAAATCTTTATATAATTTATTTAAAAATTCTAAGCCACTATGTTTATCCATAAGTATTTCTCCCTTTTTAAATATTATAACAAAAAAAATCATAGTTTGCGCTATGATTTAATTTTTAAATATTGGTTATAAAATTATTTTATTAAAATATTACCATTTTTATAATTATTAAAGTATATTAGTTTTTCTTTATGTGCAAATATCTAATTAAAAATATAGTAAGTGCTACTAAATAAAACACATCTATAAATTTAAAATCAACTAATACACTCCCTAATATTAATAAAAATAGTACAGAATATGGTAATAAAATAACCATATGTTGTTTCCCTTTTTGTATCATTGATAATCCCTCTTCTATTCTTTTAGCACAACATATTTAATATACCAATTTTTATTATATATTTCAAATGTTATTAGCATTTTGTCATCGACAATTTACATCATTTTACACAAAAACTTTATCCTATTTTGTCGATAATTCGTCTAATATTTTTTCTTTGTCAATTCTTTCAAATAATGGCTCAGGATTATTCAAATGAATACCTATATCCATACCAGTAAAATCTTGAATAGAATCATATTGATTATTATCCGTATTCAATTGATGAAAAATTGATGAAGCTGTATCTGGTAAAAATGCTTGTAGTAAAACAGCGCCATGACGAATAGCTTCTAATAAATTATATAAAACGGTTGCTAATCTATCTTTCTTTGTTTCATCTTTAGCAAGAATCCAAGGTGTTGTTTCATCGATATATTTATTAGAACGTTTAAATATGTCAAAAATGGTGTCTATAGCTTCGGCAATCCGATAATTATTCATTTTTTCTTCAACAATATCATTTGTGTTAATTACTAAATCTATTAATTCTTTGTCGATATCTGCTTGACTTGTTGGTTCAATTACTTCACCATCAAAATATTTATGAGCCATACTAATCGTTCGATTAACTAAATTACCAAGAATATTAGCTAAATCAGAATTATAGCGTTCAATTAATAATTCATTCGTGTAATTACCGTCGCTTGAAAATGGTATTTCATGAAGTAAATAATATCTAACAGCATCAACACCAAATGTATTGGCTAAATCATCCGCATAAACAATATTTCCTTTTGATTTACTCATTTTATCATTGCCAAATAAAAGCCATGGATGCCCGAATATTTTTTTAGATAATGGTAAATCAAGGGCCATCAAAATAATTGGCCAGTAAATTGTATGAAAGCGTAAAATATCTTTGCCTATTAGATGAATATCACAAGGCCAATACTTTTTAAATTCATCACTTTGCTCCTCTAAATCATAACCTAAAAAAGTAATATAGTTTAAAAGAGCGTCTAACCAAACATAAACGACATGTTTAGGATCAAAATCAACCGTAATTCCCCAATCAAATGTTGTTCTAGAAACACACAAATCTTGAATACCTGGTTTGATAAAATTGTTTACTATTTCATTTTTTCTTGAGATAGGTTCAATAAAATCTGGATGTTCATCTAAATATTTCTTTAGCCTTTCACTATAATTACTCAATTTGAAAAAGTAAGATTCTTCTGTTTCTTTATGAACCTCTCTACCACAATCGGGGCATTTGCCATCGACTAATTGTGATTCGGTAAAAAATGACTCGCATGGTGTACAATAAAGTCCTTCATAGTAACCTTTATAAATATCCCCTTGATCATATAATTTTTTGAAGACTTTAGCAACAACTTTTTCATGTCCTAAATTCGTTGTTCTAACAAAACGGTCATAACTAGTATTCATTGAATCCCAAATTCTTCGAACTTCTAAAGACATTTCATCAACAAATTCTTGGGGCTCTTTACCAGCTAAAGTAGCCTTTTCTTCAATTTTTTGACCATGCTCATCCGTACCTGTTTGAAAATAGACATCATAACCTGTTAATCTTTTATAACGAGCAATCGCATCAGCTAAAACAATTTCATAAGTATTACCTAAATGAGGTTTTGCTGATGTATACGCAATTGCGGTTGCTATATAAAATTTTTCTTTTTCCATAAAAACTCCTCCTTTAATTAGTTGAACCAATGCCACTAGTTCGTCTATTTTTTATTTCTTCCTCATTATCGACAGTTAAAAACTTAACAAATATTCCTTGACATATTCTATCTCCTTTTTTGATTATTAAATCAATTGTTCCCTGATTTTGAATCTTAACAAAAAGATGCCCATCATTATCAGGATTATTATAATAATCGCTTTCTACAATTCCTATTTGATTACACATTCGTGTATTATACTTAAATCCTAAGCTACTACGAATCACAATCATAAGCATTTCATCAATATTCATATTAACTTTTACACCGGTTGCGATTGTTTTCGTTTCACCAGGTTTTAAAATAAAATCAAATAATGACTCAAAATCATAACCAGCACTATATTTTGTTTGCCTTTTTGGTAAATTATATTCTTCATATAATTTTTTATCATCAGATATGTCTTTTTTAAACTGTTCAAAACTTATTTTTTCAAAATAACGCATAATACTCACCTCAAAACAAAAAGATACTATAAATTTAAGGGCGAAATAACCGCGGTACCACCTTATTTATAGCATCTTACTATATCTTAATTATTTAACGCATAGATACGTCTTAATCTAAATATCGATTAAGAAACTCCAGAACCATTCGAAATAATTTTCATTGTCTGTTTTCCAGCAGCACAGACTCTCTATAAATTACTAATTATTTTTCTTTCTTTCAAAGTTTTTAAATTTGTTTGTATTATAACACTTTTTAATTTAATCTTCAAGATATTTTGTAAAGAAAGATGTTACAAATTGAATAATTTTACTATCCATTTCCATTAATTTATCATCTTTTGAATAAATAATTATTAAACCAATCGTATCACTTTCAACAATAATAGGACTAATAATAAAATAGCCTTCTAATACTTCATCATTAATAATTTTTAAATTTGTTAGCTCATCTAAATTCGTAAGTTCCCGTGTTTTTAAATATTTAGATAATTCACTACTTATTTCTTTATTATCGTATTTTTTCTTTAAATTACCATCAACAGCGATAATTCTATCAGTATCAGTTATGATAACGTCTTTTTTTAAAAATTTATAAATAGTTTTAGAAAAATTTATAGCATAGTCACTTATTTTTCCTAAACTTGAAAATTTAGATAAAATTATATTTTCGCGATCATCAGTAAAAATTTCTAAACTATCTCCATCATGTATTCTTAATGTTTTTCTTATTTCTTTAGGAATAACGATTCTTCCTAACTCGTCAATTCTTCGAATAACACCAGTTGACTTCATAAATTCCTCGCTTTCTAGTGTTATTGTGCTTAAATTACTTTAATTTATACTTTCTTTTGACAGAATTTTTTATAACATTAATATTGAAAATTTTTTTTAAAAATCTCATTGCATAAAGATTTATTCAATGTTATAATAAGGCACAATATTAAATTTTAAGGAGGAATATTTTATGGCGCAAATAAAAATTAAATCAATTGAACAGATAAAACAGGATAAGAATTATGTAGAAAGTAATAGTCTTAAAAATATTGATGCTAAAGGAATAGATTTAACTGATTTTCCTAGTGAATCAATTAAAGAGATTAAAAATTGCAATTTAGAAAATACAGGATTAAAAATATTTTTAACTTGTGAAGATGATAATGAGCTCGATCCAGAGATAAAAATAATTGATTCTAATATCATTGGGGCAAAATTTGTTCATAGCGAAAAAAAACAAAACGACCCTATTGAAAAAATTTGGATATATTTAAACAATGTTATTTTGGATAAAGCACAAATTCAATATTTAAATAGCTTATATAAAAACGATGACTTTCAAATACGTTATGATCTAAAGACGATTTTAAATAATGACGGCCTAATGTTTGATTCAATTAAATTATTGTGGCTATTAAAGAACATGATTCCTAATAGTAAGATTTTCAAAGAGAAAGACTTACATGATATAGTTGAAACAATTGACAAAATTATTCTTAAGGATACTGTAGGAGATCTAAAGACCATTTACGATAATATATCTAATCAATTATCAGATTATCAAAAATTCAATATGTTTAAAAATTTAATTATTCAAAATGCTACTTTTAGTGATTTAGAAATTAATGATGATATGTATTATATCTTAAGAGCTTTTGATATAAAAGGATGCAATTTAAAAAATGTTACATTTAAAAATAGTCCAATTAGTTTGTTTTTTGAGAATTATACTTATAGTCATCAATACAATTCAATCGAAAATACTACAATGCCAAATATTAATTATAATAACTGGCAAGATATTACATCTAAAAGAATTAGCCAAACGCCATTTACTTTTAAGAAAAACTTATATTTAGAACTAGACAGGCGTTGTAATGCAAAATGTGCTTTTTGCCGAAATGATTGTATGGAAAAGTGCAAATACAAATTCGAAGATATTGTGGATAATTTAAATGAAATCTTTAATAACATTGATAGTATTTTTATTGGTGGTGGTGAACCGACAATTAATAAGAAAGACTTGCAAAAACTTTTAGATATATATCGTTATAAAGGAAAGGATATTTCTATAGTTTCAAATGGTAGTGCTACATTAGATTTTTATCGAAATTTACACTCATCTATATACATCAGTAGGCACCATTTCGATGACAAAATTAATGCGGATATTTTTGGGATTAGTGAAAAAAGGATTTTAAGTATGGATGATTTAGCTCAATTATTTTATTCGACATTAACTTGTACCTGCATTAAAGGTGGTATTGATTCTGTCGATAAAATAATTGAATACTTACAAATTGCTAATTCATTCAATATTAAAAATATTGTTTTTTCTAATTTACACGATGATGCTTCAGTTAATACATTTGATAGCGCATATCAAGATTTAAATGTCAAAAAAGAATTATTTGATGAAACAATTAGTATCTTAGAACAGCAAGGTTTTTATTATAATCACCCTGTAATTTCTTCGGGTGGCTACAAAATGTACATATTAAATCATCAGTTCTCACGTATGAAGGTTGCTTTTAAACAATATATGTCAAAAGAGGAGCTAGAAAATTTATGGCCAAGTGCAGTCAAAAGAACTTTTGATTTATCGATGGCGCCAGATGGATCAATTTATGAAAATTGGGCACAAAATGGACATAAAGTAAAAGTTTTAAAATAACATTTTAAATATTATTAATAATTTAAAAATTGATATAATTATTTAAAAGAAGTCTTAACTATAAAGAAAAAGATTATGTAGTTCCTATTGCTAAATACGAATATGAAATACCAAGTTTATCTCGTGGAACTATTTCAAACGAAGAAATTCAAAATGTTTTAGGTTCAAGCAAAACTAAAATATGCTATGCTATCTATCTTTGAATAATCGCAAATGAATTAAATGCTTTTGGACAAAAAATTAATATCAATAAAGGTATTATTCAAGAAGAATCTGAACCATTATCACCAAAATTAATGAAGGATAAATCTTTTGATGAAATATGTACCTTAGTTAGCGCAAATAAAGAGAATTATTTTGAACTAATTAGAGAGCAATTTGAAATGGCTGCTAATATTAATAAAGAGGAGGATAAAACTAAAAAATTAAAATTAAATGAATAATGAAGTAGTAATGCTACTTTTTTTATTTAAATTATATAGAACGTAGAATTTATTAAGTATTAATGATATAATATTTTATATATGGAGGTAAATATATGGAAAATGAAAAAATATTTATATTTGGGCATCGAAAACCAGATACTGATAGTGTCGTTGCTGCGATATCGTTGTCTTATCTAAAAAATAAATTGGGTTTTAATACTGAACCTAGAATTCTAAGTGATACTAATCCGGAAACAAAATTTGTTCTTGATTATTTTAAGGTAGAAGAGCCTAAATATTTAAATGATGTTAAAGTAGAAATAAAAGATGTAAATTATTATAAAGGGTATTTTATAAATGAGTATGATTCTGTTTATAGTAGTTACTTAAAAATGTGCGAATTAAAGGTTACAATGTTACCTGTTGTAGATAATAATCAATCCTTAGTTGGTATGGTAGGGATGAAAAATATTGCTAAAGAGGAGATTTTTAATGATGATAAATATTTAAATTCTTCATATCAAAATATTATTGAGGCTTTAAATGGTCAAGAAATAACTAAATATGATGAACAAATATCAGGTAATGTCTTAGTTGCTTCTTATGACTCTGCTACTTTTATAAATGAAATTGATACTAATGAAAATACCATTTTAATTGTTGGAAACAGAACTGATATTTTAGAACATGTTTTAAATAAAAAAATAAAATTAATAATTTTAACTGGTGGATTTATATTAAATAAACAGTACTTAGATTTAGCTAAGGAAAATAAGATTAATATCATTTCAACAAAAGCTGATACTTTCAAAGCTGCAAATATGGTAAGTATGTGCAATTACTTAAAAACCATGATGATGACTGATGATATTATTAGTTTTAATGAAAGTGATGAATTAAATGCTAGTTTAGATTTAGCAAACAAAGTTAAATATACAAATTATCCTATTGTTGATAAACATAATAAATGTTTAGGCTTGTTAAGACTTAGCGATATAACTAATCATTCTCGTAAGCAATGTATTTTAGTTGACCATAATACGGCATTACAAAGTGCAGTCGGTATTGAAGAAGCTGATATAGTCGAAGTTATTGACCACCATAATATTGGTAGTATTGGAACTTCAAACCCTATTAATTTTCGTAATATGCCAGTTGGTAGTACTAGTACTATTCTGTATTTAATGTACAAAGAAAATAATATAGAAATACCTAAAGAAATTGCCGGATTACTACTTTCAGGAATTTTATCAGACACTTTAATTTTGACTTCTCCTACAACAACTAACATAGATAAAGAAATTGTTCCTATATTGGCCAAAATAGCAGAAGTAGATTACCAAATATATGGTAAAGACATGATTAAAGCTGGTGCATCACTAAATGGGAAAACAGAAGAGGATGTTATATATACCGATTTTAAAAATTATCCTTTCAATAATTTAAAATTAGGTATAGGGCAATTTTCTACTGTTAGTGTTGATGAAATTTTAGAGAAAAAGGATAATTACATAAAAGTAATTCAAGATATATGTTCGAAAGAAGAATACTATTTGGTAGCATTTTTTGTTACAGATGTTATAGAAAATGGTTCATATATTTTCTTTAATGAATCATCAAAAGATATTTTAGCTAAAAGTTTTAATTTAGATAATATTGAGCAGGGAACTTATTTACCAGGGGTTGTTTCTAGAAAAAAACAGGTAGTTCCAGTTATTTTAAATACTTTAGAAAATTAATACTGATTAATCAGTATTTTTTATTAACATAGTTTTGCACAATTACTGTGTAAAAACGCATAAATAAATAGATTCTATTTAATTTATTATTTATATAAAAAAAGTTTTGCACATTTTTAGTGTAAAACTTTACTTATGATAACTTTCATTATTTAAAATTTTATAAGAACGATATATTTGTTCTAATAATAATACTCTAAATAGTTGATGTGGAAATGTCAATTTTGAGAATGAAATTGCACAATTACTTCGTTGTTTTATTTTATCATCAAGGCCGTAAGACCCTCCAATTATAAAAGTAATATTCGAATTAATTATCAAAGTATCCGAAATTTTTTTGGATAGTTCTATAGAATCTAGCTGTTTTCCTTCTAGTTCTAGAGTTATAACATAATCCTTAGAAGAAATATATTTTTGTAAAAGTTCTGATTCTTTTTTTTTAATATCTATAATACTTTGCTCAAATATATCTTCTACTTCAATTATTTCTAACTTAGTATATTTAGAAATTCTTTTTTGATATTCAGTTATAGCTTCTTTCAAATATTTTTCTTTTATTTTTCCAACACAAAGTATCTTAATCATACCTCTATCAACTCTGTCCTTTTATCCTGCTCTGCTATTAATATATTATCAAATTCCTTTTGACTATTTTTTAAGCTTTCCCTCAATGTTTCTAAAGCCAGCTCTTTTGTATTATTATCTTTACTCAAATGAGCTAAAATAACGCATTTTGTTTCATTTCCAATAAATTTAGATAAATAATAGGCTGAGTCTTTATTTGATAAATGTCCTTTATCCCCCAAAATTCTCTGTTTTATATGATATGGATAATGACCATTCATAAGCATTTCTACATCATGATTGCTTTCAAAGATATATAAATTTCGATTAGTTAATAGTTTATGATTGCGATTATTGATATAGCCTGTATCGGTTACATAAACGATACTTCTGCCATTATTTTCAAAAACAAAACCATTTGCATCATCTGTATCGTGAGAGATTTTAAACATAGTAATATTAATATCATTTAATGTTACGTTTTGATCAATTATTTCATAGTATTCAGGTTTAATTTCATCATATATATCATGTAAAATTGTTGAGCTTAAATATAATTTAGTATGGTATTTCTTTAAAAAAACTTTTATTCCCTTTATATGATCAACATGTGAGTGCGTTATAAATATCCCATCTATATAATTAGGGTCAATCCCTAATTCCTGTAATTTTTTTTCAGCGTATAGTGAGGATGTACCTAAATCTATAAGTAATTTTGTTGATAAACTCTCAATATAAGTACAATTTCCACCACTACCACTAGATAAAACACAAGCACGCATTAATAAATATCAAGTGGATTAATTCGCTGCCACTCTCCACCAAACCATACTTCATAATGGACATGGTCTCCTGTCGCCCAACCAGTATGACCCATATAACCAATAGGTGTTCCTTTTGCCACTACTTGATTTTGTTTAACATTTAGTTCATCCATGTGGGCATACATTGTATAGTATCCATTATTGTGATTTATAACAACGTAGTTTCCCCAACCGCCATTACAACTTCCACTACCACCACAGCCTCCGGCTGCGACAATAACAGTTCCATTATCTGCGGCATAAATTGGTGATCTATACCCTGTCCCCGCGATATCTAATCCTGTATGGAATTCACGACGGCCATTAATTGGACTAATTCTCCATTGATAATAAGATGTAATCATATAACCTGGATTAGTTGGCCAAGCCCAACTTCCACTACCAATATTTGGTACAGCCTTACCTCCACGTTCAATAACCTCATCAATTGGATATTTTAGTATTTCATTTTCACCCACAGGTTCAACACTAATGACATCGCCATTTATACTCTTAGTTAAACGGCTAACTCTTAATAATCCATTTTCACCTTTTTGAATAACTGTATCATTACCGATTACTTTATCAGGATTAATTCTCTCTGTTACATTATATTTACTTTCAACTTCTTCACGTACTTCTTTTTCTACGACAACTTTTAATTGCGGATCTGTTACTCCAATGACTACTTGTTGCCCTGGAAATAATAAACTTGATTCACTTGTAAATTGGCGATTAGAAATTAAAAATTCTGATGTGCTAATCTTATTATTCATAGCAATCGAACTAATTGTATCACCATCTTGAACAATATAAACTTGTTGTTTATCTGTTGTTCCAAATAGCAAATATTTAGCTAGCGTAACCTCATCAATATAAATGATTTCATCAACAGGAATTTGCATTTCTTTTATTGTTATATTTTCTTCAACATAAACATTATTAATATAATAACCAATAGTTTGTATTTTCGTTTGAGTTCCATCATAATATGCATTGTAATCTAGTTCTCCTAAATAAGTTTTAATCATTGATTCAACTGCTTTTTTAAAAATATCAGGATTTAAAACATAAACATTTTGAATTGTTGTTTTAGCTGTTTCACTGTCAATTGATTTAATTGATATTTGATATCCTTTAACGGTAAATGATTTATCCTCAGATATTTCTTCATAAATTTCTGAAACTGGGGTTGTTTGATTATTATAAGTCGTAACTTTTCTAACTTGCAACCCATTTGGCTCATTAATTTTATCAGCATATAAATAAATTTGATGTTTAAGAATATAATTATTTAATAGGTATTTTTCATTATCAGTTAATCGTCCAGATAGACAATTATTAATAGCTATAGAATTTTTTTGATTCATTAGTTCACCTTTAGCTAGTAGCTTTAATTCACTATCATATTCCTCATTAAAGTTGGCTAAAATTTGATTATAGCGCTCTTCTAAAGAATCAGACATATTATCATTGCAGTCATAATCTAATAAAAACTGATAATCTTCAACTTGTTTTTTTATTTTTTCGCCTTCAGCTGATATATAATTGGTTAATTCATCTTTAGATCTAATTGTTCCTATTAGTTTATCATCAAGATAAACTTGATAATATTCATTTGGCATTTCATTAGCCCTATAATCAAAACCTAAAATAAAAATCATTAAACTCAAAATAGTTATAATTAAACCCATTCCTACTTTTTTCATTTTTTCACTTCCTAATTCTCTATATCAATAAAAGTACTAGTGTTCTTTTTGAATAGCAAGTTAATTGTACAAGTTGGTCCATTACGATGTTTAGCAATGATGAATTCACTAATACTTGTTTCGGGATCTAATGTGGGAACTGGAACAGCATCGCCTTCTAAAGAATCAGACGCATTTCCATTTTTGTTATAATAATCATCACGATATAAAAATGAAACGATATCTGCATCTTGTTCAATAGAACCAGATTCCCTTAAGTCACTTAGAATTGGCCGTTTATCCCCTTGTCTTTTTTCAACATCACGAGATAATTGGGCTAATGCTATAATTGGAATATTTAGTTCCATAGCTAATGTTTTTAGTGATCTTGAGATTTCCGCAATCTCTTGTTGACGATTTCCCGCATATTTTGCGGAACCTGTAATTAATTGTAAGTAGTCAATAACTACAAGATCCAACCCTTTTTCCGAGCTAGCTAATCGTCTACATTTGGCTCTAATTTCGCCTATACTAATTCCAGGCGTATCATCAATAAAAATATTTGCCTTAGCTAATAAACTGACTGCTTCTTCTATTCTTTTCCAATCATTATGCTCTAAATATCCACTCTTAATTTTGTTGCCCTCGACTTGTCCTAGTGACGAAAACATACGATTAACTAACTGTTCTGCACCCATCTCCAAATTAAACAATGCAACTGTTTTTTTATTATTAATGGCTATATTAGTAGCTAAATTAAGCGCAAATGCAGTTTTACCCATTGCTGGTCGAGCTGCGATAATAATAAGTTCGTTAGGGTGTAATCCAGACGTAACTTTGTCAATTTCAGAAAAGTTGGTAGCTAAGCCTGTAACTTCACCTTTATTTTGAGAAAGTTTCTCTAAGTCTAATTGTGCTTTTAATACTACATCTTGTATACTTTTAAATTCTGTCCCCTGCCTTGTTTTTACAACGCTTAATACTTTTCTTTCAGCATTATCTAATGTTGTTGTTAATTCTTCATCAATTTGATATGCTGAATCAACTATTTCTGTACCAGCTGATATTAAACGACGTCTTATGGCCTTTTCATTAACAATATCAATATACTCATCGATATTATAAGCCGTTGGAACAGCATTGAAAAGCTCTGTAAGATATTCAATGTCACCCACTTGTTTTAACCAATTTTTATTAACCAATATATCTGTAAGTGTTGTCATATCAATAGCTCTATTATTATCAGCCAGTTCAGATAAAGCCGAAAATATTTTTTGATGGGCATCTAAATAAAATAATTCCTCAGATAAATTTTCTATTCCACGCTGTAAGGCATATTTTGATAAAATCATCGACCCTAAGACAGCCTTTTCTGCACTATCATTATGTGGCATTATTTTTTCTGCCATAATATCACCTATTTTTCTTTAATCAATTCTACTTTTAGAGTTGCTATTATTCCTTTATATAACTCAATTTCAACATTATGGAAACCCAAATATGATAAATTTTCTGTTGATCTAAGCATCCTCTTATCAATATTAAAACCTTGATTTTTTAATTCATTACAAATTTGTTTTGGAGAAACACTACCGAAAACTTTTTCTTGTTCACCTGTTTTAACTTTAAATCTTATAACCATTTGAGATAGTTTTTCTTTTAAAACTGTCGCCTGTTTTTTTTGTAATTCTTCTTTTTCTTTATTTTCTAATTTTTCTTGATTTAATTTTTTTAAACTCGTTGGGGTTGCCATAACAGCATATCCTTTATTAATTAAAAAATTCTTTCCATATCCATCACTAACTTCTTTAATCTCATTTTTCTTACCCTGACCTTTTACATCTTTTATAAATATTACTTTCATTTAAATCTCCACTTCCTTATCCAATTCATTCATTAGCATATTTAGCGCTGATTCAATATTAACATTTTTAATCTGGGTTGCAGCCTCAGTAGAGTGTCCCCCTCCACCTAAATTTTTTATAATATGTTCAACATCCTCTTTCCCAAGAGAACGTGCACTAATTCCAACCTTATTCTTACTTATATACCCAATACAATAGGCACTTTCTACACCATCAAATTGCAACAAATCCTCAGCTATTTGTGCCAATGTATTGCCATCAACAATTTTATTATCTAAAGTACAGATGGCAATATTATTTTTAAGCATATAGCTATTTTCAATATACTTTTGACGAGACATGTATTCATCTTTATCCTCTTTTAATAATTCTTGTTTTAACACATTATCTGCTCCTATATTCATTAAAAAAGCAGCTGTTTCAAATGTAGTAGATGTTGTCTTTACATTAAAAGAATTAGTATCTATTTCTATTCCTGCTAACATCATTGTTGCTATAACAGGATCAACAGTTTTATTCATAAACTTTAGATATCCAGCTATAATTTCAATAGTGCTAGACATATTAGAATTTATATAATTTAAAATGGTATTTTGAATATACTGCTTGCATTTAATATGGTGATCTATAACAATTATATTGTTAGTTTTCATAAGTAAACTTGGCATTTCTAACATTGTTGGTTTATGAACATCCAAAATAATTATAATAGTATTATCAGTTAAATATCCTGGTGCATTCTTTTTATAAATATAATTAAATTCTAGTTTTGTTTGTTTTAATTTTTCTATCGATTTTTTTACTGATATGTTTTTGGGATTATTATCAATTAAAATGTAATTATCCTTTTTAAATGAACTTACAATCTTAGATAGAGCTAAAATAGAAGCAAAACCATCTAAATCCATATTTTGGTGAGTCATAAATATTACTTTATCGCTGTTTTTTATTAATTGCGTTAATTGTTTAAATATTTCTTCCATAATATCCTCCATCCGTATATATATTATACTACAAATTTAATAATATGTCTTTAGTAAATTTTGTTAATAATTAAGCTCTTTACTATATTGTTGTGAATAAAGTTTATAAAAAAATACAAAAGTTTTTAAAATCCGTTTTAATTACAAAAAATTGCGAGAAATTCGCAATTTAATTTATATATTATGATATTTTATTCTTAGGTACTGTTATTACAGGTCGAACACCACGATAAGTGGCATCGCTAACATAACCACGATCTAGAATGCCATGCCTACTGACAAACCAAGCATACGTCGAGCCACCAACAATAGGAGTGCTTGTCCAATATCCATAAGTATCTATTGCTCCTACTGCATTATTTAAGCATCCATAAGTTGTTTTACAGTCGCTTCTTGTTCTATCATATAGCCAACCATAATTTCGTTCTGTTGGTATTGTTTGATCTAATGTATCAAAATAAAACCATGATGATTCTAAACTTGTATATTGATTAAAACTTTCATTACCTGTTATTTGTGCAACCTCATCAGCTGTTATTAATCTAGGGTTTAAATCACTATCCCATCCTATAGTATCACTTGACAATGCAGTTGCAACTTCATCCATACTACTATTATTTATACTTGAATTCCAAGCTACTACTGCTGTCGTGTTATGATCTAGTATCATTGTATAATTTTCTCCATCGTCTGCATACGCATACCATTTCATACAGCCTTCTATGGTTCCTGTTTCACTCTTTACATTACTTGCATCACAATGTTTTGTTAAACCGATTGGATCTAAATATACTATTGCTTTAACACCTGTATAACCATCACCGCTTGGTATCTCACTTGTTGGTCCTTGTACTACTGGTGTATTTCCACTATCATCATTTTGTGTACAAGTTGCTATAGAGTTTTTATAATTACAGTTAAAACCATTTATTTTTAAGTTTTCTGCTACTATATTACTACCATTTAAACTTATTTTAATGGTTCCACTTTTTGGTTTTGTCCCTTTAAATTCTAATGTTTTTAGGTCATCTAAATTATATCCTATTAAATTTGTCGCTTGTAAATCACAACTACTACCATTACAATCAAATACTAATTCTGTACTAGGCAATGTTCCATTATTTTGTAACATAAAATTCGATACATAAGTTTCTGCTGATTCAATTATTCCGTATGTTGAATCTTCAGCCGCCGATAGTCTTGTTTTATTTAATATTTTTAATATTTGTGGTACAGCTATTAATGCTATAACAGCTAATATTACAATTACTGCTAACAATTCAATAAGTGTAAATCCATTTTTCTTTTTCATATATTACTCCTTTACCTATTGTCTAGCTCAAATTATAACATTATAATTGTTTCTTTTCAATTGTTTATACTTTTCTTTTTTATCTTTTACATTATTTTCTTATTTATTATACATTTTTTTGTTATTTTTCAGATAATTTTAATGTCATAATTTTAAAAATTAAGGGAAAAAATTTCTAAGATTCTCTCTTAGAAATTCCTTTTATTTCTTATTTTGTTTGCTAACTCATTGATTTTTTTCATTCGATGATAAATACCTGATTTAGTGATTGACTTCCCAGTTTCTGAGGTCATAATAAAACTTAGTTCTAAGAGTGACACCTCTGGGTATTTTTTTCGGTAAATAGCAACTTCCCGAACTTTGTCTGGCAATAGATCTAAGCTCGCTTTATTTTCGATTAATTCAATATCTTCAACTTGGGCATTAGCTGTTAGAATCATTTTATCAATATTTGCTTGTTCACAATTATTAAGACGATTCGTCATATTTTTATAATCACGATAAATTCTAATATCTTCATAATATAAAACAGCTTGGTTTGCTTTTATAATTCTTAGAAAATCACTTATTCTCTCAGCTTCTTTAATATAAATCATGTATTTATTTTCTCTTTTAATGATTTTACTATTTAATCTTTGTTCATTTAATTTATTAGAAATAAATTCAGCATAATCATGTTTATTTACAATCATTTCTAAATGATATCTTGATGTCTTTGGATCATTAATACTACCAACAGCAATAAAAAGACCACGCATATAAGCCCTATATAATTCAAAATCATCAACCATATATTGTTCTGGAATATCTAATAGTTGATTATTTTTTTTGATGCTAAGATCAGCTAAAATAGTATCAACATCTTCTTTTAATTCCAATATATAAAGCTGATTTTTATTGAAATTATAACCCTGTCTAACAATAATTTGTGGCTTTATATGATAAATCTTAAAAATTAAATCATATATATGTTTAAAAACAATTATATTTTCTGTACTAATTTTAATTGTATTAGTTATTTCTGATATATTATTAATAATAGCTGATAGTTCACTGATATTTTCTGCTTCTGTGGTATTTAAGGAACAAATTTCTGATTTAATACTGGCAGTAAAAGACATTATTTATCCTATATAATACAAGAAAATATATTAAATCCTAATTTAAGAACATCATGTTTTATAGACCCACTAGATGTATCTACTAAATCACACTTAATAATCTTGATATTTTTTTCTATATTTTCTTCATCTAAAATAACAGGATCCTTTTGTTCCAAGACAGAATATTTTTCAATTATTTCTGAGGTAATAGTCCCATTATTAACAATAACTGTATCAATTTTCTTTTTCCCTAAATATTTATTCAAAGTATTTATATGGTCACTAACTTTAAATTTATCTGTTTCTCCTGGTTGTGTCATAATGTTACATACATACATTATTTTAGCATTACTTTGATCAATCTGCTCTATCATTTCTTTAACAATTAAATTGGGAATTATGCTAGTATAAAGGCTGCCCATACTTAATACAATTAAATCCGCTTCTTTTATTGCCTTCATTGTTTCCGGGGTTAAAACGGGTTTTTCCTTGTAAAAAACTTCTTTTATAACACCAGCATAATTAGTAATATTATGTTCACCTTCAACTGTACTTCCATCTTGCATTTTGGCCATCAGTGTACAGTTATCCTCGGTTAATGGCAAAACTTTTCCTTTTAAGTTAAGAACTTTACTCAAAGATTCGATTCCATCGGACATATTTCCGGCAATATTAGTTATGGCTGTTAAAAGTAAATTTCCAACAGTATGACCATTTAATTCGCTACTTGTTTCAAAACGATAATTAAATAACTCTTCAACTAAAGGTTCTGTCTCCGCTAACGAAACCAAAACTCGTCTAATATCACCTACTGCTGGGATATTAAATTCTTCTCTAAGTTTACCAGTACTTTTCCCATCATCACTAACAGTAACAATAGCTGTTATATCAACTGGAAAATTTTTAATTCCTCGTAATAGTGTGGATAAACCATTCCCCCCACCTAAAATGACAACCTTTTTTTTCACTTAATTACCCCCTAAGTATTTTAATACACTATTGGCAGCTATTGCTGCTTCACCTACAGCAGTTGTAAGTTGATAAATATTTTTTTTGACAATATCACCACAAGCATATAATCCTTCTATATTAGTGCCCATCTCGGTATTAACAATAATATAATTTTTATCACATTCTATGTCATTTTCATAATCTAATTCAGGTATATTATGATTACTAATAAATAATCCCTTACATTCTATTTCTTCTTGATTACCGTTGTTATTAATTTTTATTGACTTCAGTTTTTGATCTATACTATTTAATTTTACAATACTACTATTATAATATATTTTAATGTTATTACAATTATTTATTTTTTCTAATAATAATACACTATTATCATCAAAATATTTATTTTCACATATAACATTAACTTTTTTACAAATATTTGATAAATAAATAGCTTCCTCTAAAGTTCGATAATCATTGCCAAAAATACTTACAACTTCATCTTTGAAAAAATTGGCGTCACATAAAACACAGTAACTAATACCTTTACCAATCAGGGTTTCCTCATCTTCTAAATTTAATTTTGCAACTCTTCTTCCAGTTGCGATGATTACAGATTTACTTTTAAATTCTTCCAAGTCAGTCGTTATATGAAAAGTCGCATTTTCTTTTTTGACACTTAAAACATTTCCATATTTATATTCAACCTGTAAATTTTGGGTTTGTTCAAAAATATTTGAAGCTAACATAGCACCCTCTATATCTATAAAGCCCGGATAGTTTTCGACCTTAGGGCTCATATTAATTTGGCCACCTGGTGCACTTTTTTCTAGCAATAAAATTTTTAAACCTGCTCTTTTTAAATAAATAGACGAGGTCATTCCAGCAACACCTGATCCTACGATAATACAATCAAAAAGTGATGTCATTCGTATTCTCCTTATTATTATATTGATTTTTAAATACAGACTTTTTCTGAAAAAATAACATTAATATAAGACCCACTATTATCATCAATAGCGATACCAATTGGGCCATCTTGAAACTACCTAGCATCAAACTATCAGTTCGAAGTGACTCAATCAAAAATCTACCAATTCCATACCAAATAAAGTATACACTTGTTACTTGACCAATTTTAATATATTTATATCTCCTTATTACCAATAAAATTACGAACCCTATTAAGCACCATAAAGACTCATATAAAAAAGTTGGTTGGTGATATGCTCCCGCAATATACATATTATCGATAATAAAGTTTGGTAAATGTAACTTATTTAAAAATTCTAGCGTTGTTATTGGTCCATAGGCTTCCTGATTAAAAAAATTTCCCCATCGACCAATTGCTTGGCCAATAATTAAACTAACGACCATGATATCAGCCATGCGAAAGAAATTAACTTTATATTTCCTAGTGTAAAATAAAGTCCACAAAATACCCGCTATAATTCCGCCATGAATAGCTAATCCGCCTTCCCATACACGAAAGATAGCTAAAATATCCGTACTATAATAATCCAAATTAAACAAAACATAATAAAGCCTTGCACCTATTAACGCGATAGGAATTAAAAAGAAAAAATAATTGATCATTAAATCTTCTGGAATCTTCCATCGTTTCGCCTCTTTTAATGCTAAAACTCCTCCAATTAATAAACCTATAAAAATCATAACAGAATACCAATATATTTTAACAATACCTAAATCTAAAAAAATTGGGTTCATTATCTTTCCTCCTTACCAAGAATTCCTTTAAAAATAATACTATCCATAATAATATTTAATATTGATATTAGAATAGCCACAAAGAAGCTCATAAAAATACCACCAGTTATATCAAAATGTGATAATAAAATGAAATCAACAATTTTTAATATAAAAACATTAATCAAGGGATAAAAAAGTCCAAGAGTTAATCCAGTTAGTGGTAATGTTAACCAAAAAATAAGCGGTTTTATTGTTTTATTTAATATATAGATTAAAATTGCAGTTAAAAGACCCCAAAAACCAAAATAACTTGGATCAATGTAAATGGATTTATCGCTGCCTAAAATGGTTGATACACAAATCAAAATAAGAGCATATCCAATCATCCTTAAAATCCAATCAAAAATAGCATTAAATTTTTTATATTCCAACTTTAATTTCCTATTTTTCATCAAATTCATCTCCTAATTTATTATACCATTAATTAGGAAATATGCAAACGGAAAAGTGAGTACCAAAAAACGAACATTTTTGTTCGTTTCAAATTTTATATGCTAGGTATAATTAAAATAGATATAATTTATAATAAAATTACCTTTTTTGTTTTTTTAATTTAAGATATTTTTTGAATATTAAATATTTATTTTCCAATAATGTAAACAAATTGTAGATATTTGTAAAACTAATCACTCTTTAATTCAAATAAAATATCTCTTAATTCAGTAGCTCGCTCAAATTCAAGATTGCGAGCGGCTTCTCGCATTTCAGCCTCCACTTTTTCAATCATACTTTGTTTTTCTTCCTTAGTAATCTTTGTAACTTTTGATTCAGTTTTTTCTTCACTAGTTACGAAAGGGCTAGCGGGGAAAATGGAAATAGCTTTTTTGTTATTTACCACAACTCCAATTAAAATATCAAATTCAACAATCTTTTCGACTGTATCTCCAAAAAAATCAATTCTAATACCTTTTCCATGCTGATTAATAGGAATTATCTCTAGGAGACATCACCTCTAACACGAAATGTTCCACGTTTTAAATCAATATTATTTCTTTCATATAGCATATCAATTGTTTTTCTAAAACTTAATCTCGACCTATCTCATCATCAACTGCAAGTGTTAACATCTTTGGATTGGTTACAATAAATTAGACAACTTTGATAAGGACATGTTAAAATAGAA
>CAMSCJ010000014.1 GCA_947056845.1 uncultured Mycoplasmatota bacterium
TGAATATAAAAATTCTGTCCTTACAAAAACTGTCTAAAAAATGGTTGACAATCCACTTATATCACAAATTGAAATTACTAGAGATAGTAACTACAATATTGATATTAAAAATATAAAATTTACAGATGAATTTATAACAAAAAGCAGTAAATCTTATTTGAAATATCTAAATGAAATTATGATAAATGATAATATCGGCATTAAATATCAAGAAGAAATAGATGAAGAAAAACTTAAAAAGATTGAACTAGACTATGATATTTTATCAATTACAAAAATAAAAAATAATGAGTATTCCAATGAATTTATAGAAGATTTTATTTCAAAATCAAGAAATCATTTATATGTAGATAGAATAATTAGTTGCGGGTATATGGAAGGCAACGCTATCAAAGATGTCTTATTATTAGTACCTAAAAAAGATATTAGAGTAACAAATTAAAGAAAGAAATGGAGAGATGAAAATGAAATTAAATTATACAAAAGTCGGCGATTATTTATTACCAGATTTAACTATTAAGGAACAAAATGAGAAACAAATTAACAAGTATGGAAGATTAAAACTTAACTATCTGAAAAAATATGATAAACCTTTTTATACTACACTTTTAATGAAAAATGAATTAACAAATTATCTTGTTTCAGTTAGTATTGAAGCAGAAAATAGATTCAATATTTTAATGGAAAGTTACAAAAAATCAGATGAAAAACTATCTGAAAAAAATAAAAATGATAACCCTTTTGAATGGACAAAGCTTATGAATAATTATCAAGATTGTGCTGAAGAAATTATTTTAAAAGAACTTATCTATTCTAAAAATGTGTGAGGACACTTTTAATTATTTGTCCTAGCCAGCACTGAAAACTTACTCCCGTAAATTTTCTATTTATGGGAAATCCCATACCCTCAAAATTAGAAAGGAAATTTTTAAAAATGAGAACAAGACATATAAAAATCAATGTTTATCTAAATGAAAACGAAAAGAAAATGCTAGAAGCCAAATCTTCTAAAATGAAATTATCTCAATCTGATTTTATAAGAAAATTGATTGATGATTTTAAAATAAATTCTTTATCTAATAGCGACATTACTTATATTGCTGAAAGTTTAGAGGAGTGCATAAACGAATTATTAAAACTTAAAAAAAGGCTTCATAATTTTGGCTATTTTGAAGATGAAGAATTTTTGAAAAATAAAATGATTGATTTTGACTTTTGGATAAGCAGACTGAAAAAATAAATATACCAAAACAAAAATAGTAGTTGCCTAATGACAATTACTATTTTTTATGATTCCTTTATAGCCGATTTTTCTAATAGTGACAATTCCAAAGTTTCTCGACTAAATTATTTTTTCCTTTTCACTTTATCTATTTTCAAATTGCAATCTTATATTTTAAAATAATGTTATTTGTTCGCTGCTTTTTATTTCTTTTTTATATGCTTTAATAATGTCTTTCATATCATATAACAATCCATATTTATTACACTCATCAATAAATTCCTTATATATTTTTTTATAATTTGGTACTATACATTTATATTTATTACCATAGTATTTAATATATTTCTCTTTTAAACCATTGATGTTTTGATCTAGTTTATTAAAATAATAATCTCTTTGATTTTCTCTTAAAGTCATACCCATATAAGTATGAATAAATTTAGCACCATTTAAATAAGCAAGTCTTACTAACTCTTTTATATCTTCTTCTTTATCTGTTATAAATGGTAAGACAGGATTCATCATAATACCTACAAAAATACATTGTCATTTAATTTTTTAATTGCTTGAAATCTTTTGGAAGATACACAAACATTTGGCTCGATTATTCTTGATAAATCATCATTTGGAGTAGTGATTGTAAATTTAATAATTACATTGTTTTTTAAATTTATTTCTTTTAACAAATCAATATCTCTTAAAATTAAGTCACTTTTCGTATCAATAGAAACACCAAAGCCATACCTCGATATAAGTTTTAATGCTCCTCTTGTTTGTTCATATTGTTTCTCTAATGGATTATAAGTATCGGACATTGCCCCAATTCCAACAACACCTTTTTCTCGTTTTTTACAAAGTTCTTGTTCTAAAATATTTAAAGCATTTTCTTTTCCTCTAACTATATCGAAATTATCTATATGGTAACAATTACTTCGTGAATCACAATAAATACATCTATGCGAACATCCTCTATATAGATTCATATTATAATCTATGCCATACCACTCCGACCCATATTTTACTTTTGTAAGTATTGTTTTTGCTTTTATAAATTCCATTTTACTTACTAATCAACTTTTCAAAAGAATTAGCATTTAATATAGTATTTGAAACAAATTCGCCTTTATAGAAGTTAGCCCAATTATTGAATATACAAGGCGCATTTTTTGCTTTTTCCAAAGAATCAATTTTGATGAAGTTAATCTTAATATTATTTTCTTTTGCATATTCAGTTAGTTCTTTTACTTCATATTCTACATAAGGACATTCATTACTATAATAAATTGTAAAATTTTGATTATCTATTTTCATATTTCTAGCATTATCATTAAATCTAGGTGTTTCACTACCGTCAAATTGAAGCGCTAATAATTCATAATCTCCTATTTCATCAATGACTTTAAAGCCATAATGAACGAAAAACTCTTTTTCGCCAATAAAAGGTTTTTTCTTTTTAGAAGTTAAAGTACATATACCACTCATACCTTTTTCTTTAGAATCATTTATTGCATATTCTAATAATTCTTTTGCAATACCATTTCCTTTAAAACTTCCTGCCACCCATAAACAATATATATATACATAATTCTTACCACTTATTGGCACCCAAGCCGTTTCTATTGGCTCATATTCAATAAATACTTTTCCTCTAGCATTTAGTTTTCTAAAAATGTGTCCCTCTTCTAATTTACTTTTAATCCATTCCTTTTTACTATTGACACCTAGTTGATGTTTTTTATCTCCGATCGCACAACAGATATGCTCATCTTCAATATTTTCTAAAGTTAAATTTACATATTCATTCATTTTATTTCGCTCCTTCTAATGATTTTATGCCATTCACAATTATTTCTAGTGATAAGTCAAAACTTTCTTCGATAGATATTGGATTTCCAAAAGCATTATTATTTACGAGTAAAGAAAATCCCTCCAAAAAACCTCTTAATGTTCTTATAATATGGTTTATGTTATCATCACTAATATCTAAAGACTTCATTATTTTGAATAACATATTAAATAGTCTTGTAGTAACATTTTCTTTTTGAGTATTTTCATATTTGTTATACCAAAGCATAGCAGTAAAAACCCCCTTATTATTAGTAGCATAATCATAAAAAGAGTAGCACATATTCTTTAATGCTTCATATCCTGATACTCCAACAGCCGAATCAAGCATTTTTTCTTCCATTTGCTTCCACCCATAAACCATAAGTCTTTGTTTTATTTCATCAAGACTTTTTATATGATTATACAAAGAAGGCGATTTAATATTTAATTCTTCTGCAATCATTTTAAGAGACAAATTATCTATTCCAACTTTATTTGCTATACAAGCAGAAGTTTCAATAATAAGTTCATCACTAATACTATTTTTTGACATATTATCCTCCACAACTAATCACATTATAATTTTAACTAATTGAATTAGTTTTTGTCAATAGTAAAAAGAAAAATTGGTGAAAAATTGTAAAAACAATTTTTATTCTAATAATAATTTTAATATGTATTAAGGCTATTTCCTTATTTTAAAAATAACATTTTTTATATAAAATATAAGAATACTATTCCTATATTTAATTTTCTAATATTATTATGCCTTAAAATAGTTAAACTTTGAAGATTTACTCAATTCATAAACACTCCACAAGTCTGTTTTATAATTATATGGATTAAAATATGTTTTTTCTGTACTCCCATTGAAATTTAATAACAATTCATTTATAATATTTATAGGAAGAGAACAGAGTTCGTAACTTGTATGTGATTCGCTCCATTGACGAATCTGTTCGAACTTTTCGAACATTGATATATAGAAAATCAATCGAAAGATTGGTTTTTTTGTGATTTACAAAGAAATCATCCTAAAGGAAGGATGGTGTTTATGATTCATATTATTAAACAAGAGATACCTATTGAAGACTCATTAAGAAAGAAGTTAGAGTTTATCTGTCAATTTAATAAAGTGAAGCCAACTTTTATTAATGGTAGTATTAGAAAGATTGATAAATCTAATTTACACTTTATAGAACCTCATAGAGTTATAAAGGTATTACTTTTCTTGTATTTAATTATTCTACTGATATTTATATTGGAAATCTAACAAATAAAATACAAATATCAGAATTAGAAAACTACTTAAACACTATGAACTAGACTTTCACAGGATGAACATTTTAAGACAAAAGCTGTATAATTAATATAGTGGATAGATAATTATCCCATAGTCTTACAATGTATTTTGAGAAGTGAAAGTATTATATTTCGTAGTACCTTCACTTCTCTTTTTTTGAAATGTCGTAACAAATGACATAAGAATTGTCATAAGAAATGTCGCAAGAAAATAAGAAAAGGAGATGATTTTGTATTGAATGAAAAAGAAGTAATTTGTGGATTGTACCCTCGTGTAAGTACGGAAGATCAAGTTTGTGAGGGTTTTAGCCTTGATGAGCAAGGAGAAAGTATGAAAAGATTATGTGATTACAAAAAGTATCAAATTTACAAGATTTATCGTGAAGAAGGTGTTTCTGCCAAAAATATGAAATGACCTAAATTTCAAGAAATGGTTCAAGATATGAAGGATGGCAAGATAAACAAAATTATTGTTTATAAACTTGATAGACTGACTCGTTCTATCCAAGATTTAGAAACCATTTGTAAATTATTAGAAGAAAATCATTGTAGTTTGGAAAGTATATGTGAAGAGTTAAATACAGAGACTTCAACAGGTGTATTCTTTATGAGAATGACTACTATACTTGCTCAACTTGAAATCGAAAGAACATCAGAAAGAACGAAGTTTGGATTAGCTGGTGCTATCAAAAAAGGTCAGCTATCTAGTATATAATGGCACCAATACTTCGACAACAAAATATCATAGTAATTAAACTATGATATTTATAGGATTCCAAAGGCTTTCCTTTGGCACAAATCTAAGTTGCTTTTGGCAACTTAGTAGTGTGTTACCTACTTGTTTTAAAGTAGGTTATTTGCAGAAATCCATTAGTTACAATGTTTCTTTTGGATTTCTGCTTTTTAATTAATTGTTATGTAAGTTGGAGTTAACAATTTTGATTATTCTTTCTAATTCATCAGGATCATCTAATTCAACTATTTCATCATTTTCTAATTTACCATAAATAATATTTGCATTGTTATTTATATCTACTAAATACACATAAATATTGCCATTATCTTTAAATTGGTCTACAACACTATATTCATTATCATCTGCAAGTGTCAAAATATTTCCTTTTTCAAACATTTTTATCCTCCTATCTGCTTTTTGCTTGAGTTTCAACAATATCTTGATAATCTTCAGGTTGATTATCCATCATATCGTAAAATTCTTGATTTGCTTTATCATAATTTTTCTTATGCTTAATATATTTAGATAAACTTCCCGCAGTTGCAATAATAGTTCCCCACATAGCAGGTGTAAATGTTCCTAAATATTCCTTAAGTGCATCAAAAGAACTTAATGCTTGAATTTCAGTTTGGATTGCTTGATTTACATCTACTCCAGAAAAATGAGTGGCAACCATTACCCCAGCAAAACAAACACCAGAAGCAATAGCAAACATACTTTTCTTTTTATGTTCCTCTGACAAAGTATTATTAATACTTTTAATTTTTAATCTTCTTTTTGATTCATTCTGTGCAGCTACTAATCTAGTATAGTCTTTTTCAGTTTCATTATTCATTAATTTTAACCTCCTATTTACTATATTCTACCATAATTTTGTAAATATTTCGAGAGACAAAAGAAGAGTTGGGAATTGATTTAGATTTAGAAAATGTAGAGTACTTTGCAACTATTCATGAGAGGTTAAAATATGATGATATTGATAGTAATGAATTGGTTGATGTATTTATAGCAAGGCAAAACATCAATAAAGAAGATATTATTCTTCAAAAAGAGGAAGTTTCCTATACTTGTTGGGTAAGTATAGAAGAGCTGCTTCATCTAATAGATAGCAATCAATTACTACCACATAATGAAGAATATAAGAAAATGGTAGACTATCTAGTAAAACTTAAATTAGCATTAACTCTAAGAAGAATTAATGATTATCCAAAACCTGGAATTAACTTTAAAGATATTACAACTATTTTAAAGGATCCAGTTGCTTACCATCTTGCAATTGACTTTCTAGCAAACAAGATTAATCAAGATGTAGATATTATCGTTGGTCCAGAAGCAAGAGGAATTATGTTTGCTGCCCCTGTTGCTTATAAATTAAACAAAGGATATGTTCCTGTTAGAAAGCCAAATAAATTACCAGCAGAAACTATTCAACAAGAGTATGAATTAGAATATGGAACAGATACTTTAGAAATTCATAAGGATGCTATAAAACCTGGTCAAAACGTGGCAATAATTGATGATTTAATGGCAACTGGAGGAACAATGGAGGCAATTATCAAATTAGTCGAACGACTAGGAGGAAATGTTACAAAAGTGCTATGTTTAATCGATCTACCAGAACTAGGGGGTTCAAAAAGAATAAGTAACTATGACTATAGCTACCTATTAAGTGAGAACGAAGAAGATAAAAAGAAAATCTATATGAAATCTTTTTAAGTATTAAGTTATAGTTACTACCATATAAAAAAGATTTAGGTTGATAATTTTAGTCATTTTGATAAGAATATACAAAAAGAAAAAGACAATTCTAAGTAATTATATACCTAATATTGTCTTTTTCATTATATATAATTATTTTTTTATGGATACTTTCCTTTTGGCTTAATTGTTCATCTCTAAATTTTTCTTTTTTTCTTCAACAACACTAATTAATTCTTGTTCTGGTGGTAAATACAATTTATAACTAGAAGAAAAAATATTTTTGTTATCGTCTTTTTATATCAATGGTTTATTTTTGTATTTTTATTTATTAAATTTAAAAATTGTCTAGCAGCAAATGAAGGTATATTATTTTTTAGTGTTACGATGCCAATTTTTCTTGAGGGAATTTTTTGCGTTGTTGGAAGAACAAATAATTCTTTATTTTCTATTTCTGTCATAACAAATTCTTTTGTTAAATAGCCTATTCCCATTCCGACCTTAGTTAAATTTTTTACTAAATGGAAACTAACGACTTCAAGTTTAGGATTAATTAAAATATTCTCTTTTTTGAGCCATTGATCTAAAAATTGCCTAGTATTAGATGGGTTTCTTTGAAAAATAAAGTCTGAGCTGGCTAAATCTTTAATATCCCATTTATTTTTTATTAAATGCTGATATTTTTTTCCTACCATAAAAGTATCGTGAACTTCATAAAATGGTATTATTTTTAGATCATTAGTTTCTTTAGTAGGTAAGTTTAAAATTAATAAATCAACACTTCCATTTCTTAATAATTTTATTAAATCGGTTGTTAAATGATTGATAATGGAAATAGAAATTTTAGGATACAGTTCCTTGAATTTTTGTAAGTATGGGACTAAAACATTTTCTGTAACTGTAGTACTTGCTCCAATTTTTAATGTACCCTCTTGTAGATTCATAAGTTCTTGGAATTTATTTTCACCATTTTTAATATAAGTAATTCCTTCCTTAATAAATTCATAGAGGATACTTGCTTCTTCAGTTAGTTTTACGCCTTTTTTTGTACGAATAAATAAAGTTGCTCCAATTTGTTTTTCTAGCGATTTTATAGCTTGGGTAACAGAAGGTTGCGACACATATAATTCTTCAGCTGCTTTTGTTATATTTTGATTTTTAGCGGTTACATAAAAAATATAATAAAGATTAAAATCAATATTCATAAGTCCTCCTTATAATAAACATAAGAAATATATATTTTAATTATATCAATAATTGTTATAAAATACAAATAGAGGAGGGATAAAAATGAGTGAGTTAAAGATATTAGGGTTACAATTAGTGGTTGATCTTGATTGTACTAGTACTGATGAATATTTGATTGAAACAATGGAATTTAAAGAACAGATGCAAGAAGTAAAAAAATTAATTAGTACTAAAAATCCAGATATCGTTATATTACCGGAGATGTGTTATAGTGAAGATTATTATGAATATTTTATGAATCTATCTAATAATAAATTAATTGTTGCAGGAAGTATCTATAATAATGGTATTAATCAAACAGTTGTCTTTTTTGAAAATAAAGAGTATCGAATACCAAAATGTAATGCTAGTGGTGCAGAACCGATGATTAGAAATATTAGAAAAATTTCTAATTCAGAATTTTTAAATCAAAAATTGGATAGTCATACTTTTATATTTGATAATAAAAAGCTAATCATATTAAATTGTATGGAGTATTATCAAAATGCATATTACATAGCAAGAAATGATCCAAATTTATTTGGAATATTATGTATTTGTTCTAATAATAATCCAAAAGTATTTTTAGACGAAAGTAGGGTAGTTCACAATCATTGTGAAAATATTTATACATTTATGGTGAATTGTGTTTCCACATATAAGGGGGTGTCATACGGTACTGGTGAAAGTTATATTTATGGTCCTATTCAACAACATGAAAGGGAATGGTTAAAAAAAGAGGGGATTATATCAGATGAACATCCATCTTCAATATTAAAATTAGGTAATGATTCGGAATATTTTTATGGAGAATTTATAAATGATTTTTCTAGATTTGGAAGAAGTGACAATTATTTAAATAATCCTAAAATGATAGAGGTAGGAAAAATAAGAAAGAAGGTACGAAAATGAAAAAAAATATAATTATTACAGCTGGACCAACTAATGAAAGATTAGATGCGGTAATGAAAATTACTAATATGTCAACAGGTGCATTAGGAGCAAAAATTGCTGATGATTTTATTATTAATCAGGAAAATGAAATAAATAGGCTTTATTATTTAGCAACAAAATTATCTAGAAGACCAAATGTGTCTTCAGCAAAGTTAGAAGAGATTACTATTGAATCAACTGATGATTTGATTAATGCGTTAAAAAAAATTTTATTAAATAATAAAATTGATGTTGTAATTCATAGCGCTGCCGTAGGTGATTATAAGGGTGAATATAGTATTACTGCTAGAATGTTAGCAGAAGAAATTGCTTGTAAAATTTATAATAAAAATTTATCATTAGAAGCATTAAATGAAGAAATTTTAGCTATTATTAGAAATCCAGAAACTACTGTTAGTGATGAACATAAAATTTCTTCTTATGAAAAAGATTTAATGTTTAAATTAGCTCTTACACCTAAAGTTATTGGAGAAATCAAAAAAATCTCTCCTTCAACAGATTTAATTGGCTTTAAATTACTAGACGGCGTATCAAAAGAAGAATTAATTGAAGTAGCTACTAAATTAAGAGAAAAAAATTTAGCCAAATACATTATTGCTAATGATTTATCTAAAATAGGTAGTGGCAGGCATAAAGCTTATTTTGTTGGAGAACAAGGTGTAGAATATACTTGCGAAACAAAAGATGAAATTGCTAAAACACTAAGAAAAGTTATTTTTTAAACTTATTATGTTTAAATATGTATTATAATATATAAAAATATAAACCTCATTTCTATTATTTAGTAAATGAGGTTTTATTATTGTTTTTTTATTCTTTTATTAAATTTTTTTTTAGAATTCTTTCGTTATTCTTAGGTCCAGTTCCTAAAGCAGATATTTCTATACCAGTTTCATTTTCTAACCAATTAAAATATTCTCTTAAATATCTATTAAAATGGTAATCATTAAAATGCCCAATTTCGCCTTTGAAATCTAGGCTTAGATGCTGAAAAAAGTTTAAGTATAGACTAGATGGTGTATTAATTTTGCAATTTGTTTTAAGTTTAGCAATATCTAAATCAAATACTCTTCTTTCCAGCTTCGTTACAGTTGTTTGTTCAGATTGATCAAATATAGTATTATCATTATAGTTACTATCAAATGTTGGGAGTTCAATTAATTTGGTTTGATATTGACTGATACCTTTTGCTTTATATATTAATCTTTCTAATTCTAATGCTTCTAATAAAGTTATAGCAGTTAAGTCTTTTTCTTTATAGTTTTCACCAAATAGTTGTTTTAAATATACTTTAGGACAATGTTGAAATAAATAGTTAACTTTACTAATATCTAGTGAATTATTATAATAGTTAATATCATTGTAATGAGGATATCTTTGATACATTGAGGCAAGATTAATTTGTGTCCATGTTAATTCGTTGCCTTTTCCATAATCGCCTGTATATATAATTTGACCTGATTCGGTTATGTTGCTGATTCTAATTGGAAATGGTCTTATAACCATAATGGTTTGTAGTAGTCTTTCTGCTGCTATTCCAGAGTCGGCAAGTAATTGGGATGTAGAAACATTTCGACTTGTGACATAAGGATAATTACCACTATGGTTTAGATCTAAATCACAACCTTGAGCTCCTTCTAGCATTACATATTCTGTTCTGTTATCAAGATGATTATATAATCTTTCGAGCCATTCATTATTAGAACAGACAATGGCGTTTTTGTATGATTTAAAGAATTTTAAATTTTTATCTCTTATAACTTTTTCACGTGTAACAGCGCCACAGCCTTTAAATGTTGAGCCACTTTTAATCTTTTTCTTTTCATATTGCTTATGTCTTTCTTCAATTAGAGGTACCATTTCGTGAACATAAATTTTTCTATTACCTAAATACTCTTTGACATTTTCATATTCATTTTCAAATATTCCCATATCGATAGCAGAACCGGGTCCTATAAATAATTCTGTATTGGGATTGACGGCTGAGACAGGTATATTTCTAAAAATAGTAGCGTGGCCAAATTCATCAACAAAAGTATGCCCAGCATTAGGCATACAATTAGTTACAGATGCTCCTAGTTCAATTGATTTATCGGTTGCTATTTCGCCAATGACTTTGGCTTTTCCACAACTCCCAGCCTCGCCATCAATCACTGCTATTACATTTTTTATCATAACCAAACTCCCTAGTAAGTTTATTTTAAATCGTTAATAACTCCATTTATTAAGTTTAAGTCTGATGGAATAATCCAACGCACATTTGTTATTTTAAATAGTACTAATGGTATAATTGCGCCACTTCGAGCTCCATCCATCCATTTAGGATTAGATGGCATTAATTCATATAATTCTTCAATAGTAAGTTCATTGAATACTTTTTCTGTACCTTTAATATAATTTTCTAAGCTTAACATATATTTATGAATATTATCATTAAATAAAGTGTTGTCGATTAGATTAAAACCAGTTAGTAGTTCAAATCTTTCTTCACCACCTGTGAATATAGCGCAATCATAATCCTTATCTAGTTCAATATCAATTAGTTTTTCTTTGACAAAAGCTTCCATTTCTTCTATCGTATTACCACTATATTGGTCATTAACTTTATCAAAATGATTTAATAAATCGGCGACTCCCAAGTTTAAATTTTTTGTATCAGTTATTTTGGCTCCAACAAAAGTTACTAATTCTGTTGTTTTACCACCCATATTTATAATTAATACTTTGTTATTGTTATAATTATTTTCCATTGCCTTAGCTAAATAATAATTTTCAATACCGTGACTTATAATATTAAAATGTAAGTCAAAGGTATCATTGAATAATCTAACTAATTCTTGTTTTTTTGTCGCTACTAAATTTCTAAAAATACCTGTAACGAAAATAAATGTGTTATCATATTTTAAATTATATTTTTTCTTAAGTTCTTCAAAATAATTACATAATTCTTTTAGATTATTTTCACTAATTCCTAATTCAGCATCAAAATCATTTTTAAAATAGATAGAGTGTTCTTCTATAAGTTTTAATTCTGCTTCAAAGCAATATACTTTTATTGTTGATGAACCAAGATCAATATAGTAATTTTTCATTTTATCACCTCTAAATATTATTTTACTATAAAATTACATATTTTTCGAGGTATAAAGATAATTTTATATATAAAATATAGTTTTTTTAGTCAATAGTATCTTATTTTTTATTTTGACTTTCAAAAGTAGAGAATTGGTAGTAAAAATTTATCAATCGATTATATAATTATCTCGTAAATGCTTAAACAAAAAAATACTATGTAATAACATAGTATTAAAAATATACTTATGGGAAGACTAGTGGCGTAGCCACTAAAGCCTTCACTATAATAAGGATAGGATTACCCTTATTATGTAGTATGAAGTATGTAGCAGAATAATTTAAGTGTTATTTAATATCATTAAAATTCAATAAAAAATAAATGTAAATAACTATCTACATACTTTTTAAAGCCTTTTTAATTTCTTTAAAGGGCCTTTTGTATAAATTTCTTCTATACATTGATTTTGTACATTTCCTAAGGCGTATTCATCCATTAAATCATATGATTGACAGCCATCGTTTATTATATTTCCATTTGCAGAAATATATTGATAAGAAATTACCAAATAGGTATCTCCCTTATATTCTCTTATTCTATAATTTTTTTGATAATCTATTAATTTATTTAAATCCGGCTGTTGTTTACTTAATCCATTTTCTAATGCTCTACCATAGGGTAAAATATTTTCTTCCTTCATTATATGTTTATTAATAGGAGAAAAATAAGTTAGTCTTTGCAATTTCTCTACTACTTCTGGATTAGCCTCTTTGTGAAATTGATCTTGGGATACCATAAGCACCCCAGGCCAATGTCTTTGTTTTTCACTTTTTAGTAAAATATAATCTCTTAACTTATTTAATCCATTTACTAATTCATCGCTATAAGATAAACCATTAATACCAAACATAAACATATCTACAATAATTTCTTTTTCAATTATTTTATCTACAATGTATTCAAGTATTTTACCATTTAATGTTGGGTCGCCTCCTGAGAATAACAATGTTCCTATATAATAAATCTCATTTTTTTCGAAGTACTCATCAACAATTTCTTTTGTCAAATCGATATTTTGTGATTCTCCCCTACAGCAATGAGCACAACTTTGATTGCATCTACGTGTCAATTCAATTTGTAATCGTGAATAATATAATTTCATAACAAATTTCCCCTTGTTAATAGATTATTATTATAATATACTTTTTTAGAAAAAATGACAAGTAGTTTCATTTCATATTTTTTGTCAAAAAGAAAATTTAACAATAAAATCATATTAGAAAGTAGTAAATTCAACTTAAACATTTGCTAAATTGCTTATAAAACAAGACTTTAAAGCAAAAATCACTGTTTTATTTTAAATATTTTTGTATTTTAAGTTGGTTTGTATGATATAATTTATTAAGAGGTGGGGTTATGAATTTGAAATTATATAATTCATTAACTAGAAAAAAAGAGGATTTTGTTCCATTAGTATCAGGATGCGTTGGTATGTATGTTTGTGGGCCTACTGTTTATGGTATGCCGCATTTAGGTCATGCAAGAAGTTATGTAACATTTGATACGCTAAGGCGTTTCTTTGAATATAATGGTTATAAGGTTAAATATGTTCAAAATATTACAGATGTTGGACATATTGTTGGTGATGTTGATGATGGTGAAGATAAAATTCAAAAGCAGGCCAAGATAGAACAAATTGATCCTGTTGCGATTGCCTATAAGTATGAGAATTTTTATTTTGATGCTATGGATAAGCTAAATGTTTTGCGTCCAACCATAAGTTGTCGCGCTACTGGACATATTATTGAAATAATTGATATGATTCAAAAATTATTAGATAAAGGCTATGCTTACAAAACGGAACAAGGTAATGTTTATTTTGATATTCATAAGTTTAAAGATTATGGTATTATGTCAGGCAGAAGTTTAGATGAAACATTATCTGGACAAAGAATAGATATTGCTAGTGATAAAAAATGTAATGAGGATTTTGCGTTATGGAAATGTGCGGATAATGGACATATTATGCGTTGGCCTTCACCTTTTGGTTTAGGGTACCCAGGTTGGCATATTGAGTGTTCCGTTATGGCTAAAAAATATTTAGGTGATACTTTTGATATTCATGGCGGTGGAATCGATAACATGTTCCCACATCATGAATGTGAAATTGCTCAATCAACTTTAGCTAATGATACATCTTTTGCAAGATTTTTTGTTCATAATAATTTAGTTACAATTAATGGACAGAAAATGGGCAAATCATTAGGCAATTCAATCGATTTACAAACTTTATTATCTAAGTATAATCCAGATGTTTTAAGACTTTATTTATTACAAAATCATTACCGTAGTGTTTTAGATTTTACGGAACAGGGATTAGCTGAAACTCAAAAAATATATGAAAAGTTTTTAGATTTTATAAAGAATAATGCTTATAGCTCAGATAAAAATCTGTTGATAGCTTATCCGGATGTTGATGAGTGTAAAATGTCTTTTATGGAGTCTATGGCTGATGATTTAAATACATCGTTAGCTTTATCACATTTATTGCAAATGTTAAAGATTGGCAATATAACTAGCGATCTTAATGAAAAGAGATATATCGCTAGTATTCTTAAAGATTTACTTCAAAATATTTTTGGACTTAAGTTAGAATTTAATATTACTAATAACAAGGAAAGTGAAATTATTGATATTTTAATTAAACTAAGAGAACAATTTAAAAAAGACAGTAATTATGCAATATCTGATTTTATAAGAGATGAACTAAAAGATATTGGTATTACTTTAAATGATAGTAGGGAAGGAACTACTTATAAAATAGAACAATAACTTTGTTTTATTTTTTTTTATTATAAAAGTACTATACAAAATTTACTTAAAAATGATATACTGTTATTGTTAATTATTTGTAGGGGATGAGATTATGTTAATTTTAGCAAAAGCTATATTAGCAATGATGATAGGTTTTATTTTATCGGTTGTTTTTGGTTTTTTCTTTATACCATTTTTAAAAAGAAGAAATGTAAAGCAGAAAGTTAGTACTTTTTTAGCACAGCATAAGAAGAAAGATGGTACTCCTACGATGGGAGGCTTAATATTTATTATTCCAACCATTTTAACAGTAATTATTTTATTATTACTTAATAAAATAGAATTTACAGAAAATTTATTTATTGTTATGTTTGTTTTTGTAGCGTATGCTGTTTTAGGATTTTTAGATGATTTCTTAATTATTAAAAGAGGGAATAATGCAGGGTTAACCGTTTTACAAAAATTATTTGGACAATTGTTTATTGCTGTCATTTTTTTCTATATTTTTATCCATAATGGTAATGAACCGGTTTTAGATATTCACACCTTAGGTATTAGGATTGATATGGGTTGGTTTCATGGAATATTTCTTTTATTTGTACTCTTAGCAGGCTCTAATTCGGTTAATATTACTGATGGGTTAGATGGATTAGCTGGTGGGTTATCTTTAATTGCTTTTTTAGCATTTGGACTTATTAGTTGGAATTCTACTTGGATATCGGGTAGTGAGGATATGGCTGTATTTTGCTTTATATTAGTTGGATCATTATTGGGCTTCTTATTTTATAATACACATCCAGCGAAAGTTTTTATGGGGGATACAGGCTCCTTATCACTTGGTGCTACTTTAGCCACGATTGCGATTTTAACAAGTCATGAAATTACTTTAGTAATTGTAGCAGGTGTTTTTATTGTTGAAACGCTTAGCACAATTATTCAAACAATTGCGATAAAAAAATTTCACCATCGAGTGTTTTTAATGGCGCCAATTCATCACCATTTTGAGAAACTTGGTTGGGGTGAAACTGATATTGTTAAAATATTTTGGGTTGCAGGTTTTATATTAAGCATGCTTGGAATTGCTTTTGGAGTTTGGTTATAAATTTGACTTTAATATTTTAGTATGTTACCATATATACTTAAATGAAGGAGAGAATATATGGAAAAATTTTTATCTTATACTGTTATTTTATTTTTAATTATTTTATTAACAGGTTGTGGGAAAAAAAGTGTTACTTGTTCTGGAGATATAACGCAGGATGATTTAACCGCATCAATACAAGTTGTTGGTGATTTTGATAAAGATAAGTTAGTTAATCAAACTATTGAAATGAAATTTGATTTAACCAATTATTTACAATATGCAAATATAGATAGTTTTTATGAAGGTTTTAAAAATCAATATGATAGATTTAATGAATATGATGGTATTTCTACTAAAGTATTGAAGGGGGATAAAGATATAACAATTGAGGTTTCAATGGCATTTGATAAAATTGATAAAGATGCTTATAAAGAATTAGATTTAGGAACTGGTAATGTAGAAATATCTTTAAGTAAATTTATAGATGAATTTACTGATATGGGGCTTACGTGTAAAAGATAGATTATTCTATTTTTTTTGTTAGAAATTTTAATTTCGCTCTATCTTTGTTTTAATAAATTAATAAAAAATCAATCATATTTATAATAATTTAAGCAAGACAATATCTGAGGTATAAGGTTAAAAGGTATTTTAGATTTATTTTGAATGTTGACTTTTTATTTATAAATAAAAAAATTTGTAGAACATAATATAAATTGAGGTGACGTTTTATTATACTAAGTTTTATAGAGGTAGATAGAAGTAGATTATATGAAATTGCTTTGGAGTTAGAATTTTAGAAGTGGTTAAAAAGGTTGATAAATGGTAGTTATAAAACGAATAAACTTTAATTATTTATGTTAAAAAAATATAGTAAAAGTTTACTATATTTCTTCAATTTTCATTAAATTAGTATGTTCTGTTTGGTGTTTAGGGAATGAACCAGTAATAACAACAACATCTTTTTTTTCTAAATTAAACATCTCAACAGCTTTTTCTTTAGCAACTTTAATTATATCATCGGTATTTTCCATTTCGCCAACATTAGCAGAATATATTCCCCAGTTTAAAGCAAGGCGACGTCCCGTTTTTTCATCTGGACATAGAGCTAAGATTGTTGAGCTTGGTTTTAGATTACTAATAACTCTAGCTGTTTTACCACTCATAGTTGCTGCACAAATTAACTTGGCATTTAAAATATCAACACTATCAACAACACTTCTAGCAATAGCTGTTGTGATATTATTTTCTGTTGGTTCGTAATCGAATTTGGCATATTTTTCGGCTGTTTCACAAATATCAGCCATAGCTTTAACCGTTTCAATTGGATGTTTTCCAATAGTTGTTTCACCACTTAACATAACTGCGTCAGTTCCATCGAATACAGCGTTTGCGATATCGCTAGTTTCAGCTCTTTTTGGACGCATATTTTCCATCATTGTTTCAAGCATTTCGGTAGCAACAATACAAATTTTACCCATACGACGACAAGTTTTAACCATATCTTTTTGAACGATTGGTAACATTTCACTTGGTATTTCTGTTCCTAAGTCACCACGAGCTACCATAATACCTGCTGATACTTCAAGTATTTTTTCTAGGTTTTGAATACCTAATTCACTTTCGATTTTGCAAATAATCTGCAAGTCTTCTCTACCATGTTCTTTTAAAATTTCTTTTACTTCAAGAACATCTTCTGGTCCACTAACGAATGAAATAGCTAAAAATTCTCCCCCATGTTCACAAGAATAGATAATATCTTGTCTATCTACTTCACTAATGTATGGGATATTAAGTTTTTTACCAGGGATACTTAAACTTTTACGGTTTCCAAGTATACCGCCATTAATAATACGACAAGTTACACCACCATCATCATCATTAGATTCAACTTCAATTTTCATTTTGGCATTTTCTAATAAAATAAAATCTCCTGGTACTAGGTCGTCTAACACTTGTGGGTGATTAACAGTAATTCGTTCTTCATTACCAAGCACATTTTCTTTAACAATACGAATTGTTTTTCCATCAACTAAATTAATTGAATCGTTTTCTAAGACACCGCTTCTAAATTCTGGACCCTTAGTATCCCAAAGAATTGCAATATTTCTTCCCGTTCTTTTACGAACTTCTCTTGCTGAATCTTGCGCAATTTGCCTTTCTTCCATTGTTGCATGTGAGAAATTTATTCTGGCAACATTCATACCAGCTAATACCATTTGTTCCATAGTATCAACTTGATTACTAGCTGGACCTATGCTACAAACAATTTTTGTTCTTTTCATTTTTATACTCCTTTCAAATTAACGAAATGATTATATCACAAAAATAGAATGATGTCGAATATTTTTGTGAAAATTATGAAATTTTTCTTTGAATTTTTACATATTTATGATATATTACTCTAATACCCTTTTAGAAAGTGAGATGATTTTATGACCGAAAATAGAAATTTAATTAAAATAGAAACTTGGTTTGATTATTATAAAAGAGTGTATGAAATCTTTAGGCGAGCTATTATAATTAATAGTTTTAATAATTTATCTATTCAATTATCTTTTTTTAATTCGGCTCCCAAAGAAGATGATATTGATGATATAGGGCAAATAGTTAAACTAGAATTATTTGATAATCAAACACTTGTTTATGGCATATCGCTAAAAACTACTGGTCATGAAGAACAATTATTTCAATATGTATGGATATTAGTAGTCAATCATTTTATAAAAAATAATTATACAACGAATAGTAAAATTAGAATCTATGGTTTTGAGCATTCAACTAGAGATTTTAAATATTTATTAAGTGATATTAAAAATAATAGTAAAGCAATTGCTAGAGCAAATTTCACTATAACATATAATAAGCAAGATTATGATGAAATGTTACATCAATTAGTTCTTAATCATAACAATTTTCATGATAATGAAATATTGGTTCAAAATGTTCGAAATTTTATTATGGAAAATTATCATGCTCCTATTTCAAGTGAACTAAATAACTCTATTACAAAGTCTAAAAAGGTATATGAAAATTTAATTCATAGTAATAGGTATTATTCAAATAATAATCGATTTGCTGCATAGTAATCGCATTATTTTTTTATTTATGGTACAATTGTATAGGTGATAAAAATGGAAAAGATAATCTTAGTGGATGGTAATAATCTACTTTTTAGAAGTTACTATGCAACCGCATATAATGGCAATTTAATGAAAAATAGCAAAAATTTTCCAACTAATGCTTTGTTTGGCTTTGTAAGCATGATAAACAAAATTGTTAGTGAAGAAAAACCCGTTTATATGATTGTGGCTTTTGATAAAGGGAAAACGTTTAGACATGCGAAATATGAATCATATAAGGGTGGAAGAATGGAAACACCAGATGAATTAAAATTACAGTTTCCACTTGCTAAAGAAATATTAACAGCAATGGGTATTAAATATTATGAAATTGATAACTATGAGGCTGATGATATCATAGGTACATTTGCTGAATATTGCAATAAAGATTCTAATTATGAGGGCTTAATTGTTAGTAGTGATAAAGATTTATTACAACTTATTAGTAGTGATGTTAATATAAAATTGCTTAAACAAAAAGATTATATTTTCTATACAGAAAAAACTTTTATTGACGATTATGGAATAAAACCTATTAATATAATTGATTTAAAAGCTTTAATGGGAGATAGTTCAGATAATATTCCAGGTGTTAGTGGAGTTGGAGAGAAAACCGCTTTAAAATTATTACAACAATATAAATCTTTAGATAATATTTATAATAATATTGATGAAATAAAAGGTGCTTTAAAAGAAAAATTAATTAAAGATAAAGATAATGCTTATATGAGTTATGATTTAGCGACCATTGTAAAGAATGTACCCGTTGATATTAATTTAGAAGACATAAGATATTTAGGAGAACAAACTGAAGATTTAATTAAGATATATGAAGATTTAGAATTTTATTCATTTTTAAAAAACAAACAAAATGTTGCAAAGAGGGAAATCGTTAGTGATGTTACCATTTTAAAAACTATAGATAATATTAAAATATTAGAAGAATCAGCTATTTATTTAGAAATATTAGGTAGTAATTATCATACGGCTAAAATATTAGGTTTAGCTATTTATAATTCAAAGCAAAATCTTTATATACCTTTTGAATTACTTAAAAATAATTATAATATATTAAAGGGTTTTGATAAGTTAACTTATGACGCAAAAAAGGTTTATGTTGCTCTAAAATGGCAAGGAATAGAGATAGAAAATATTAATTATGATACGATGTTAGCGGGTTACTTGTTAGATTATAATATAAAAGATGATATTGCTTATTTAGCCAATTCTTTTAATTATGACATGCCTTTTTATGAGAATGTTTTTGGCAAAACAAAATTAAGTGAGCCAGATATTAAAGTTATTGCTTCTAATGCGTCAAAAAAGGCTCAATTTATTTATGAAACAAAGAATGAATTGATTCAAAAATTAAAAGATGAAGAAATGGCAGATTTATTTTATAATATTGAAATGCCACTTTCTTATGTATTAGGTGATATGGAATATCAAGGTATTTTTGTTGATAAGAAAATACTAAATGAAATGGGCGAAGAAATTAAAATTAAAATTGATGAAATTGGTAGAGAAATTTACGATTTAGCAGGTGAAGAATTTAATATTTCATCACCAAAACAATTAGGTGAGGTTTTATTTGAAAAAATGGGTTTACCACATGGTAAGAAAAAAACCAATGGTTATTCAACTTCAATTGATGTTTTAAATAAATTAAAAGATATTCATCCAATTATTAATTTGATAATTGATTACCGTATGTATACAAAATTATATACAACCTATATAGAAGGTTTATCAAATTCTATTTTAGATGATAATAAAATTCATACTATTTATACACAAGCTTTAACGCGTACTGGGCGTTTATCGTCAATTGAACCCAATTTACAAAATATTCCAACTCGTCAAGAATATGGGAGATTAATTAAAAAAGCTTTTGTTGCATCAAATACGTCTAAAATTGTAAGTGCCGATTATTCACAAATTGAACTTAGAATTTTAGCGCACATGGCAGATATTGAATCATTAATAACTGCATTTAAAAATGATGATGATATTCATGCTAAAACAGCAAGTGATATTTTTCATGTTTCGATTAATGAGGTAACAAGTGAAATGCGAAGAATGGCTAAAGCGGTTAATTTTGGAATTATTTATGGTATAAGTGGTTTTGGGTTATCGGAAAATTTAGATATTCCTGTTAATGAAGCTAAAAAATTTATCGATCATTATTTAGAAAGTTATCCAGGAATCAAAAAATATATGGATGAAAGTATTGATAAAGCTTATTTAAATGGCTATGTTAGAACTTTATTTAATCGGAAAAGAATTATTCCCGAGCTTAATAATAAAAATTATATGATAAGGAGTCAAGGAGAGCGAATGGCTCTTAATACGCCAATTCAGGGGACAAGTGCTGATATTATTAAAAAAGCGATGATTGATATTGCGAAAAAATTTAAAGAGGAAAATTTAAAAAGCAAAATGATTTTACAAGTTCATGATGAATTAATTTTTGATTGTTTGGACTTTGAATTAGATAGAGTTACGGAAATTGTTCGCGATATTATGGAAAATGTGTTTGAACTTAAGGTACCACTTAAAGTTGATATAAATTATGGTGATAATTGGTATCAAGCTAAATAGATAATAGAATAAGGAAATTTTAATATTCCTTATTTTATTTGAGGCATAAAATATATATAGAATAAAGAGGTAATGCTGATGGGAAAAGTTTCAAGTATTTTGTTGGTGAGTTTAATTACTAATTTTATGCTGGCATTATGTAAAATTGTTGTTGGATTTATTGGTTCATCTGGAGCTTTAATGGCTGATGGTATCCACTCATTTAGTGATCTTGTGACCGACATAATTGGGATTATTGGATCATTATTTGCTAAAAAGCCTTCGGATGAAAAACATCCTTATGGTCATGGAAAAATAGAATATTTAATTAGTATATTTATAGGTTTAGTCATTTTATCGTTAGGCTTTATGATTATTTATGATTCAATTAATCGTAAGGTTATTGTACCAAGCGTTATTGTTATTTTGGTAAGTTTATTTACAATTATAGTTAAATTTTTACTAGCGCATTTTTTATGTATAAAAGGTCGTGAATTAAATAGTTGTATCTTAGTCTCTAGTGGCAAAGAAAGTAGTACTGATGTTATTAGTTCTATTGTTGTTTTAGTGTCATCAATTTTAATGCAGACTAATATTAGTATTTTTAAATATTCGGATATTATTGCGGGTATTTTAGTAGGTATTTTTGTTGTTAAAGTTGGATTTGATGTTTTAAAAGAAAATATTAGTACAATTTTAGGAGAACAAGAAACCGATTGTGATTATTTAAATGATGTTAAGAAAGTTATGTTAGAAAATTCACATATAAAAAGTATTGATGATTTAATTATTTTAAAGTATGGACCTTATTATAAATTAATAGCTAAGGTAAGTATAACACATAATTTATCTATAACTAAAGCTTATGAAATTATTAGTAAAATAGAAAATAAAATAAAAGAAAATTTTGAGCGAATTGATTATGTCAATATAAGTTTGCAACCGGATAAAAAATAATTTGTAAATATTGTAGATATATCTATGATATTTTTTATTTATGATGTGGCATAATAGTTTTAGAAATTTTTTTGATGGAGGTTTATATGAAACTAAATTATGCAAAGTTTGATTATATGAAAATGCGCGAATATTTAACTAGAGCTGCTGCTAAAAATGAAATAGCAGAAGTGATCGGGAATGAAGTTATAGGTAAAATGAGTCCAATGGCAGAAACTATCGGTAATATGAATATTCCTTTAAGTATTCACGCAACGGTAAGAGAACGTGATGAAAATGAAATAATGAATATAATTAATGAATTTTTAAAACATGAAAATGAACGTCGAACTAATGGAGATTGTGAGCAACAAGAGGGAAGTTGTTTTGATATGGCATTAAAGGGTTCTAAAAGATTTTTAGAAGCTAAAGGTTATACATTAAAGAAAACTAGAAATAATTCAAAGAGAGGTTAAGTTATCTAATGTGTGAATTAAAAAACTTACATTATTATTTTACTAATAGATATTGTTTATTAAGAAGTTTATAAAAACTTTATGTATAGAAATTTACAAAATTAAAAAAATGTGCTATTATGTATGTGAGTGAAGGCAACTTCATATAATAAAAAAGGATATACTTAACTTTCGTATGGTTAGGTACATTCCACTTTGGGTATGCACACTAATACTCGAACTTGAGCGTTAGCGTGCTTTTTTCTATTTAAATAGTATTATGAATATTACTATAAATAGGAGGATAATTATAATAAATTGAGATGATTCTCTTTTTGTCATAAATATCACCTCCTTTGCATAATTGCAAAGGAGTGCACCTAACGCTAATTAAATATATCCAAATTCATTATAGTGAATTTCTGTTCGATGAACAATTGTTTTAATCGTATTTTATAAAAAATATGAATATGTTAATAAATAATAAAATAAAAATTTATATAATGTTAAATAAGTATAACTAAGTTTTATAAAGTAGCTATTTAAATGTCAAACTTAATATTTTCACATATCTTATATTGAGGTGAAAATATGAATTTTGATTATCATTTTGGAAATCAATACTATAATTATTATGATGGAATTGGTATAAAAAGTACAGAGTATGAAATAATGGCTCCAGAACAATCGCAAGCTGAACAACCTGGTATGGAATATTTAATGAACCCTAAACCAATCTTTGATAATCCTAATTATCGTGGAAGTGGTAAATTAAATGGTAAGGTAGCGATAATTACAGGTGGTGATAGTGGTTTAGGAAGAGCAGCCGCTATTGCGTTTGTCAAAGAGGGAGCAAAAGTCGTTATTCCTTATTATGATGAACATCGGGATGCAGCTGACACCAAAAACTATATTGAAAATTTAGGTGGAGAGTGTCTATTATTATCGGGTGATATATCTGATAAAAATTTTTGCTCGGAAATAGTTAATGCCACACTAGAGAGGTTTGGACATATTGATATTTTAGTAAATAATGCAGGTGTTCAGTATCAACAGGATTCATTAGATTGTATTAGTGATGAACAATTTGATTGGACAATGAAAGTTAACGTTTATGGAATGTTTTATCTAACGAAAGCGGTATTGCCTTATTTAAAAAGTGGTTCTTCAATCATTAATTTATCTTCAGTAACAACTTTTTATGGTGACCCACAATTGATTGATTATGTAACAACTAAAGGCGCAATAGTCGGTTTTACTAGAGCATTAGCCAGAAATTTAGCCTTAAAAAATATTCGTGTTAATGCGATCGCGCCGGGGTTTTTTTGGACACCATTACAACCAGCTTGTTGGGTTAGTGAAAAAATACCATCATTAGGTAGTAATGCTGCGATGGCTAGGGGAGCAATGCCTTATGAGTTAGCGCCAACATTTGTTTTTTTAGCTTCTGATGATTCAAGTTATGTAACGGGTCAAGTAATACATAATAATGGTGGCGAGGTAATGGGATAGAAAATATTAGTTTTGTGTTTTAGAAATGAATTGAATAATTTGTATTACAATAATTAAATCGATAAATTTAATAAGTCATTTAAAATTTTTAATTGACTTTTTTTCTTGTATAACTAAGGTATTTGTTGTATAATTTTAATCAGGTGGTAATGGTGTTTAAAATCGGTAATGTAGAGATAAAAAACAAAGTTGTTTTAGCTCCAATGGCAGGAATTTGTAATAATGCTTTTAGAAGAATTATTAAAGAAATGGGTTGTGGGTTAATATATGCCGAAATGGTTAGTGATAAGGCTATTATGTATGAAAATGAAAAAACCTTTGATATGCTTTATATGACTGATTTTGAAAGACCAATTGCCCAACAAATTTTTGGTAGTGATAAAGAATCGTTTGTGATAGCTGCTAAAAGGATATATGAGACGATGCATCCTGATATAATTGATATTAATATGGGGTGTCCTGTTCCCAAGGTGGCTTTGCGAAGTCAAGCTGGAAGTGCTTTACTTAAAAGTCCTTTAAAGGTTAAGGAAATCATAGAAGCTGTTGTTAAGTCTGTTCCTATTCCAGTTACTGTAAAAATAAGGAGTGGTTGGGATAGTAATAGTATAAATGCTGTAGAGATTGCTAAAATAGTTGAACAGGCAGGTGCAAGTGCGATTGCTGTTCATCCTAGAACACGTAGTCAGCAATATAGTGGTTCAGCTGATTGGAACATTATAAAACAAGTTAAAGAAAGTGTTAAAATTCCTGTTATTGGTAATGGTGATATCAAGTCTTGTTATGATGCTAAAAGAATGCTTGAAGAAACTGGTTGTGATGCTATTATGATTGGAAGAGGTGCTTTAGGAAATCCTTGGCTAATAAAAGAGTGCGTTTCTTATTTGGAAGATGGTATATTACCAGCATATATTTCTGATTTAGAAAAAATAGATATGATAAAAAAGCATTTTGATTATTTATTAAAAATAAAACCAGAACATATTGCTATTAAGGAGATTCGTAGCCATGTAGCTTGGTATTTAAAAGGAATTAGGAACTCAGTTGGTGTCAAAACGAAGATTTTTAAATGTACAACTAAGGAACAAATTATTGATGTTTTAGATGATTTTAGAAAGGAATTATATGAAGACAAATAAAGCAAGTTGGTGGAAAAGAATATTGGCTTATTTGATTGATATTATTTTAGTTTTTATAATAATTATATTATTAGAAGCATTATTACCTAAAAATAATAATATGGAAATTCTAAATAGAGAGTTAAATGATACAACTGATCAATTTTTTAGTAAACAAATTGATTTTTCAGTTTATTTTAATCAAACTGCTCTAATTTTTAGGGATTTAGATAAAGCAAAAATTATGTATAGTGTGATAAATGCTATATTAATATTTATATATTTTATATTTATACCATACTTTTTTGATGGAAAAACACTTGGTAAAAAAATATTAAAAATAAAAACAATTCGTAATGATAAGGAATATTTATCACTTAAAAATTTAGTTATAAAAAATATGATTGATACAGGGCTTATGTATATGTTATTTTCATTAATGCTTATATATATATTACCTGGAACTTCATATTTTACATTTACTTTATTTTTATCAATTTTTCAAATTGGTTTAATAGTAGCAAGTTTTATTATGATAATTAAAAGAAAAGATAAAAGAGGATTGAATGATATTTTAAGTGGAACGAAAGTTATAGAAGATAATGTTGAGGTGGAAGAATGAGAGAATTTAGTGAACAAGAATTAGTTAGAAGAGGAAAAATAGCAGAAATTAAAAAAGTTTGTAATCCATATCCTGAAAAATATGAAATTACTCATAGTTTGAAAGACGCTAGTAATTTGCCAGATGAATCAAAAGATGTTAGTGTAGCTGGAAGAATTGTCTTTATGCGTAAAATGGGAAAATTAAGTTTTTTGAAATTGCGTGATATAGAAGGTGACTTACAAATTTCTATAAAAATTGATTTAGTAGGTGAAGAAGCTTATGAATTTTTTAAATCTAATATCGATGTTGGCGATTTTATAGGAGCTAAAGGTGAAATATTTACAACCCATACGGGTGAAAAAACATTAAGAGCTGACCAATTTGTATTTTTAGGTAAAGCTTTAAAACCACTACCAGAAAAATTTCATGGCTTAAATGATATTGAAACAATTTATCGTAATCGTTATGTAGATTTAATTACTAATGAAGAATCACGTGTTAAATTTTTATTTAGAAGTAACTTAATTCGTGAAATTAGAACATTTTTAAATAATAATGGGTATATTGAAATCGAAACACCTATTTTAAATAATAAAGCTAGTGGAGCTTTAGCTAAACCATTTACAACACATCATAATGCCCTAGATATTGACTTGTATTTAAGAATTGCGCCTGAAACTTATTTAAAAAGAGCTATTGTTGGGGGATTTACAAAAGTATTTGAGTTTGCTCGTTGCTTCCGAAATGAAGGTATAGACGCAACCCATTTACAAGATTTCACAATGCTAGAAGGTTATGGTGCTTACTTAAATTACAAAGATAATATGAAATTTTTACGAGAAATGCTTCAAACAGTTGTTATGAATTTATTTGGTAAATTAGAAATAACCGTTGAGGGCAAAACAATTGATATTAGTGGTGAATGGGAAGAGATATCAATGCGCGATTTGATTTTGAAACATTCTAATATTGATATTTATGAGTTTGATACAAAAGAAAAATTACTAGATAAAATAAAAAATGAAAAAATTGAAATTGATAGTGAAACACCATTAGAAGATTTAGGCTATGGAAATTTAGTTGATCAATTATATAAAAAAGTTGCCCGTCCATTTGTAACAGGTCCAGTATTTCTAACACAACATCCAATCAGTTTGTCACCACTTGCTCGTGCTAATGACGAAAATCCAAATTTAACCGATCGTTTCCAACTTATTATGAATGGTGCTGAAATAATTAATGCCTATTCAGAATTAGTTGATCCGATGGAACAAGAAAAGCGATTAATTGAACAAGCTAATTTAAAAGCTAATGGTGATGATGAGGCAATGATGATGGATTATGATTATATTGCGGCTATGGAATATGGTATGCCACCAATTTCTGGTTGGGGAATTGGTATTGATCGTTTGGTTCAAATCTTAACTAATTCAGATAATATTAAAGATACAATTATGTTTCCATTAATGAAACCTGCTGATAAAGATAATTAGTTCTTACGATATATTAATAAGATTTTTAGATAATAGGAGATAGGAAATGTTATTTATATTAGCTCAACTATGTGGAGTAATAACTTTAATATTAACAGTAATAAATATCCAGTTTAAATCGAAAGAAAAAATTGTAATATGTAATATATTTGCTAATTTATTTGCTACAATTCAATATTTTTTGTTAGGAGCATCTACTGGTGCTGTAATATCTATTTTAAATACAATAAGAGATATGGTATTTTATATTTTTAAAAAGAAGGATATGAAACCATCTGTTATAATTTTAATTATCTTTTTATTGATATCTATAGTATCAGGATACATTAGTTGGCAAAATGTATATAGTATTATTCCAGTAACTGTTACGATAATTTATACGTATGGATTATGGCAAGATAATATAAAAATTATAAGAATATCCACAGTAATAATTGGCTTTGGTTGGGCAATATATGATATAGTTGTTAAAGCTTATGTAGGCGCATTACAGGTAGCATCGCAAGGGATATCCGCTATGATTGCATTATATATAAATAGAAGTAATAAAAAAAGAAAAAAATAAATGTATGAAAAGTCTTATTGTGTTTTTATAAAAAGATAGTTTTGATTAACAAGTATATAATTTTATACTATTTTAGATTAGAAAGGAAAGTTGATATTATGGATTTAAAAAGTTTTAATTTAGCTCCTTTGCATATACTTGATAAAGAATGGGCTTTATTAACTGCTGGTAAAAAAGATAAATTTAATACTATGACTATTAGTTGGGGAGGCTTGGGAACTATTTGGAATAAACCTGTTGCAACCATTTATGTAAGACCTAATCGTTATACTTATCAATTTATTGAGGATAATGAATATTTCACAATAAGTTTTTATAATGAAGGGTATAGAAGGGATTTGGGCATATTAGGTAGCAAATCTGGGAGGAGTTTAGATAAAATTTCGCTTACCAATCTTACTCCAAAATTTTTAAGTAATGGTATTTCTTTCAATGAAGCAAAATTAACTATTGTATGTAAAAAAATTTATTTTCAGGATTTAGATATAAATAATATTAATTTAGACAATATTCCACAAAAGGAAGTTGATAGATTTTATAAAGAGGAGCCTATGCATAGAATGTATATGGGTGAGGTAATAGATATAATAGATAATAGATAATAGATAATTATTTTATAAACAAGTAAGATTAATATATTGAAGGGATGTGTAAAATATGATAGTATTAACTTCTGGTAAAAAATACTTGGATATTGATGGCTATGCTAGTTGTTTAGCTTATCGTGAGTTATTAAAAATGCAAGGTATAGATTCAAAGTTCGTAAGTACAGCAATTCCAAATTATAGCGTTACGGAGAGTTTATTGAATTTGCCATTTGGGCTTGATAAATATGAAATAAGTCCAACTGATAAATTTATTATTATTGACTTATCAAATAAAGCCTTTTTTGAAAATTTTGTGCGAGAGGATGATATAGTTGAACTGATTGATCACCATCCTGGTTTTGAAGGTTATTGGGCGGATAAATTAAAAGAAAACTCACATATAGAGCAGGTAGGAGCCATTGCGACAATTATAGCCGAAAAATATGAACAATGCAATTTATTAAATAATATGAATAAGAATATTGCTGAATTACTAATGGCGGCTATTTTAGATAATACTTTAAATTTTACTGCTAAAGCTACTAAACAAAGAGATATAGAGGCTTATAAAAAGTTAGAAATTTTAACTAATAATTTTGACTTCAAATCTACTTATTTTGGTGAGGTTCAAAACTTCATTGAAAAAGATTTAGTAACAGCAATCGTAAATGATATGAAATTAGAAGAAACTTGCGAATATTTGCCCAAAACATTAGGTCAACTTACCATATATGATATAACTACGATTTTAGAAAAATTGGAAATTGTAAAGGATACAATGAATAAGTATGATGAACATTGGTTGATAAATATTATCAGTTTAAAGGAAAATAAGAGCTATATAGCTTGTTCTGATGAAACGGTTACAGATAATTTAGAAAAAATGTTTAATACTGCATCAATTAATAACATTGTTGCTTTGCAACCAAGTATTTTGCGAAAAGAAATTATTAAGACGGCACTAGGAATGCCAATGTATGAAATTCGTCATAAATAATATAAATAGAAAAGAGGAAGAATAATGAAGATTTTATCAGTAAATGCTGGAAGTTCATCTTTAAAATTCCAGGTCTATGAAATGCCCGAAGAGACTGTGTTAATTTCTGGGGTAATAGAGAGAATTGGTATTGGAAATAGTTTTTATACAATTAAAATAAATGGTGAAAAAATAAAAAAGGAAGTTGAAATTAAAGATCATCGCCAAGCATTTGAGATTTTAGTTAGTGAATTATTAGAAAATAAAATTGTTACATCATTGGATGAAATTAAGGGGATTGGTAACAGAGTTGTTCAAGGTGGTTCATATTTTGACAAGACAGTTATTGTAGATGATGAAGTTATTGCTAAAATCGATGAATTATCACCATTAGCTCCACTACATAATCCAGCGGCTATTACTGGAATTAAGGCGGCTAGAGATGTAATCCCTAATACTATTCAAACGGTTGTTTTTGATACTGCTTTTCATCAAACAATTAAGGAAGAAAATTATTTATATGCCTTACCTTATGAATGGTATACAAAATATAAAGTTAGACGCTATGGTGCGCATGGAACTAGCCATAAATACTTATCAATACGAATGAGCGAAATTTTAAATCGTGATGATTTAAAGTTAATTACTTGTCATATTGGAAATGGTTCTAGTATAAGTGCGATAAATAATGGTATATGCATTAATACTTCAATGGGTCTTACTCCTAATGCTGGTTTAATTATGGGTACACGTTGTGGAGATATTGATGCAACCATTATTCCTTATATGATGGAAAAAACGGGTATGACCCCTAAAGAAATTGATAATGCTATGAATAAGCAAAGTGGTCTACTTGGTATTAGTGGTGTTAGTAGCGATTATCGAGATATTGATGATGGCATTGTTAGCGGTAGCGAAAAATGTATTTTAGCTGAAAAGATGTTAGTTAATCGGGTTGTTGATTATATTGCTAAATATTATGTTGAATTAAATGGGTGTGATGCCATTATCTTTACAGCAGGTTTAGGGGAAAATGCCAGTCGTGTTAGAAAAGATGTCTTAGATAAATTAAAAATACTAGGCATTAAAATCGATGATACAAGAAATAATATTAGAGGAATTGAGGCATTAATTACATCTGATGATTCTAGTATTCCTTGTTATGTTATCCCAACTGATGAGGAAGTCATGATAGCACGTGATACATATAATCTAGTTAAATAGAAAGTGTGGGAGTATGCATAGTATATATAGAAAAATTTACCAAAAGATAAAAAAGTATGATACAATTGTTATTGCAAGGCATATTGGGCCAGATCCAGATGCTTTAGCTAGTGAACTTGCTTTAAAAGAAATTATTTTGGCAACATTTCCAAATAAAAATGTTTATGCGATTGGTTGTCCAACTTCTAAATTTCGTTATTTAGGAACACTTGATAAAATTGATGAAACAGAAATTACTAGTGCTCTATTAATTGTTACAGATACACCAGATAAAAGAAGAGTTGATTCCGTTAATTTTTCTTTATTTAAAGAAAGTATTAAGATTGATCATCATCCTTTTATTGAAAGATTTTGTGATTTAGAATATATTGATGAAACAGCTAGTAGTGCTTCACAAATGATTATGGAGATTGTTTATCATACTAAGTTAAAAATGCCGAAGAGTGCAGCTGAGAAATTGTATATTGGACTTACAGCAGATACAGGTAGATTTTTATTTAATTATACTACGCCTAGAACTTTTGATTTAGTATCAAAATTAATTAAAGAGACTAACATAGATTTTACCAATCTTTATACTAATTTATATATGAGACCATTAAAAGAAATAAAATTTTTAAGTTATATATATGCTAATATAAATGTTACGGAAAATGGCTTTGGCTATTTGAAGATAACTGATGATGTTTTATCAGAATATAATGTTGATCCGGCTACAGCTGGGAATATGGTTAATGAATTAAATTATATTAATGAAATTATTGCTTGGGGATTGTTTTCTGTTGATAAGGTTAATAATAATATTAGGGGAACATTAAGATCACGTGGCCCCATTGTTAATGAGATTGCTACTAATTATGGTGGTGGTGGGCATACAATGGCTAGTGGTGTTAAATTAGAAAATTTTGAAATGGTTGATAATTTGATTAATGATTTAGATTTAATTTGTCAAAAATATAAAGAGGAAAACAAATAATTTTTATTGTAAAAAATATTTTTAAATGTTAAAATGATTATATAAGGTATATAATCATTTTTTTATAAGGAGTGATAAAGGTGCTTAAAAAGAATAAAAGGGAAAAATTAAATAATAAGGGTTTTGCTATAACAAGTATAATATATTCAATGTTATTACTTTTTATTATTTTAATGACATTAGTTATATTAACATTAGGAAGAAAGAGAGTTTTACTTAATAAAGCTAAAAACGAAACAATTGACTTTTTAACTGATATTTCTAAAAGATATAGCTATCCAGAGGTTAATTTATCAATATCATCAGTTGGGGCTCTTTATTTGCCGACTGTTAATGACAATAATTTTACGATATCAGGCATGGGCATTCATTATATTTTAGATTTACCTAGTGATAATTATACATTCGATTGGGTTTGGGGTGGCGGTACTGGTTCCTTAAAATTTTGTAATCTTGATAATGATTGTACAACAATAATTTCTGGTGGTGGGCTTTCGCCAACTAGTGGCACATTTACAACAACAGAACCTGGACGTCTTGACTTTAGTTTTGGAGGCGTATCTATTTCTATAAATAATTTATTATTAGATGGCAAAAAGGTTAGAATAAATAGCGATTTAAAAGTTAAGGCTCCAAAATTTAGTATTAAAAGTGGCTGTACTTATACACAAGGTTCATTTACATGTTCTAATAATCATAATAGTGGTGATAAAATTTCTGGCGATGTTTATATTTTTACGCCATCTAGTGCTAGTATATCGCAATACAATGTTGATGGGGCTAGTGAATGGATAAATGGTACTGGTTCAGCAAATGGCTATTATATTAAGGTTAGTGGTAGTGGGAAACATACTGTAAAAATTCGTTCATATTGGTCTAGTAAGGATTTCTATTCTTTAGAAACAGAGGATATAATATTTACAATACAATAATAACTTAAGAGGTAGTAAAACAAAATCGTACTACTTCTTTTTTTATCGTTCGACAAAGTTCGACAAAATTAGAAAAATTTTGCTATAGAATTCAGGATATATTATATAGTATAATAGAAAGGTCAAAATAATAGATAGGGGAATAAAAATGGAAAAAATCAAAGTTTTAATGATTGATGACAATGTCAATTTAGTTAATATGGTTAAGGAGTATTTTAGTAGCCATTCTATAATAGATATAGTGCTAGAAGCTTATAATGGTGAAGAAGGAATTAATACAATTCAAAACAATTTAGATAAATTTGATGTAATTGTTCTAGATTTAATCATGCCTAAACGGGATGGTATGTATGTACTTGATGAAATGCATCAAAGGGGAATTGACAAAAATGTCATTGTGGCAACAAGTTATAATGCGCCAGATATTATTAGAGATATTTCGGAAATGGGCGTAAATTATTTTATACTAAAACCTTTTGAGTTATCGGATTTAGAAAAAAGGATTTTAGATACAATGAAGTCAAAACAGCAAGGTTCTAAGAATATTGATTTTTATCATAATAATCTACAAATTTCAATAACTAAAATATTGCACGAACTAGGAATACCTTCACATATAAAGGGGTATCAATACATAAGAGAAGCAGTTGGAATTATTTTTGAACATCCAGAAACAATTGGAGGTATTACTAAAGAGTTATATCCTGAATTAGCTTCAAAGTTTGATACAACAGTATCTAGAGTTGAACGAGCAATTCGTCATGCGATAGAAGTTAGTTGGAGTCGCGGTAATTTAAGTCTAATGGAAGAAATCTTTGGATATAGCGTTGATATTGATAAAGCGAAGCCAACTAATTCAGAGTTTATTGTAACTATTGCAGATAAGTTGAGATTAGAATTTCATAAAACTCAATGTTAATAAGGAGAAATTATGGCTAAAAAAACTAGTAAAACAACAAAAAGTTTAATAGTTTTATGTTTTATGCTTTTAGTTTCAATAGTTGGATTTAATATATATCAGAAGTTGGTAAATACACCTAAAAAAATATTTATTGATGCGATTAATAGTTTAGCTAATGATTATAAATATTTTAATAATCTTGAAAGTATAAATTATAGTTTCCCTAATAATGACTTTACTTATGATGGAGAGATTAATATTAGCTTTACCTCGCTTTTAATTGATTCTTTAAATTTGGAACAAAATTATAAAGATTTGGTAGATATGTTCAACGTTTTAAATGAGACCCAAATTAATTATAAGTTGCAGAAGGGTGACCAAGAAATATTATTAGAACTAAATGCTAAGGTTAAAGATAATAATTTAGATTTATTATATTATTTAGATGGAATTGACCATTATATTAAATTAACGGGGTATAGTGATAACTATATAAGAATTAATAAAATAATTGATGATATAATAGGTAATTTTATTTATATTGAAGACAATGAATACCTATTTGATTTTATAAAAAATAGCTTTATTAATAATTTAGCTAATGAGTATTTTAAAACAGCTAAAGATGAGATTATTATAAATAATGAGAAGATTAATGTTAATAAGAATATATTAACATTAGATCGCAAAAATGTAACAACGATTTTAAATAAATTGATACTTGATATAAAAAATGATGAAAAGGCTTTTAATTTATTATTAGATTTAATACCAAATTTTGGGGACTTTGATATTGAAATAGAGGATAATGCTACTGATGATATTATAATTTATTTTAATACTTATACAGATAATAATAAACTAATTAAATATGATTTAGAAATCGATAATATATCTAAATTTGCTGAATTACCTATAAATAATATTGTTATCTCCTTCTTTAAAGATAGTGATGTTATTGAAATAATGCTTGATAATAAAAAAACAGCTAGTATAAAATTTTACGATGAAAATGGAGGCTATCGTATGGAAGTTTATCTTAATGATAGCAAAATATTAACTCTTTTCGTTAGCAATGAGAATACGAATAAACAAATTTCAATAAATTCAGGATTTTTAACAGGTAATAGTTTTAATTTATTGTTATCAGAAATTTTAGATGAGAATATTTTGGAGGATTATGATAAATTAGAGGATAAATTGTTATTTAATTTTAATTTTTTAGGTTTTAATATGTTAGAATTGGAATTAAAGAGTATTTCGCATATTTATAATCATGAGGACATTGATGTTTTTATTTAAATAATTTATTGAAAGTGCTATAATAAAATTAATTGGTAATATTTTCCAATTATGGAGTGTGGAGTATGCCTAAGATATATATTGATAAAGACGTTTTAACAGCAGCATTTGAACGATTGGAATATGTTTTTACAAATTTCGATAATTATTATTTTTCGATAAGTGGTGGAAAAGATAGTAGTGTAATGTTACAACTGGCAGCTATGAAAGCTCGTGAATTAAATAAGAAATTTAGTGTTTTATATGTTGATTTTGAGGCCCAATATAAAGCGACAATTGATCATATATATGAACTTATTGATGCAGTTAGTGATTGTCTTGACAATTGGTACTGGATTGCACTCCCATTATCATTAAGAAATGCTGTTTCTGTGATTCAATCAAAGTGGATTTGTTGGGATAAAGCCAGTAAGAAAAAATGGGTTAGAGATATGCCACAAAATAAGTATATTATAAATGAGAAAAATTATCCAAAAGAATGGAATTGGTTTTATAGAGGAATGGAATTTGAGCAATTTATTATTTATTTTGCTGAATGGTTTAATAATAAAAATGGTGGGAATTCGGCCTGTGGAGTTGCAATAAGGACAGATGAAAGTTTAAATCGATTTAGAACAATTACTAATCGCTCGAAGGAGACATTTAAGGGGAAAAAGTGGACGACAAGGGTTAAGTATAGCACGCATAATACTAATACCTATACTTTTTTTCCTATTTATGATTTTAGTACAGCTGATATATGGGGGGTTGTGGCTAAATATGATTTAAAGTATAATGAGATTTATGAACAAATGTATAAAAATGGTGTTCCAATTTATGAACAACGACTTTGTCAACCGTATGGGGACGATCAAAGGAAAGGATTGAATCAGTTTAAGAGTTTAGAGTATGAAACATGGGAAAAGGTTTTAAATAGAGTCCATGGTGTAAATTTTGGTAGTATCTATTGCCGAACTAGTTTATTGGGGATGCTCAAAACTGAAAAGCCAGAGGGGATGACTTGGCAACAGTATGCGGTTTTTCTTTTAGAAAGTTTAGGACTTTATGCTCCTGAATTACGTGATCATTATTATCATAAAATTTCTAAGTTTTTAAAATGGCATTCTATACGTAAAGGAATAAGTGTTTCGGATATTAAGGATGAGGAAGATAAAAGGCTTGAGGGCGCCAAAAAGGTTGCAAGTTGGCGTCGGATTGCTAGAGCAATTGAGCATAATGATTTTTGGATGAAACGGCTTAGTTTTAGTCAAACAAAATCAGATGTTAAAAAATTATATCAATTGCGCGAAAAATATCGAAATTTGTTGGCTGAAAATAATAATGATAAAGATTTAGATGAAATTATGAAAAAAATTAGTAGAGGTGATACTGATGTATAATGTTAAGGTTTATATGGGTAATTATGATAAAGGTGAATTTTACTCAATAATGGGAAAGTTTTTTGCTGAACGTATTTATAAAAGAGTGATGCCTTATTTAATTAATGATAAGGAAAAAATTTGGTATTTATTTTTTTTAGATGAAGAATTAGCTGGATTTTGTGGTGTTAGTATTTGTGATGAGTATACTAATTTTACGGATATTTATGCGGTGGATAAATATTATAAGACAGGAATATTAGATTTTATGTGTAACCGATTATTTAAATTATATCGTATGGAGAATATTAGAGTTTTAACGGATAATTCAAAAGAGATAGAGATATGGACGAATCTGGGTTTTAAAAACGTTGGAGAAAAGGGAAGATATCAGAATTTATTATGGGTGAAGAATAATGAGTAAAATTGACTTTCCTGTTTTAGATGTCAAAATGATTCCTATTGATAAAGTAGTGGCTAATGATTATAATCCTAATAAGGTCGCAAAACCAGAACTGCTTTTGTTAAAGCACTCAATTGAGAAGGATGGTTATACACAACCAATTGTTGTATATTATGATAAAAAGAGTGATTTATATATAATTGTTGATGGTTTTCATCGCTATAGATGTGCTAAAGAATTTTTCAATTTGAAATTGATTCCAGTTGTCGAAATAAAAAAGGATATTAGTAATCGCATGGCTTCAACAATAAGACATAATCGGGCTCGAGGAACGCATCAAATAAAAGATATGAGCAAGATTGTTAAGGATTTATCAGGTGGTGGTTGGAGTGATGAACGAATTTGTCGAGAACTTGGTATGGAACTTGATGAAGTGATAAGGCTTAAACAAATTACAGGTTTAAAGGAGGCATTTCAAAATCATGATTTTAGTAAGTCATGGGAGGAGTTTGAGGCTAAATATTATAAAGGATAAGATAATTATAATAATTTAATTTGAATTTAAGTTCAAATTTTTTTATTTATATTCTTGGCATTTAGTTTTTAATGATTAATTTTTTCACTAAAAATACACCATAATAACACATTTTATTCAATAATTTATATTAAGATTAAATTGTTTAGGAGGTGTATTTTGGATATAAATGTTTTTAGAAGGATTGAAAAAAAATATTTATTAACTGAAGAACAATATAGATTATTGTTAGAAAAAGCTAAGGATTATATAGAGATTGATACTTATGATTATAGCACTATTTGTAATATATATTTTGATACTGATGATTATTTATTAGTTAATAGATCAATAGAAAAACCTTTATATAAAGAAAAGATTAGACTTAGAAGTTATGGTGTACCTAAGAAGAATAGTAAGGTATTTTTGGAAATAAAAAAGAAATATAAGGGAATAGTTGGTAAAAGAAGAATTTGTATTTCGCTTAAAGATTTATATATATATTTAGAAACAGGAAAATATCCTGATTGCAATAAACAGATTATGGATGAAATTGATTATTGTTTTAAATTATATCATTTAAAACCTAAAGTGTTTTTAGCTTATGATCGGCATTCTTATAAAGGATTGGAAAATCAAAATTTTCGATTAACTTTTGATCAAAATATTAGAAGTAGAACGGACAATTTATATATAGAAAATGGCGATGACGGAAAGTTGTTGTTAGAAAATGGTGAATATATTATGGAAGTAAAAACGCTTGATTCTTATCCTTTATGGTTTGTTAATATTTTATCTAGTTTAAAAATTTATCCTATAACTTTTTCTAAATATGGGAAAGTTTATCAAAGACAAATATTTAAGAAGGAGGCATAATTATTATGTTTAACAGTATTTTTAATGTTACTGAATCTTTATCAATCAGTACAGTTTTGATTTGTTTTGGAATTTCGATAATATTAGGTTTGATTGTGGCATTTACACATATGAAAACAGGAAAATATTCTAAAAATTTTGTTATTACCTTGACAATTTTACCATCGATTGTTCAAGTAGTTATGTTAATGGTGAATGGAAATTTGGGAACCTCAGTTGCTGTACTTGGAGCTTTTAGTTTAATTCGATTTAGAAGTTTACCAGGAAATTCAAGAGAAATAGCGAGTATTTTTTTATCAATGGCAATTGGCTTATCAGTCGGCATGGGTCAAGTTTTGTTCGCAATTTTAATAACAATTATTATTTGTCTAGTTATAATTATATTAATGTATACTAAATTTGGTGAGGTAAAAGATGTAGTAAAAATTTTAAAAATTATTATTCCTGAAGATTTGGATTATACTGGTGTATTTGATGATATATTTTCTAAATTTACCAAAGAAATTGTTTTAGAGCAAGTTAAAACTACAAATATGGGAAGTATGTTTGAATTAAAATATAATGTTAAGTTATTAAAAGGTATTAATGAAAAGGAATTTATTGATTCTTTAAGGTGTCGAAATGGAAATTTGACTATATCTTTAACTAATTCTATTTCAGCAATGGAGTTATAGCGGTTATGAAAGATAAAAAATTAATAATAGTTATTGTTATTTTGATTTTTGCTTTTTTTGTAATTTTTTATTTTAATAAACAAAAAAATGAAGGTGTAGATGCGATTAATAAAGTTCTAAATATTGATACAATTACCGCTTCCGACAACGTTTCTGATATTGATTATTCTAAATTAAAAAAATTTGACATTGAATTAACAGAAACTTTAAAAATTAAAACTGGTGGAGTGTATAATTTGACAGGTACTATTATTGATGGACAAATTTATATTGATACAAAAGATAGTGTTAAGTTAATTTTAAATAATGTTAATATTACTAGTAAAAATGGTCCTGCTATTATGATTGAAAATGCTAATCAGGTTTACATTGAACTTGCTAGTGATAGTGTTAATTATTTGACTGACGATAGTAATTATAAGGTTGATTTAGAAGGTGAACCAAATGCTACTATTTTTAGTAAAGATGATTTGATTTTAGATGGTAGTGGAAAGTTAGTAATATCAGCTAATTATCAGGATGGAATTGTTTCAAAAGATAACTTAAAAATTATTGCTGGTACTTATGAAATAAAGTCGGTTGATGACGCGATTCGTGGTAAAGATTCATTAGTAATTATAAATGGTAATTTTGATATCAATTCTTTTGGAGATGGTTTAAAATCTACTAATAGTAATGATAATAAACTGGGTTATACATTAATTGAAAATGGTGAATTTAATATTGTTACTACTAATGATGGAATTCAAGCTGAAACTGATTTAGTTATTAATGGTGGCAATTTTAATATAAAAACTGGTGATGGAAGTAGTAATTCTAGTTTAGAAAATGCGAATTGGGGCAAATGGGGAGAACCATTTAAGAATAATGATTCAGTTAAAAGTAAGGAAACTGATAGTGCTAAAGGATTAAAGGCTACTAATAATATTGTTATTAGTAATGGAACTTTTATAATTGATTCATCAGATGACTCAATTCATTCTAATGAGAATGTTGGTATTTCTAATGGTAATTTTACTATTAATAGTGGTGATGATGGTATTCATGCTGATAGTTCCCTTATTATTGATGGTGGTAGTATCGTCATTCAAAAAAGTTATGAAGGACTTGAGGCAGAGAGTATTACTATAAATGATGGAACTATTAATATTACTTCAAGTGATGATGGAATAAATGCAGCTAGCAGTAATGATGACTCAGTTATCAACAATCGACCTGGAATGAATAATTTTGAAAATTGGGGAAATTCTAAAATTCAGATTAATGGTGGAAATATTCTTGTTGATGCTAGTGGCGATGGGCTTGACGCTAATGGTAGTATTTATATGAATGGTGGTATAGTAGTCGTTAATGGGCCTGTTGATGGTGGCAATGGAGCGATAGATTATGATGGGGAATTTAAAATTACAGCTGGAACACTTTTAGCAAGTGGTGCTAGTGGTATGGCGCAAGGTATTTCAAATAGTTCTACACAAAATGCTGTTATAATTAATTTTTCTAAAAATATTAATGAAGATGAATTAATTAGTATTTTTGATAGTAATGATTTAGAAATTTTAACTTATAAATCAAATAAAAGGTATCAAAATTTAGTTATTTCAACTTCAAATATAAAATCTAATGAAAAATATACAATATATACAGGTGGAAATTCAATAAGTGGAGAAGTTAATGGTTTATATACTGTTGGTAGTTATAAAGATGGAAGTGAATATACTACTTTTATAACAAATAATATAATAACTAATATAGGAAATAATAGTGGATTTAATCAAGGAATGAATATGGGACCAAATGGTCCAGGTAGAAGACCATAAAATTAAAAAATCTTTAAGATGAAATATTTTAAAGATTTTTCTTATTTTGAAATAAATTTCATATATAGAAAATTATATGTAATTTATTTTAGTTAATTTACAATCATTTTAATAAATGATAAAATAATTATGGAGATGATAAAATGAAACCCTTAGTTTTGTGTATATTAGATGGAGTTGGAATTAGAAATAAAGAATATGGGAATGCCTTTATGCAAGCTAATAAACCAAATTTTGATAGACTATGGAATGAGTATCCACATAGTTTATTGGAAGCCAGCGGAGAGAAAGTTGGCCTACCTGATGGTCAAATGGGTAATAGTGAAGTAGGGCACATGAATATAGGGGCTGGGCGTATAGTTTATCAGCCACTTCAATATATAAATGAACAAATAAGAAACAAAGATTTTTTCAAGAATGAAAAGATATTAAAAGTTATTGAACATATAAAAAATAATAATTCTAAGTTACATGTTTTTGGCCTTTTAAGTGATGGAGGAATTCATTCGCATATTAATCATTTGTTTGCCTTATTAGAGATGTGCAAAAAAAATAGTGTTAAAAATATTTATTTACATCTTTTTTTGGATGGTAGAGATACGTTGCCAAAAAGTGCTTTGGGTTTTATTGAATTATTAAATGCTAAGATGAAAGAGCTTGAACTTGGTTCAATTGCGACTATTTCGGGAAGGTATTATGCAATGGATCGCGATAATCGATGGGATAGGGTTAAGATGGCATATAATGTAATAGTTAATGGTATAGGTCCATATTATGAAAGTGCTCAAGCTGTAGTGGATGATAATTATGCAAATGGTGTTACAGATGAGTTTGTTGTTCCTAGTATTATTGATAGGAATGGATTAATAGATGATAATGATGGTTTACTTACATTTAATTTTCGACCAGATCGTTTAAGGGAACTTTTTTATGCGTTAACAAATCCTAATTTTAACGAATTTGAAACCAAAAAATTTACTAATATAAAGTTAGTAACAATGTTTTCAGTTAGTGATGATGTTGTTTGTGAAAATGCTTTTGAACATCAAAAATTAAATAATACTTTTGGAGAATATATTTCTAATAATGGGTTAACACAATTAAGAATTGCTGAAACAGAGAAGTATGCTCATGTTACTTATTTTTTTGATGGTGGTGTTGAAAAGGATTTAAAGGGGTGTGATAGAATTTTGATTCCATCACCAAAAGTAGCTACTTATGATTTAAAGCCCGATATGAGTGCTTATGCAATTACTGATACTTTACTAGAGAAAATAGAAAAAGATTTGTATGATGTAATTATTGTCAATTTTGCGAATGGAGATATGGTTGGACATACTGGAAATTTTGAGGCGGCTAAGAAGGCGGTTCAAACATTAGATGATTGTTTAGGAAGAATTGATAATGCAGTAAAAGATAAAGATGGACTTCTAATTATAACAGCAGATCATGGTAATTGTGATTATATGTTAGATGATGCTGGAAATGTCATAACATCACATTCAACTAGTTTAGTTCCTTTTATTGTTGTAAGTCATAATTATGAGTTACAAGATGGTAAATTGGGCGATATTGCGCCAACAATATTAAAAATTTTAAATATTGATATACCAGAAGATATGACAGGTAGTATTTTAATAAAGTAAGGATAGTGATAATGTGATAATTAAATATCTAATACTAATAATATTTAACTTGGTTTATTCCTTAAATAATTATAATAGTATAAGTGATTTAATTATTATTAATACTATTCTTTTTTTGTTTGATATTTTAATATGTAAAATAAAAGTAAAATTTTTATGTAAAAAATTTCTTTTATCTAGTATTATTACAATATTTTTAATTATTATAAATAAAGATATTTTTATTTATGGTTATAAAGATACAACTATTTCTATAAAAAATTTGGATAATCAAATAGTGGAAATTAATTCTTTATATTTGAATAATAAAAAATATAAGTTTTCTGCTGAAGATGTTTTAAATAATAATATTTATGATATATATAATAAAATAACACCAGATTATAAATTATACTTTAGTGATAATTATATTTTAAAAACTAATAAGGCAAAAAAAATTACAATTAATTTTGAAAAATATAATTATGATTATGATTTATTAATAAATGATGATGTTATTTCAGTACCTAACAGTATTATTAATAATACTTCACGTTATTATAAAATATATGATAATTATTATTCATATAAATTCAATAATATTAATTATGATAATAGTTGGTGGCTATTTAATTTTATTGTGTGTTTTTTAGGACTTAACATTATTGTTTTTATTTTTATAGATAGTTTAATTTTTAGAAAGGCCAATATTTTATTTTTAATTCTATCTTTATTTATAATTGAATATAATAGTAGTTTATTACTTAGTATTTTATCTAAGGTGATTATATTTTTTATTTCAATTATAATAAGTATAATTATTGATAAATTAAAAATAGACTTAAAGAACGATATTAAAAAGAATTTTTTAATTTCATTATCTAGTCTAGTCGTAACCTTTTGCTTAATTGGATCGATATCTTTCGATAATTTATCTTTTAGTTATATCATTGTTTTTATTTTAACTTTGTTATGGATAGGTTATATTATAATGTTATTAAATTATTTTATAATATATATTTCTAAAAAAATAGTAGTAGATAATAACAAGAAGTTTTTAGATAGAATTTTACTATTTGTTATTCCGCTTGTGATCTTCTTTATATATTTGTATATTTTTTCTCCTTATATTTGTACAACTGATGGTTCTATGCAGTTGCGTGAGATAAAATCTAATATTTTAACTAATTGGCATCCATTTTTTCATACATTATTGATGCGTTTTAGTTATGATTTATTTGGTAATTTTCGCTTTTTTATTATAATTAGAATTATATTAGTAAGTTTTCTTTTCTCTATTATTAGCACATATTTTATAAGAAAGGGTATTTCTAGAATTTTTATCTATCTGTTAGTTATATTTTTAGCCATTAATCCAATTACAGGTATCAATATGGTTTCGATTTTAAAAGATGTAGATTATATAATATGTTTGGTATTATTAACATTTTTAATGATAAAATATGTTAATAAAGATTTTAAATTATTAGATTATTTATTTTTATTTATTTCGTTATTGTTTGTGGCTTTATTTCGTCATAATGGCTTATATGTATCAATAGGGTGTATTTTGGTATTAATTTTTTTAATAATTAAAAATAAGCATATAAAATTTATACCTATTTGTTTATTTGTTTCAATTAGTATTTTTGTTATTAATAATTTAGTTTACAATTATTTATCTATTCAACCTGGGCTTAGAAATAATGATATTATAACATTAGTCCATGGATTACAAGGGGTTTTTTATGAAAAGGGTAATGATGACATAAAGTTATTTTTAAGTGAATATATTGATATGGATGAATTAAAGGATTCTTATAATAAATATAATATTGATATTTTGTTACACTATGCTACGAAACCATTTCGTAATATAGAAATTAGTAAACCAGATTTAATTGGTTTATATATGAATAATTTATTTAAATATCCAAATCTTTTGTTGAAAGATAGATTATTTGGAACTGATATAATGTGGAATATATTTAAAAAAGATGAAATCCAAACTTTTGATTATCAAATAGATAAGGATCAATTTGATTTTTCATATTATAATGCGAAAGATATAGAATTGCATGATTCAGCTTTTAAAAGAATAATCACGAAAATATTATTATTTATTTCTAATAATAAGATTTTAAATATGATATTTTTAAGATCGGGTTTATATTTATGTTTGTTGTGGATTTTATTTATTAATTTTTTTAATAAAAAAAATTTATTAATATTATGCCCATTTATTATTAATATAGGGACTTTATTTATAGCCTTACATCATCAGTCTTATCGTTATGTTATGTTTATACCACTGATTTTTATTATTTATTTTTTACAGGTTATTTTAAATAATAATAAAGGTTGAAACTATTTTTTCTAGATGTTATAATTAGTATAAATTTAATTATTTAACTAATAGAGGTGATTAAGATGTCTAGGGTGGCAGTTATTATTCCTTGTTATAATGAAGAAAAAACAATTGGAAGTGTTATTGATAGTATTAGAGAACAAATTCCTACTTGTCAGGTTTTTGTTGGGAATAATAATTCGACTGATAATACAGTTAAGGTTAGTTTAGAACATCAAGCAATCGTAAAAAGAATTCATAAACAGGGAAAAGGCAATGTAATCAGAAAGCTTTTTGCAACGATAGATGCGGATATATATGTTATGGTTGATGGTGACGCTACATACGATGTTAGTAGATTGCCAGAAATGCTTAGTTATATTGAGAGAGATGATTATGATATTGTTGTTGGAAATAGGTTAGCTACGACATATTTTAAAGAAAACAAACGTAAATTTCATAATACTGGTAATAAGGTTGTTAATAAATTTATTAATTTCTTATTTAAGGGTAATGTTTCGGATACGATGTCTGGTTTTAGAGTGATGAGTAAGCGTTTTGTTAAGTCTCTTCCTATTTTAGATAGTGGTTTTGGAATTGAAACAGAAATGACTATTTATATTTTACACAAAGGTTTTGCTTTAAAAGAAATACCAATTAAGTATACGGATAGAATCGAAGGTAGCTATTCCAAATTAAACACATTTAAGGATGGCTTTAAGGTAATGAAATTAATTATTAATCTGTTTAAAGAATATCGACCTTTATTATTTTTTTCATTATTTTCACTAGGTTGTTTAATTTTATCAATAGGTTTGTTTATTCCTGTTTTCATTGCTTATTTAAAGACAGGATTAGCTTTAAAATTTCCAACATTGATTGTATCAGGGGTATTATTAACGCTTTCATTAATTTTTTTTATAACAGGTTTAATTTTAGATTCTATCAAAACGAAATATAATCAATTGACAGAAATTATAAATAATAGATATAATTAGTTTTATTAGGACTTGTTAGAAAATTAATTAAATGGTATAATTTAATTATATTTGAAATATTTTGAACTTGAGGAGTAAATCAATTTTAAGTTTTAAAGAGAGTTAGTGGTTGGTGGAAACTAATAATTTAATTGATTGAAGGTAGCAAGGGAATAGAACTCTTAAGTAAATAGAGAGTTACGTATCTATGCGTTAAATAAATAAGGTATAGTTTTACTATATGAAATAAGGTGGTACCACGAACAATTCGTCCTTTTAGGCGGTTGTTCTTTTTTTTGGAGGTAAGTTATGATTGACTTAGAAAAATGTAAAAATTTATTTAGAATTTATGTGGATAATTATGATATGAATGATGATAAAATTAATTTAAAGTATTATCATACTTTTAGGGTTATGAATTTCTGTAGAGAGATTGCGAAGGATTTATATTTAGATAGTGAAGATGTAGAGATTGCTGAGTTAATTGGTTTATTACATGACATTGGTAGGTTTGAACAGATTAGAGTTTATAATACATTTATTGATAAAGATTCTATTGATCATGCTGATTATGGGGTCAACATCTTAAAAAGTGATAATTTTATTGAGAAGTTTGTTAGTGATGATACAATTCAAAATATTGTATTAGTAGCTATTTATAATCATAATAAGTTTGTTATAGAAAATGGTTTAGATGAAAAAACGCAACTATTTTGTAAAATAATAAGGGATGCCGATAAATTAGATATATTTGACAATTTTATTAAGATGGAAAATAAGATTAAACATACTGAAACATTCATAAGTTCAAACGTTTTAGCTTCGTTACTTAGTAATCAAACTATTAAAGATATTGATATGCAAACGGAAATGGACTATTATTTGCGTCAGGTAGGAATGTTATATGATTTGAATTTTGCATATAGCCTAAATTATATTAAACAAAATAATATTGCTAATAAATTAATTGATAGAATAATTGAAAAAAATAATCATGAGAATGATAATTTATGTAAGATAAAGCAAAAAGTATTACAATTTATTGAAAAATCTAATTAATTATAGAAAAGAGGGAAAAAATGTTAGAAAAAAAATATGATCATAAGCTTGTTGAAGAGGAAAAATATGAAGAGTGGAAAAATAGTGGTTATTTTGCTAGTGGCGATTTAACAAAGAAGCCTTACGCGATTGTTATACCACCACCTAATGTAACTGGTAAATTACACTTAGGTCATGCCTGGGATACTACTCTTCAGGATATAATGATTCGTTATAAGCGTATGAATGGTTTTGATTGTTTGTGGCTTCCTGGAATGGATCATGCTGGGATTGCAACACAGGCTAAAGTTGATAAACGTTTAAAAGAAATGGGTATTAAACCAAGAGAGATGGAACGTAGTAAATGGCTTGATCACGCATGGAGCTGGAAAGATGAATATGCAAGTACAATTCATGCTCAATGGGCTAAATTAGGTTTGAGTCTTGATTATAATAAAGAAAGATTTACACTTGATGATGGGCTTTCTAACGCAGTAAAAAAAGTGTTTGTTGATTTATATAATAAAGGATTAATTTATCGTGGGGAGAGAATTATAAATTGGGATCCTGAGCAAATGACAGCTTTATCTACTGAGGAAGTTATTTATAAGGAAGATGAAGGTGCTTTTTATCATTTAAAATATTTTATTGAGGGTACTAATGATTATTTAGATATAGCAACAACGCGCCCTGAAACATTATTTGGAGATACAGCTGTTGCTGTTAATCCTAGTGATGATAGATATAAACATTTAATAGGTAAGAATGTTATTTTGCCTGTTGTTAATAAACTTATTCCGATTGTAGGTGATGAGCATGCTGATCCAGAATTTGGAACAGGTGTTGTTAAAATCACACCTGCTCATGATCCTAATGATTTTGAAGTAGGAAACCGCCATAATTTAGAGAGAATCATTGTTATTAATCCTGATGCGACGATGAATGAAAATGCTTTTCAGTATAAAGGTATGAATCGTTTTGATTGTAGAGAAAAATTGGTTCAGGATTTAAAGGATGCTAATATCTTAATTAAAATAGAGCCAATGGTTCACTCAGTAGGTCATAGTGAAAGAAGTGATGCTGTTGTTGAACCATATTTATCAAAGCAATGGTTTGTTAAAATGCGTCCCCTTGCTGATAGAGTTTTAGAAAATCAGAAAAATAAAGATACGAAAGTTAATTTTATTCCTGAACGTTATGAGAAAACGATGAATCATTGGATGGAAATAACTTATGATTGGTGCATCTCAAGACAATTATGGTGGGGACATAGGATTCCTGCTTGGTATAGGGGTGAAGAAATTTATGTTGGAGTTGAACCACCAAAAGAGGATGGATGGGTTCAAGATTCTGATGTTTTGGATACTTGGTTTTCAAGCGCTTTATGGCCTTTTTCTACAATGGGGTGGCCTGAGGATACAGCTGATTTAAAAAGATATTATCCTAATGATTTATTAGTAACGGGTTATGATATTATTCCTTTTTGGGTTAATAGAATGACTTTTCAGGGGTTAGAATTTACTGATAAAAGACCTTTTAAGGATTGTTTAATTCATGGTCTTATTCGAGATAAACAAGGTAGAAAAATGAGTAAATCATTAGGTAATGGTGTTGATCCTATGGATGTCATTGAAAATTATGGTGCTGATTCATTGCGTTATTTTTTAGCAACTTCAACGGCTAGTGGGATGGATTTAAGATATGATGAGGAAAAGGTAAAATCAACTTGGAATTTTATTAATAAATTATGGAATGCCTCAAGGTTTGTTCTTATGAATATTGGCGATTTTACTAAAGATGATTATACATTAGAAAATTTATCCATTACAGATAAATGGATCTTATCAAAGTTAAATAAAACTATTTTCAGGGTAAAAAACCACATGGAAAAATATGATTTTAATGTTGTTGGAACTGAAATTTATAATTTTGTATGGGATAATTTCTGTGATTGGTATATTGAACTTTCTAAATTTAATATGAATAATACGACATCCTCTGTTTTAATAAAAGTATTAACTGATATTTTAAAAATGCTACATCCATTTATGCCTTATGTAACAGAAGAAATTTATTTAAAATTGCCAATTCATGATGAATCAATTATGATTTCTAATTATCCAACAGTAAATAATGATTTCGATTTTCAAACAGATTTAGATTATATTATTGAAGTAATTAAGAGTGTTAGAAAAATCAAACAAGAAAGTCAGTTAGGTAAAGATTATTATTTAGTTTATGATGATGATATAATTACTACTAATATTTCAATTATAAAAGATATGTTGAAATTAGAAAATATTTTATTAAAAAAAGATTTTAATTTAAATAATTTAGCAAGTATTGATTTTAATGTAGGAAAAAATATATTTACAGTTTATTATCAAAAAACAAACTCTAAAGAGGAATTAGAAAGATTAGAAAATGAAAAGATAAGATTAGAGAATTCAATTGAACGAAGAAAAAAACTTTTAAATAATGTTAATTATGTTAATAAAGCACCAAATAATATTGTTGAAACAGAAAAATTAAATTTAGAAAAAGAGGAATTAGAATTAAAAATATTAATAGAAAAAATTAAAAATTTATAAATCTATATTTTATAAAATGGATATAAAAACTACACAAAATAATAGAATATGTGTAGTTTTTTACTACATTAAAATTGTTTTAAAAAATTTATAATTATCTTATACTAAATATGCATAAATTTTTATGAAATAAATGATAATAAGAATGTATTGA
>CAMSCJ010000015.1 GCA_947056845.1 uncultured Mycoplasmatota bacterium
ATTTTCTCTTTAGCTTCTTCAATATCAGCCCCTTCATTCATACGAACTAACACAACCGAATGAGCCATCGCATTAATGAATGGTTCACTTGCTAAACCTTCCTTGTAATCAATATCTTTTGTACCTAAAAAATATTCAATATTTTCATCAGTTATTTCAGTTTGCTGTAAATTTGGCATTTCCGCGTCAACACCAGCATACACCTTATTCATAATATCTGATAAATTTCCTTCGATATTTTTACTAGATTTGCTACCACAACCAGCAAATAAAAAACAAGTTATTAATAGTAAACTCCCTATTCTTTTTAATTTTTTCATACTTTCCCTCACATTCTATTTTTAAACTAAAATTCTATTAAGATTATAGCACATATTTAAGATTAATGCAATTAGTAGTTTAATAATTTTTTATTACAAAGACATAGTCAAATTACTTGCAAAACAATTAAAATTATGCCATTACATCAGAATACAAACAAAAAAGTTTTTGAAACAAAATTTTTTATCTAGCACTTCATTTTAATCTACCTTTAGATATTGATTCATTTGATGCTGTATTTTTCTCTATATTTGTATTTGGAAACATTATTTCTAATTGTTGCTTCAAATCATCTGGCGAAAAATACCTATTATTATCTTGATAAGGCTTATCATCTGGTGTAATAAAAGGATACGAACACTTCATAATTAAATTTTTATGCAATTCATTTATATCTATCATTCCATTATCTAGTTGTTTTTTTAATTTTATAGCGTACGTTCTAAACAAAAATTCATTTGCAGTTTTCAAACTGCTTTTGATCATTTCTTTTGCACCTGGAAAAGATTTTATATTAGAATAAATTACATAATTGTATAAAAAATCAGTACTAGAAATAAATTTAGCTATTTCTTCTTCTGAAGCATAATTTTTTAATTCATTAATTAATCCTAGTAAATTGGCATTTAAATATAGACTTTCCATTTTCTCTTGACCAATAATCCTTTCCAAGTTATCTGCAAAACAGCTTAATAAATTATAACAACTTCCACGTACTCCTTTTATATATCCAAAATACCTTTCCGTCATTTTTTGCGTATAACCTTCATTTATACCAGTTCCCAAATTAACTCTTCCAGGTTTTAATGATGCCTGCCTAAAACCACAATAATCAATTCCATCTTTATATATTGAACTGGCCATATGAAATAATTCATGATAAATGGATACTGAACCGTTATTTTTGTCTACTAGTATTTTATTATTTTTGACAGTGTAACCTCCGCCCACCCTACTTTAAAATACTAAATTTGGGAACCAAAAATTTGTTTTTGTTATTTTTAATTCATTTAAATTATTGTAGAAATTAGTCAAATCCTTTGATGGAAATCTATCCATAATAACTTTAGCAAATTCAGTGACTGCCTCTCCAAGATATTTGGAAGCTAAATTTTCAATATCTACCTTAGAATATTTTTGCGTCAATTCAGGTGGTAGACTAATTCTACTAATATTTTTAGGCGTAAAATCTTTATGCAATTTAATATTTTTACATACATATGCAGTCACATAAGTCGCAACTACTGGTTCGCTTAAATATCTTATTATCGAAATATAATCTATTTGCCCTAATTTAATTAAAATATCATTTAATTCAATGTTATTATACATCTAAAACACCTCCTCATTAGCATATTGTTGTTGAATATCTTTTAGCCTTTTTTCGATTTCTAACCATTCTTCTTCTGTTTTGATTGATTCCAATTTACTATTATCTTGAGGGTAATAAATTGAGGCAAAAACATTCAGGTTCCCATCATCATCGGTTGTTTCATCCGTATAAACAACATAATTTTTTTCTGTTTTTTCTAACCAAAAAGCACATAAAATTTCGTATGATACTTCTTTTCCAAAATTATCTATAATTTTTAAATATTTCTTTTCATTCATTTTGACTCCACTCCTATATTGATTATATCAAATAATTACATAAATTAATATATAATGATTATACTTTTTATTATAGTCAAATTACTTGTAAAACAATTAAAATTATGCTAATATGTATATAGATGAAGTTTTCTTCATAAAATAAAAAAGGATACATTTGATTGGTAGAATCAAATGCATTCCCTTATTTGGTTGCATCTGAAATCACAGAGTTGTGAAATCAGATGTTTTTATTATCTAAATAGTAAGGTGATTACTATAAAAAATAATAGTAGAATTATAATAAATTGAGAGACCTCTCTTTTCGTCATAATTAACCACCACCTTTCCTTTATCTTTTAATAAATAGAAAGGGAAAGCACCTGATATATTTCAAATGTATCCACCTATATAATAGAGAACATTTATTCTTATTGCAATTGTTTTTTGTATATTTTTAATTAGTATAAAAATTTTTGTTTTAACTAATTTTTTTAAATTAAATAATTGGGTTAAAACTGTGATATAATTTATTTAGGTGGTAAACTTGAATATATATAAAACTTTAAATGAAATAACTAAATATATAGATGAGCATTTAGAAGAAAAAATTGATTATAATGTTTTAGCCAAAATGATGGGCATAAATGTTTATACTATGCAACGAATATTTTCCTTAATTGCGGGGATATCAGTAGCAGAATATATAAGAAAAAGACGATTATCAAATGCAGGATTCGATCTATATCAAACTAATGAAAAAGTTATAGATATTGCCGTTAAGTATCAATACGATAGCACGGAGTCATTTTCTAGGGCTTTTAAAGCATTTCACGGTATTAACCCTAGTGCCGTAAATAAATTATCAAAACTTAAAAATTATCCTCGCATTGTTTTTAATGAAGATATTAGTATTACTAGTGAATTAGAGTATGAGATTATCGACTTAGAACAAAAAGAATTATATGGTATCGGCATACCAACTAATAATAAAAATATTGGGATTGATGCCCCTAACTTTTTTAAAAAATGCCAACTTAATTATGAAGAAAAGTTTGGAAAAATAAAATATGGTATGATTGTTTATGAAGATGATATAAGGGAAGAATGTTGTGCTTATTATGTTTTATATGATAAAGAAATAAAGGAATTTGAAAAGATAATTATTCCAGCTAGTAAATGGTTAGTATTTAGAATTAATTCTAATAATGCCAAAGATATTCAAGAGATGTCAAACAAGTTTTATTTTGAATTTTTACCTTCTTGTAAATATAATTTAAGAGAAATTCCTGAATTAGAATATTATCACGATGGTGTAACTGATTTTTTAGTACCAATTTATTAAACTGACAAATTTGGTAATATAAAAGTCAGTTTTTTTTATTTTCGTTGTTATAGAATAAAGGTGGAGGTAATGTATGAAAAATGATATATTAAATTTTTATTTACAAACTAGTATTTATACTAATTATTATCCATTTGCTGACTATTATAGGAGTTTACCAGATAATATTGAAGAATTATCAAAATTATTGTGCCATCAAGTAATTCATCGAACTAAATTAATTAGAAGTTATTTAAATAAACCAAGAAATTATGAAAACGAATTAGAACTCAATAAGATTAAAGAGCAATATCCTTGGTATAAAAATAGATGTGATGATGATATCTTACTAACAGCGCCAGCTATTACAGCAGAATTATTTCGTCAAGACCAAAGAGGCTTCGTAATGGATAGAGAAATAAAAGATAAGGTGGTTATTACTTGTAGGTATGTTGCCGTTTTACTCGCTTCTATTTTAAAAGCTAAAGGGATCCCTGCTCGTTGTCGTAGTGGATATGCGGATTATTTTTTAAATGAACGCGGTCAAAATTTTTACGATCACTGGATCGTTCAATATTATAATGCCAAAGAAAAAAGATGGGTTAATGTTGATCCCGATGGTGAATATAATGGAACTTTTAATCAATATGATTTTCCTAATAAAGAATTTAAATGGATTGCTGAGGTTTGGTTAAACGTTAGAGCTGGGAATGATGATTATAAAAGATATATCCACGGTAGTTCATATAATGGTTTAAACAATTTAGCTTATGCCTTATTTTTTGATTTTCATTCATTAATGAATGATGAAATATCATATTTATTTTTTCCTACGATGTTTGATAAAGATGAGGAATTTAATAATTTAACGGAAGAAGAATTAAGCAGACTTGATAATCTAGCTACATTAATGTTAGATGTCGATAAAAATTTTGATGAACTTAGATATTTATTTAGAAATGATAAATGGTTACGGATTATTAATACACCTTTATTAAGTGATCATGATCATTTAGAAATATAAATTAAACTGACAAATTTGGTAATATAAAAGTCAGTTTTTTCTTTTATTTTTTTGTTACAATTTGATTAGGTGGTTTTATGTGGTATTGGATAGAAATTTATCTTACAAAAAAGGATGTATCTAAAGATGAATGGCTAGAATTAATTAAGACAATATCTAGTTATAATGGTCATTTAAAAAAATGGAAAATTTTTATTAGGAATGCGAATAACCAAATTAGATATTTCATTAAATCACGGTGTAGTTTACCACCAACCATTAAAAATCTAAGTAGTTTTTTATTAAAGGAGACTAAAGAGGTCAATATCTCTAGTAATAATCTCATCATACCTTTTATATCTAAACCTGATAATAATACGATTGATATTATTAATTATTGTGATATCAAAAATAAAGGTAATTTAGAATTTGTAGAGATAACTTTTCAAAAGTTATATGATAATAAAATTAAAACTAAAACCAATATTTATTTAAATAAAAATAGTTATATAAAAAAATATAAAGCTGTTTTTACCTTACCAATTAATCTTTTAACAATTAATTTTTCGCTTAATCAAAGATATTATTTTAAGAGTGCACCTAAATATTTAGAGATAAATAAAGTTCTCCATTTATTTGATAATGAACAAAAATCAGCAATTCTAAAAGCTGATACATTCCCATATTTACAAGGGAATTTTTATTTAAAACAGAATAGATACAATTTTAATAAGCACTCACTTATTATTGGGTCAAGTGGTAGTGGTAAATCAAAGTTTCTTAGTTTATTTATTAAAAACATTAGTGATAATTTAAAACAAAATTATAAAATAGTTGTTATCGACCCTCATGCTGATTTAGAAAATGACATTGGTGGGATTGGAAAGACAATCGATTTTAAAAGTGATTTAGATAGTATTGATCTTTTTATTAAAGATAACAGTAATATTGTTTCAACGACCGAGTTATTATTAGATCTTTTTAAGTCATTAATGTCTAATCAGTATAATTCAAAATTAGAAAGAGTTTTAAGACATTCTATTTATCTATTATTAGTAAACAATTCTTTTAACTTTAGTAATTTAAGAAAACTAATTCTTGATTTAGAATATCGAAATTCATTAATAAAAACATTAAAATTAAAATTACCAATAAGTGTTATCGACTTCTTTCTATCTGATTTTAGTAATTTGAAAACCACTTCCTATAGTGAGGCCATATCACCTATTATTGCCTTTATTGATGAAATGGAAATGATTCCCGTTTTTAATGGGCAAAATAAATTTCCTGATTTAAAAACAATAATAAATGAAAATTTTTTAACTTTATTTTCTTTAGATAGAACCCTACTTGGTGATAAAGTTACAAAAACAATTGCTGGATTGATAATGCAACAGTTACTTACGATAATTCAAAGTCGTGACATAAATGAACATATAATTTTTATAATTGATGAAGTTGCAGTCGTAGAAAACCCTATTCTATCTAGGTTTCTATCGGAAGCTAGAAAATATAATTTGTCACTTATATTAGCTGGTCAATTTTTTAGTCAAATATCCGATAATTTAAAAAGTTCAATATTAGCTAATGTTGTTAATTATTATATATTTAGAGTTTCTAAATTAGACGCTAATTTATTAGTTGATAGTTTTAATATGAAAATACCATTAGATGATACAAGAGAAAGAAAGATTAAATTACTTACAGAACTTAATACTAGAGAATGTATTGTCCGAATTGATTATAATGGCATATTATTACCAGCTTTTAAAGGGACTACCTTAGATTATAAAAGTATTCCAAGAATTAAAAAACAGACCGTAAAAGATGATACTACTAATTTAAATAGTAATCAAAAGCAATTTAGTTTTAAAATTGGTAATGCAATTAATTTAAAGGATATTTTAATTTTAAATTCTTCGAGTAGAAAGGTTGTGAGGTAAATGAACGATAATATTGCTCTTGATATTGTAAGTAAAATATTTACAAATGTTTTTGAAACTAATAATACATTTACTTTAGATGATATCCTAGATAAATTTGCCTTTGATGTTAAATTACCAAACCAAGTAAATGACACAACAACTAATGAAATAACTTGGGCGGATTCAATAAATAGTGGTAAGTTTATTACTAATCAAAATATGCAAAAACGGGATGAGACAATAGGTTGGATGCTACCAAAAAAAGAAATAAATGACTTACAAGAATTAATTAAGATATGGAATAGTATTAATTTAACAACTACAGAAAGACTTATTAATTCGCTTAATGTTATTAAAAGTGATACGATTTATGGCTGCCAAAATGTCTATCGATGTAGCAATTGTAATAATTCTAAAAATATTGTTTTTTGTGATTCCTGTGGCAACTCTGAGTATATTCTAGCTTCTCAGCGTTCAGGTAGTTGTAATTTTTGTATTCGCTGTGATGATTCTACAAATTGTAGTAATAGTTACAGTGTCATTTATTCTAACAAGGTTAGTAATTCTTTATTTATTCAAGATTGTTTTGACTTATATGAGTGTATGTTTTGTTCACACATTGCTTCTAAAAGATTCTGCATAGCTAATATGCAATTTGAAGAGGCTGAATATTATGAGATTAAAAAGCTAATTATCGATTGGATATTAGCTTCATAATAATTATATTATTTTTTATAATATTTTAATCTTCTAAAAAATTCATTATTAAATCAATTAATACTTCCTTTTCTTTAGGATTGGACTGAGCTATTAATAATGTAATTGCTACTAATGTATTATTATCTATAATTTGTTTATTATTTTTATATAGAATGCCATAATATTGTAAGAAATATATAAATAAGGTTGCCGCAATACGTTTGTTACCATCTATAAAGACATGATTTTTTATAATCAAATATAAAAAATTAGCACCCTTTTCTTCTAATGAAGGATAAACATCAATCCCATCAAATGATTGATAGATATTTCCTATTATACCCTTTAGACCATTATTTCTTTCTAAAGCAAATAAATTACTTTCACTATTAAATTTTAAATCGTTAATTATTTTTAGACAATCTTCATATTCAATTACATTATTATTCATAGTTCCTTTTGGTTTAGGAATTTTTTTATGATCATAGTCATCAAGAAGACCTAATGCATTTGAATAATTATTGATAACTTTAATCATTTCTTTTGCATCACTATCTTGCAAACTAGAATCAATGCGACTAGCAATATCTATTAATTTAACTGTCTTTTCTAAATATTTTAACCTTTGTTCATTAATAGAATAACCCTTTATTAAATATTCTTTAAGTATTTTATTAGCCCATTTTCTAAAGGCAATACCATTTCTTGATTTAACACGGTATCCTACACTAATAATCATATCTAGGTTATAATATTCAATCTCACGATTTACATTTCTATTTCCTTCTTTTTGAAGTGTCGCAAATTTTGAGACACTTGAATAATCCAATTCTTCCTCTAACGCATTATTAATATGTTTTCTAATAGTTTTATAATCTCTATCAAATAATAAAGCCATTTGATCTGCATTTAGCCAAACAGTCTCATCTTTCATATTCACTTCTAATTTAACATTTTGATTTTCAAATAATATTATTTCGTTTTTCATATATCTCCTCCTATTAATAAAATTAACACATTTTAATTCAAATTATCTAAGTGTTAACTTTATTATATAGAAATTATGTTCGTGTGTCAACCGTTTTTTTCAAAAAAAATAAATTAGGAATTAACCTAACTTATTTTTATTAATAATTAATCTTAAGGAATTTAAAACAAGTAATAATGTTACACCAACATCAGCTATAACAGCATACCAAATTTTTGAATATCCTAATGTACCTAATAGAAGGAATATAAATTTAATAATAAGCGCAAAAGCAATATTAAAACGAACAATATTATTAGTTTTTTTAGATATTCTTATAGCCTTACTTATTTTATCTAAATTATCAGTCATTAAAACAATACTTGAGGCTTCAATTGCAGCATCACTTCCAACCCCACCCATAGAAATTCCTAAATCAGCTATTTTCATAACAGGTGCATCGTTGATTCCATCGCCAACAAAGGCTGTAAAGTTTTCTTTTTTTAAGTCAGTAACTTTATTAACTTTATCAATTGGTAACATTTCATAGTAGCAGTCATTAAATTCTAATTTCTCGCTTACTTTTTCGACAATTTCTTTATTATCACCTGATAGCATAATAACTTTGTTAACACCTTCTTTTTTTAAAGATTTAACAAGATTAAATGCTTCTTCTTTTATTTCATCAGCAATGACAATATAACCTAAATATTTTTGATTGCGAGCAATATAGATGGCGGTTCCAATTTCATTTACTTTGGGCACATTAATATTGTTATCTGTAAGTAATAAACTATTACCTAATAAAATATCATTTTTATCTATTTTAACAGATATTCCTTTTCCACTTATTTCTTTAAAATCGCTTATTCTTTCTTTTTCAATATCTTTATCATATTTTTTTATGATTGCTTTAGCAATTGGATGATTGGAATAATATTCACCATAAGCCGCTAGTTCTAATAATTCCTCTTTAGCTATATCTACACTATTCATTTTTTGAACGGCAAAATTTCCTTTTGTAATAGTACCAGTTTTATCGAAGACTAATGTTTTTATTTTGGATAAGTTTTCTAATTCTGTTCCACCCTTAATTAAAATACCATCTTTACTAGCACGACCAATTCCTGAGAAAAAACTTAGTGGAACTGAAATAATTAAAGCACAAGGACAAGATGTAACAAGAAAAACTAATGATTTATATAACCAATCATTTAATGAATAGCCTAGCATTAAAGGCACTAAGGTTAAAAGAATAGCGCAAATGACAACAATTGGTGTATAAATTTTACAAAATCTGGTAATAAATTTTTCTGATGAAGCTTTTTTATCCTCTGAATTTTCAATTAATTCTATTATTTTAGTGGCTGTACTAGTTTCATAAGTTGAAGTTGCTTTAATAGTTAATACGCTATCTAGAGCAGTTGTTCCACTTAAAACGTTCATATCTTTTTTGACATATTTGGGTATAGATTCGCCAGTTAAGCTAGATGTATCAATATTACCACTACCTTCTATAACGATACCATCTAATCCGATTTTTTCGCCAGGTTTTACAATGAATACATCATTTAATTTAGCATCTTTAATATTTATATTTTTTATATCATCATCTATTTTTAAATTAATAGTATCACTTCTTAAATCCATTAATTTAGTGATTGATTCGCGAGAATTATCAACTGCCTTATCCGATAAATATTCTCCTAAATTAAATAGTAACATAACCATTAATGCTTCTTCATATTCGCCAATATAAAAAGCACCAATAGTCGCAATAATCATAAGAAAGTTTTCATCAAAAATTTCGCCTTTTAAGATATTTTTTAAAGCGTGTATATACATTTCATAAGATACAAGTATATAACTAATAGCTAATAATGTTAAATGTAAAATGTTGTTGTCTTTAAAAATAAATGAAATAGCAAAAATAACAGCACTTATAATAATCTTAAAAAAGTCAAAATTAAATTTTTTCATTTTTAATCTCCTCCATAATATGTTCCAAGCCATACTCTAAAATGATTTTAATATGATCATCAGCAATTGAATATTTAACTACTTTTCCTAGTTTTTTAGTTTTTACTAAGTTAGAAGTTCGAAGATTTTTTAGTTGATGCGAGATAGCTGATTGACTAACATTTAATATATCGGCAATTTCATTAACGCATTTTTCTCCATTTAATAAAACATCTAGAATTCTAAGTCGTGTGGCATCGCCAAATATTTTAAAAAACTCACTTAAGCCTATTAATAAATCTTTACTATGTGTTTTCATATTTCCTCCTATATATGATTATATGTTCATATATTCATATTATATCGATAAAAAAAGAATTAGTCAATATTATTATATACATAATTCTTTATTTCATATCATATCTTTTTTTAAATTTGTCAATTTGTGATACCTTAACATACACGGTTTACTTATAAATTCTTCCCTTTTCTCATTAGTTTTTTCATGAATTCTACAGGGATACATTGTTATAATACTATGGGTATTTAATTATCTTCATTATTATCACCAAATTTTTTAATATTAAAAGGCAACTGTTGGTAAATACGCAATCCGACAAAATTCGACAAAAATAAATTATTTTTAACATTTCGCGTATTAATATAGGCAATTTACTATAAATAACAAAGATTAAATAAAAAAATTTGTTATTATTATTACAGTAATATTTTGAAATTTTAGTAAGGTGGAAGACTATGAATAAGCTTTTAAAAGATGAGGAATATTTAAATTATAAATTTAACACAATAAAAAAAAATTTAGACAATTTAAAAACTAGCGAAATCTTGGAATGTTTAAAAATATTGGAAGAATTAGATACAATTTATAATATTATGGAGGAAAATAATATTTATATTATGAATATTAAACAATACCAAGTTTATAAAATAACCGTAATTAAAAAGGCGATTAATAGAAAATTATTTAATATTAATTGTAATAAGGAACAGATTGAACTTTTAAAATCATTATTAGATGAATTAAGGTATTGTAAAAATAGATATAAAGAGTATAGTAAATTATTTAATGTAGAGATTCTAAAAATTGAGAGCATACTATTATAAGGATTATATGTACCTTTACATATTCGATTATCTTTAGATTAAATTACCCTTTTTGTTAATATTTTGAGTAATATTGACTTTACATTTATTTATAAATAATTATAAAATAGAAAAATGTTTTATTTACATATAAACATAATACTAAAACTAGTTATGTCTTTTTTTATTCACAATTAAATATAATTTATTGATAACTTAATTTCTATTTTAGATAATAAAAGTTACAATAATAAGATGGGTGGATTTTATACGTGAAAAAGAGACATTTATATATTATTTTATTTACTTTAATAATTATATTAAGTATTAGTATTTTCTTATTTTTTAAATTTACTAATAACAAAAATAGTATTATTAATGAATATCCAATTATTAATCTGAATGGCAAAAATATTATAGATATTGATTTACCACAAGATTTTATTGAGCCTGGGTATTTGGCTTATGATGAAACTGATGGTGATATAACTAATAAAGTGATTGTTAAAAATGGCATCGACTTCAATACTCCTGGAACATACGAAATTTCCTATACAGTTACTAACTCTATAGGAAATAGTGTAGAAGTAAAAAGATTCATAACTATTAAAAAAACTAACAAGGTTGAATATAAAGAAGATTATGATAAAATTGATAATACTATTCATGGCTGGGGAACTAATAATAAAAAAGATGGAAAAAGACCAAATACGGATATATCAAATGAAGAACTGAAGAAGTACAATGCTTACGCTATGGGGAACGATGAAAAAGTTATATATCTTACATTCGATGAAGGGAATTTAGAATCCTACTTACCAGAAATTGTAAATATTTTGAATAAAAATGATATCAAAGCAACCTTCTTTTTATGTCGTGGTTTTATAAAAAATAATCCTGAATTAATGAAAGAAATGTTAGAAAAAGGTCATTCAATTGGAAACCATACAGCTAATCATATATCTATGCCTACATTAGCTAATTCGGCAAGTTTTGAAAAATATTTAAAAGAATTATCATTAACAGAGGAAACCTTTAAAGCAATTACTGGTAAACCTATGGATCGAATTTATCGTGAACCTAGAGGAGAATATAGTTTACGAAGCTTAAGTATTATAAAGGATTTAGGCTATCGTACTTATTTTTGGAGTGCAGCATACAAGGACTGGGATGATAAGTTAACAAAAGAACAGGCTCTGCAGGAAATGCTTAATCATGTACATAATGGCGCGATATATCTTCTACATCCTAATAGTAAAGGAAATTATTTAGCATTAGATGACTTCATTAACCAAATGAAACAACAAGGATATACTTTTGATTTAGTTAAAAATATTGAATAATGCTATAATAATAATTAAATTTCTTAACCATTTTTTTAAATAATAATAACATATTCCCATATTATCCATAAAATATTTTAAGAGAGGGGAATAAATATGTATGATTTTGCAGTTGTTGTAGATGCTGGTCATGGAGGTTCAGATCCAGGAGCAGTTTCTGGAAACACATTGGAAAAAGATTTAACATTACAAATATCAAAATATATGTATGAACGCTTTAAGGAATTGGGAGTACCTGTTGCTATTACTAGAAGCACCGATGAAACTGTTAGTCCAACAGAACGTGTAAAGCGTATGCTTGATGCGTTTGGAAATAAAAAAAATGTTATCATTATTTCAAATCATATCAATTCTAATACAACAGGAACCGCTGAAGGAGCAGAAGTTGTGTATGCTCTTAGAAATGAGTCTACCCTAGCACAAAATGTATTAAATGCGCTTGGAGATGCTGGACAGAAAAAGAGAATGATTTATCAAAGAAGACTACCGAGTGATAATTCCAAGGATTACTATTTTATACACCGAAATACAGGACAAACAGAACCATTACTGGTTGAATATGGATTCATTAATAATGCTCAAGATTTAAATAGGCTTAAAAACAATTATCGTCAATATGCTGATGCCGTTGTTGATGCTGTCATTGCAACCAAAATGGGAGGTTTTATCCCACCAACAAGCTCAAATACTTATACTGTAAAAAGTGGGGACAGTTTATATAAGATTGCTAGAGATTTTAATACTACTGTTGATAATATCAAAAAATTAAATAATTTAAGTTCTGATAATCTATCAGTTGGTCAAGTAATATTAATCCCACAACAAGGTACTAATAATACTTATATAGTAAAAAGTGGCGATAGTTTATGGAGTATTGCTAATAAATATGATACTACAGTAAATGAATTAAAAAGAATAAATGGTTTAACTAGCAATACACTATCGGTTGGGCAAATTTTAAAAATTCCAAATTCTAGTAATACAGATGGCAATGTTTCCGAAATTGGAACATATATAGTAAAAAGTGGCGATAGCTTATGGAGTATTGCCAATCAATTTGATACTAATATTAATGAAATTAAGCGATTAAATAATTTATCTAGTGATATATTAAATATAGGTCAAGTTTTAAAAATTCCTAATGTTACAGGAAGCTTACCAAGTTTTACTTATACAGTAAAAAGTGGCGATAGCTTGTGGAGTATTGCTAATAGATATAATACTACTGTAAATTCTATTAAAGAATTAAATAATTTAACTAGTAATCTTCTTTCTATTGGGCAGGTTTTAAAAATTCCAACAGCATAAATTTATATAAAAATTTAAAAAGAGGGTTTAACCTCTTTTTATTATAAGTTTAAAATTTTTTAATCTATTTCAATTAATTCATATTCTTTATTTCCAAAACCTAATGTAGTGGCAGCATCAATTGTATGACGTCCATTTTGTCTTTCTATTCTCTCAACAAGATGATCTCGCCCCGGGTCATTTGAATTATAAATTAAATCAATGCACGCTTGATCTAAAGCAATAGGATCAAGTGATGACAAAATTCCTATATCTTTCATACAAGGGTCCTCAGCAACTGCACAACAATCACAGTCAACAGACATATTTACCATAATATTTATATAAGCGATATTTCCATTAAAATATTCTACTATACTACTTGCAGCATCAGCCATTGATTCTAAAAATTTATCTTGCTCTGGTAAATGATCCCAGGCAGTTGTTTGGTCTTTATCTACGCCTGCGGTATGAATCCATGCTTTGCCTTCAGATGAGGCACAACCAATTGATAGTTGTTTTAAAGCCCCACCATATCCTCCCATAGGATGACCTTTAAAGTGTGATAATACTAACATAGAATCATAATTATCAATATTTTTACCTACATAATTTTCTTTTAAAACATACCCATTTTCAATTTTAAGAACTTTATCTGGGCCTTCAGCATCCATAATATCCACGTCAAAATATTTTGTCCATCCATGATTTTCCATTAGTTTTTTATGTTTTTCAGTAGAGTTTCTTTCTCCTTCGTAAGCAGTATTGCATTCAACCACTGTGCCATTTACATAATTAACTATTTTCTTAACCATTTCAGGTTTAATATAGTTTTGATTTCCTTCTTCTCCAGAATGTAATTTAACCGCAACATTTCCTTTTAATTTAACCCCTAGTTTGTCATACATTTTAACAATGCTTTCAGGATTTATCTCCCTACAAAAATATACTTTTACTTTTTCCATTTACAATATCCTTTCTTATTTATAACATTATTTTACCATAATATTAAATTAAAATACATAGAAAGTCAATTTTATAATTTATAAAATTTAGTAGTACCTAAATAGTATCTAAAAAAATAAAAACCGTTGAATTTCAACGGTTAATTTCTAATGGCGGAGTAGGCGAGATTTGAACTCGCGCGCCAGTTGCCCGACCTACACCCTTAGCAGGGGCGCCTCTTCAGCCTCTTGAGTACTACTCCAAAACGCTTCATTTAATACTACGAATATAATTTTACCTTATATAAGTAATATTGTCAATAAAAAGCGTTATTTTTCATTACACTATTTAATGAATATTAATCTTATTTCTTAATAAAGTTTCTAATTTTTTGCATCTATCAATATTCATATCAACAGTATTTTTTAATCTATATGGCATATCTAATTTATTATATTTATCTTTTGCCATTGTATGATACGGAAGTAGTTCAACTTTTTCAATATTTTTTAGCGATTTAATAAATTCAGCTAATTCATTTATATACGTTTCATTATCATTAATATCTGGAACAATAACTTGTCTTAACCACATCTTTTTATTTAATTTTTGACATTTTTTTAAAAATTTTAGTGATTCATTTATATTATTATTAGTGATTTGTTTATAACTATCATCAGCTAGTGCTTTAATATCAAATATAACTAGATCTACTAGATTTAAAATTTCGTCATAGTTGCCATTACCAACACCAGCCGTATCTAAAGCAATATGAATATTTTCTTTTTTTAAAAGTTGGCAAACCTCAATTATAAATTCACTTTGTAATAGTGGCTCACCACCAGAAAAAGTTACTCCACCATTTTTTTGAAAATATGGCTTGTTTCGCATTATTTTATTAAATAATTCAACTGGGGTATAATTTAATTCTCCTAACTTAAACATTTCTGGATTGTGACAGAACAAACATCGCAGTTTGCATCCACTCATAAACACAACAGTACGTATCCCTGGGCCATCAACTAAACCCATTGACTCTATTTGTGCAACACTTCCCTTAGTCATTAGAATTTTTCGTGGAAAGTTCGCGAAATAACTTCTTCCTGTTGCTTTCTAGTTAGACGATTAAATCTAACAGAATAACCAGATACACGAATTGTTAGAAGTGGATACTTTTCAGGATTTTCCATAGCGTCTTCCAGCATTTCACGATTTAAAACATTCACATTTAAATGATGTGCATTTTGAACAAAATATCCATCTAATAAATTAACTAAATTTTCTTTTTGCTCATCTAAGCTATGACCTAAAGCGTTTGGTATAATGGTGAATGTATTAGAAATTCCATCTTTACAGCAGTTTCTATAATCAAGTTTAGCTACAGAATTTAGGGAAGCTATTGCCCCACTACTATCTCTTCCATGCATTGGATTAGCACCTGGTGCAAAGGCAACACCTGCTTTTCTTCCATCTGGTGTGGACCCTGTTTTAGCTCCATATACTACGTTTGAAGTAATTGTTAAAACCGACATCGTTGGTTCGGCATCACGATAGGTTTTATGCTTTGCAAGTTCCGAATATATTTTTGATAATATCTCTTTAGCAATATTGTCAACCCTATCATCATCATTACCATATTTTGGATAATCTCCCTCAATTTCAAAGTCAACAGCAATACCATCTTCATTACGAATAGGTTTTACCTTCGCATATTTAATAGCTGATAGGGAATCGGCAGCAACTGATAAACCGGCCACTCCATAAGCCATATAACGATGAACATCAGTATCGTGTAAAGCCATCTGGCTTGCTTCATACGCATATTTATCATGCATATAGTGAATTATGTTCATTGCACTAGCATAAATTCTAGCCACACTCTCCAACATTCTAAAATATTCTTTTTTAACAGATTCATAATCAAGAACTTCATCGGTATTTTTGCTAAAGCCACTAATTATTTGCCCGCCCTTAACTTCATCAATTCCACCGTTCAAAGAATATAAAAGAGATTTAGCTAAATTACAACGAGCTCCAAAGAATTGCATATCTTTGCCAATCCGCATAGCTGATACACAACAAGCAATAGCGTAATCATCGCCATAGATTGGGCGCATTAAATCATCATTTTCATATTGAACAGCATCCGATTCAATTGAAGTTTGACTGCAGAATTTTTTGAAATTTTCAGTTAAATTCTGGCTCCATAAGACAGTCATATTTGGTTCTGGTGCAGGATCAAGATTTTTTAATGTATGAAGAATACGATATGAAGTTTTTGTAATTAATGGCACACCATTTTCGCCAACACCAGCAACCGCACACGTTACCCAAGTAGGGTCACCAGAAAATAATTCATCATAGTCTGGTGTTCTTAAATGGCGGACTAAACGCAATTTAATGATAAATTGGTCAATTAATTCTTGTACTTCAGCTTCAGTTATATTTCCTTCCGCCAAATCTTGTTCAAAATAAATATCAAGGAAAGTATCAACGCGGCCAATACCAGTAGCTGCCCCATTATTTTCTTTAACGGCTGCTAAATAACCAAAATATAACCATTGAACTGCTTCCTTTGAATTTTGAGCAGGTCTCGAAATATCAAAGCCATACGTTGCTGCCATATCTTTAATTTCTTTTAAAGCATTGTATTGCTTTGTTAGTTCTTCACGGCGGCGGATAATATCCTCACTCATGTCGCAAGTAATTGGGGCATCCCATTCTTGCTTTTTCTTTTCCATTAAATAATCAATACCATAAAGGGCAACTCTTCGGTAGTCGCCAATAATTCTACCGCGTCCATAAGCATCTGGTAACCCTGTTAATAACCCTGCATGTCTAGCTTTTCTAATCTCTTCTGTATAGGCATCAAATACCCCTTGATTGTGAGTCCTAATATAGGGGAAAATTTTTTCTATCTCAGGATTTAATTTAGTGTTATAGGCTTTTAGAGAACTATAAACCATCCGCGTTCCACCATATGGATTAACAATTCTTTTAAGTGGGGCATCAGTTTGAAGACCAACAATAACCTCATTTTCTTTATCAATATAGCCCGCATCATAAGCATTAACCCCTGCTACATGATTAACATCAATATCTAAAACACCTTTTTTTAGCTCCTCTTTTAAAAGTTCACTACATTTACTCCAAACCTTATCGGTTTTTTCAGTAGTTCCAACTAGGAAATTTTCATCACCTTCATAAAATTTATAATTATTTTGAATGAAGTCTCTAACATTTACCTCATTTTTCCATTTTTCACCTTTAAATTTATTTAATATTTCCATAATTTATCCTCTTTTCCAGCATTTTTAATTATAACATAAATATTTGTAATTTGGGCAAATAAATAAAATTATTTACATAAAAAATTATATTGTTTACATTAAAAAAGACATAATTCTATATGCCTTCTAATTTATTCTTAAATTCTTCCTCAGTCCAGATGATAATCCCTAACTCCTGAGCCTTATTAAACTTACTGCCAGGATTTTCACCAACAATGACAACATCTGTTTTTTTTGTAACAGAGCCAGTTACTTTACCTCCACGATTAGAAATCAATTCACCAGCTTCATCTCTAGAATATTTAGTAAGTGTCCCCGTTAAAACAAAAGTTTTATCCTGAAAGTTTTCTTGTGTAACAACTTTTGGGCCAAGATATTTCATATTTAAATTATGTGCTTTTAATTCTTCAATCATTTTTATATTTTTGTCTTCTCTACACCACTCAAATACACTCTTAGCGATAATTTCGCCAATATCATTAATAGAAACCAACTCTTCATAGGTAGCCCTAATTAAGTTATCGATTGTTTCATATTTTTGGGCCAAAATTTTAGCTGTTTTTTTACCTACATGGCGAATTCCTAAAGCAAACAAAAAACGTTCAAGTGAATTCTTTTTACTATCTTCAATACCATCTAGGAGATTTTGGATACTTTTTTCTCCAAATCCTTCTAATTCCATTAATTCTTGCTTATATTTTTTCAATTCGTAAAAATCAACAATTGTTTTTAAATACCCCATATTGTAAAAGTCTTCAATAATTCGTTCACCGAAACCATCTATGTACATAGCGTCCCTACTTACAAAGTGAATTAATCCCTCAATACTTCTAGCATCACAAAAATTATTTTCGCAATAATAGGCTGCTTCGGTTTCTTTTTTTACAAGTTTACTACCACAAATTGGACAGATATCAGGCATTTTAAATGGTAGCTGAGTTCCATCACGTCTTTCCTTAATTACTCTAACAACCTCTGGAATAACATCTCCTGCTTTATGAATTGCGATTATATCATTAATCATAATGTCTTTTTCCTTAATATAGTCTTCATTGTGTAATGTCACACTACTAATTACTGAACCAGCTAAGTGGACAGGATTTAAATCAGCACGCGGGGTTATTTTACCTGTTCTCCCAACGCAAAATTCAATATTGGTAAGTTTAGTCAAAACTTGAGCGGCTGGAAATTTATAAGCAATCGACCATTTAGGTGTACGTGATGTGTAGCCCAACTTTTTTTGATCAGCAATATCATCAACTTTAATTACAATACCATCAATCTCATATGGCAATTCATCCCTTTTTTTTGTCCATTCATTTATATATGTGATAACCTCTTCAATATTATTAGCTACAACTATATTAGGGTTAACCACAAAATTTAAATTTTTCATAAATTCTAATGTAGATGAATGAGTAGATAAATTGTATTTATCAGGTTCTGGCAAGTGATAAATAAATGTTGATAGATTTCTTTTAGCAGCAATAGTAGAATCTAGCTGTCGAATTGAGCCAGCAGCAGCGTTACGAGGATTAGCAAATAAGCTTTCGCCATTCTTCTTTCTCTCTTCGTTTAATTTTTCAAATGATTTCTTTGGCATATAAATTTCGCCACGAACTTCTAAATATTCATTAAAATCAATAGTTAGAGGAACTGACTTGATTGTTTCAACATTATGGGTAATATCCTCACCTGTTACTCCATCTCCACGAGTTGCACCTCTTACTAGTTTTCCATTTTCATAAACAAGTGATACAGATAATCCATCTATTTTTAACTCACAAACATAATGAGGATTAGGAATTACTTTTTTTATTCGCGCGTCAAATTCACGAATTTCATATTCACTAAAAATATCTCCTAGGGACATCATTGGAACTTTATGCGTTATTTTTTTAAAACTATCGATTACTTTTCCCCCAACTCTTTTGGTTGGCGAATTTTCTTTAACTAATTCAGGATATTTGGCCTCTAATTTTTCTAATTCATGATAATAATCATCATATTCTTGATCGGTTATAGTTGGCATGTCAAGCGTATAATACTCATAACTAGCTCGGTTAATTAGCTCGATTAATTCATTTATTCTTTTTTCAATCATAAATTCCCCCATATTAGAAAAAATATTAATTAATATTTATTCACCAGAATATTTATCTTTATTAATTAATATTTTTTTATATTGTTTCATATTTTCTAAAGATATGTGTAAAATGTTTTTTATGGTTGTTGTAAATACAGCTTTTCTTCTTTCTGTTATTGGTAATAAATTGCCACGGCTATCATAAAAATATTTATTAATTATGTTAACATAATTTTCAAAATTAGCTTTCCCGATTTGATTGAAAATATAACTATTATCATTATTTATAAGTGATTCATTAATATACATGCCATAGTTTTTGTAAAATTGGTCAACAAGGAATAACCCTTCATCAAAATTAACAATATGCTTTTGATGAGCACTATTAATAATATTAGTTTCGCTTTCCATTAGATTCTTAGTAATTTGGTAAGCTATCAAATCAATCGTTAATGCACTAAACATTAAATATTTTTCTTTTCCAATAATAGAATTTTCTTGAACAACCGAATTATTATTATAATATTCGGAAGCAAATGCTAAACGACAAATTTCCCTAACAAACAAATAATCATTATTTTCAAAATCCATTGTTGGTGAAAATAGTAAAAAACGCATGTTATTATCATCTGAATAGTTATCAGAGGCCCAAATAATTTCTGGTTCTTCAATCGTGATAATTTTATTAATAATATTATCATTTAGACGATTAATTTCTTTTTTGTTTTTTCTAAGAAGTTCTAAAAAATATTTTGATACCTTAGCATTTTTTTCATTATTTAAAACTTTTTCTCCTAAAAGAAAGTTATCAATAATTTTTTCTTTATTTAAATTGGAATTCCCTACTTCTTCTTTATATTCTCTATTATATTTATCAATTAAGTCAAAGATATAATTAAATTTGTCTCTATCAAAAGTTCTAATATTTACCTTTTTAATACCAAGTAGTTTTAGACAACGTTCACGATCATTAAAAATTTCTTCCATCTCTTTGATAGACGTAGTACGGTCATGTAATTTTTTTTCATTACTGACCGAAAATGACATAAACAATCCATCTAATAAATTACCATTATTATTATCTTCAAAGAAAAGATTGTAACAATTAAGTTTTGTGAAATCTACTTTTTTATGACTAGCAAGATAGTTTTGGTCATATTCTGATAACTCGTGCTGAATTTCTAAAATAAATTCATTGCGTAATTTTTGACCAAATTTATTAATTTTAGTTTCATAATTATTAATACCTTTTTTAATACTTTCGTATTTAGTTATAATCTTTTTATCCTCTAAAGATTTTAATTCTATAGAATGCATTTCGCAATACTTTTTTAGGTCACTCATTTTATTAAAAAAGACAAAATTAGTTCGATAAATTCGATCATTTATAATATCACTGTATTTTTTACCAACAATATTTACCAATTCTTTAACTATATTATTTACTGTCTTACTTATTTTAGTATAAGTCGGTTCCAAAATAAAATCAAATTCTTTTTCTATTAATTTCTCCATCTAGCTACACCCTCTTACATTCTATATTTTATTTTTCCTTTTGTAAGGCTCTATAAACTGTTACAAAAACAAATATCCCTAATCCAAATAGCGCTAGCCATAGAATAGGATTACTTTGATGTCTTACCATAAATTCTTTTACTGGTTCCATCCATTTCCCTAAAGTTTCAATTATATTTTTCATTTAATTACACCTTCCTTATGCTTTTATGTCCCTTAATCAACTTTTTTATTTCAGCGGGATATGAAAAGGCAACTGTTATAATTTGCTTATCAACACCTACAATTATTCCTTCACCAAACTCTTCATGAACTATTTTATCACCAATCTTATATTCAATTGTGCTATCAATATTATCTGCTTTATTTAGTATTGTATGCGTTTCTTTTAAATCAATATTTTCAATTTTAATATACTCATCATCTATCTCATTTACAAATCTACTTGGCGGATTACAACTATCTAGACCATATAAAATTCTTCTTTTAGCATTAACTATCCATAAACGCTTTCTTGCTCTTGTAATAGCAACGTAACATAATCGTCGTTCTTCTTCTAACCCCTCTTGAGAATCAAAAGAATTACTATGTGGGAAAATCCCCTCTTCTAAACCAATTATAAAGACATTATCGAACTCTAGTCCCTTAGCACTATGGATAGTCATAAGAGTTACTAAATCGTTAGTTTGTTTTTGCTCTTCTATATCAGTAACTAAACTAATTTCCATTAAAAAATCTTCTAATGAAACTAGCCCATTCCTTTCTTCGAATGTTTTTGTAATTGACTTAAACTCTTCTAGATTTTCTAATCTGACATCTGCTTCAATGCTATTTTCGGCTACTAAGGAAGCTTTTAATCCAGTTAATTCCAAAACCTTATCTACTAATTCTGTTAATGAGCACGTTTCTGAATATTGTCTTAAAATCTCAATTTGATTTTTAAAGGTTAATTCTTTGCCATTTTCAATTACTTCGTAAATCGATTTTTTTTCTATAGTGGCTTTTTCAACTAACTTATCAATGGTTTTAGCCCCAATACCTCTTCTTGGAACATTTATTATACGTGTCAAACTAACATCATCATATTGATTGTAGATGAGCTTTAGGTAAGCGGTTAAATCCTTAATTTCTTTACGATTATAGAAATTTAGACTTCCCACAACTTTATAGGGAATTGTTTCACGTAGAAGTGCATCTTCAATATTTCGCGATTGAGCATTAGTTCGGTATAAAATAGCTATATCATCTCTTTTATTTCCTTGATCGATTAGTTTCTTGATTTCTTTGACAACATAATAGGCCTCATCTTTTTCATCCATCGCACGGTAATATTTAATTTTTTCACCAGTATCATTATCAGTCCACAATTTTTTTTCTTTGCGCTGTTTATTATTTTTTATAACTGAATTGGCTGCATTTAAAATGTTCTTAGTTGACCGATAGTTCTCTTCTAGAATAATTACTTTGGGATTTTCATAATCATTTTCAAAATTTAGGATATTTCGATAATTTGATCCTCTAAAACTATAAATGGATTGATCATTATCTCCAACAACACAAATATTTTTATATTTGGCACTTATCATTTTAACTAGACTATATTGTGCTTCATTAGTATCCTGATATTCATCGATTAAAATATATTGAAATCTTTCTTGATATTCTTTTAAAACATCTGGTCTTTCTTTGAATAACTTAATAGGTAGCATTAATAAATCATCAAAATCCAATGAATTAGTAACGAGAAGTTTATCCTGATATTTGTGGTAAATAGAAACCGCTATTTGTTCAAATTCAGCTGTGGCATACTTTTCATAGTCATTAGGTGTCATTAATTCATTTTTAGCCCCACTAATGCGATTACGAATCACTTTAGGATTATATCGACTAACATCATATCCCATTTCACGCATAATTTTTTTTACAATGGTTAAGGAATCATCACTATCTAAAATAGTAAAATTTGATTTAAACTGCAATTTATCATAATGCTCCTTAATAACTAAAAGACCAAATGAGTGAAAGGTTGAAATCTGAATACGATTGGCAATTGGTCCTAATAATGAAACGACACGACTTTTCATCTCCTTAGCAGCTTTATTGGTAAATGTTATTGCCAAAATTGATGATGGCAAAACATTTTTATTATTAATTAAATACGCTATTTTAGTTGTTAGGACTTTAGTTTTTCCACTACCAGCTCCAGCCAATACTAAAATTGGTCCATCGGTTGTTTGAACTGCTTCTTGTTGATTAGGATTTAATGTTTCTATGTCCACCATAAGCTTCACCATAATAATGATACCATAAAATTTAGAAAATTCATAGATAATAACACAAAAATACATAAATATTTTATTTATGTATTCAAAGCTTCTATAATTAAATAAGTAGCATTATTTAAACAAGTAATTAAAATTATTTTATTATTTTTCATATCTGGTAATTTAAAATCAATTGTTTTACTCATCTCGTAAATTTTGTTAATTTTATAAGTATATTTATGACCTTCATAATAGATGATAATTATATCATTTAATCTTAATTTATCTAAATTTCTAAAGTACGAATAAATAGAATTACCAGAATGTGCTGCCAATATTAATAAACTTTTTTCATGGTCAATTTTTATTGATTCACTTAAAATACTAATATTTTTATCAATTATATTTCTTGTATCATTTTTACCATATATTCCTTGTTTTATATTAATTTTGGGTATTTCTAAAACCATTAAAAATGGTGATGTCACTTTCTCTATTTCGTTCCCTAAATTTTCATATTGTTTAAAATATATTGTTAATTCTTCCTCCTCTATTTTTGATGTTTTTATTATTATAAACAATTTATAATTAAAATATAGTAACCCAATAAGGATAAGTGTTAAGCTAAAAATTTTTACCTTTTTCTTTTTTTTGTTCATATTTATATAGAATTAAGCCTACAATTATCATACTACCTGATATAATAATTGTATAATCATGTAATCCTGTATTAGGTAAATCAATTTTTTTATCATTTTCTATTACTATTTCGTTTTGTTTACTTAAATCAATCGAATATAATTTATCATTAAGTATATATTTATTATTAGTCTTAACTTCCTTAATTTTATAGGTTGTTTTAGGGATATTCTTTAATTCAATATAACCATTTTTATCGGTTTTAAATTTACCAATCAAATTATCACCATTATAGATTTCAAATGTAACATTTTTAATGGGTTCTTTAGTAATACTATCTATTTTTAAAATTTTTAAATTACTTTTTGCTAAATAATTTGTTAATGCCATCTCTTGATTATTAGTTTCTAACAAATTAAAGCAATGATAAGTATCATCCATAATATAACCTTTTTTAGTCTTTGTTTCTATTAAGCAGTATTTACCTAAAATTAAGTTATCAAAAATTAAATTACCATCATCATTTGTTGCCCCAACTTTAACAATATCACCGCTTTTATAGTGTTTAACCATGTCAGATGTTATTATATCATCGTTAGCTATCAATGTAAATTCAATATTTTCTAAAGGTTTATAACTATATTTTCCCGTTTTATAATTAAAAATCTCGCCTTTTTTATTAACAATAATTTTTCCTTGTTTTTTAGTATTATAAAATTCTACTTCTAAAGTATTTTGTTTTGAATCTATTAAAGTATCATTTAACTTAATAATTTTTGATTCTTTTTCCATTAAGTATCCTTCACTAGCAGATACCTCTTTTATTTCATAAGTACCATATGGCAAATTATTAATAACTAAATATCCTTCACTATCTATAACTAAATCTTTAGTTTCATTAATATAAATATAACGATTTTTTTCTAAGTTTTTTATTTGAAACTTAATATGTGAATTTTTAATTGGTAATTTTGAATCTTTATCTAATTTAATTAATTTTATATTACCTTTTTTTAAATAATTTGTGACTTCTAAATTTTCTATTTCATTATCTAATAAATTAAAACAATAATTATTATTATCTAAAATATAATTATCATTCGTTCTAGTCTCTTTAATACAATAAGATCCTAAAACAAGGTTATCGAATTTGATTTGTCCTTTTTTATTTGTGCTTTGTATATCTATAATATCACCTTTAGAATAAATAATTCCCAAGTCATAGGAGAGAATATCTTCATTAGCATATAGTGAAAATTCTATATCTGATAAATCTGTAATTTCATAATTACCAGTTTTGAAATTAAATTTCTCGCCACTTTTTGTAATATTAATACTACCTTTTTTCAATGTATTATAAAAATTTACCTCGACAAAATTATCTTCATTAACTGTTTTATCATTAACTTTAATAATTAATGGTTCTTTGTTTAATTCATAAATAGGGCTAGTCGAAATTTCCTTAATTTCATACGTCCCATATAACAAGTTATCAACAATTAAATAGCCATCATCATTTATTTCTAGCGTATTGCTTCCATCAATTGATATGTATTGATTGGTATCTAAATTTTTTATTTGAAATTTAATACGTGAATTTTTAATTGGTAAATTAAAATGTTTATCAAGCTTATTCAGTTTTAAATGACCCCTTTTTAAATAATTTATTTTCTCTACATAAACACCATAAAGAGTTTTTAAATCATAACAATTATAATTTTCATCAATTCTATAACCACTTAATGTCTTAGTCTCAATAAAACAATAATCCCCCAAAATTAAATTTTCAAAATCTATTCTTCCTGTTTTATCAGTTTTTTTTATTGTAACAGTATCCCCTTTTTTATAATAGATTGTTCCCTCAGGAGCTACAATGTCTTCATTCGCTATAAGTTTAAACTCTACATTTTCTAGTTCTTTTAGATTATAATTAAGTGTTTTTTCATCAAATATCTCTCCATATTTTTGAATTGTTATACTTCCTTTTTCCAATTCATTTGTAATTAAAAGATTATATTCTGGTCTATTTAAATTTACTGTATAATTTTCATTATCATTAATATACCCATTTATTGCTTTTTCTTCCTTAACATAATAATCTCCATAAATCAAATTTTTAAACACCAATAAACCTTGATCATCAGTTATACCCTTTTCTATTAACTGACCCTTTACATAATGAACCTGTCCATCACTAGTAGTAATATCTACTGTTGCATATAAACCAAACTCAACTCCAGAAAGATGTTTTTTAGAATCTTTATCAATCTTAGTAATAATTATATTACCTCTTTTTAAAGTATTATAAAAATTCAGTTCATAAATATTATTTTCGTTTATTGTATTTTCATCAACTACAATCTTAACTTCATCTGGATTTAATTCATATTTAAAATTATTTTCTATCTCAATAATTTTATATTCACCATATGGTATTGGATTTGTTATTAAGTAACCATCACTATTAATGGATAAATCTCTATTTCCATTTATATAAACATAATCATTTGTTTGCATATTAATTATGTTGAATTTAATATTTTTATCTTTTATTGGTAAATTTGAATTTTTATCCAATTTATTTATTTTAATTTTAGCTCCAACAATATCAATAGAGAGGCTTGCCTCTATATCATTTAATTTCCCTCCTGAAATCATTGACTGGGTATCAGCCTCATAATAATACATAGGCGTATCATCCCGATAAGTTTTTCTTTTTAATTTAATATCAATTTTACCAATAAAATTCTGTAAATTTTGGATTTTTAATTTATTGTTTTCAATTATCATATCTGACCAATTACTTTCGATAATTTCAAAGTTATTCAAATTATTATCTACAAATTCTAAATAATTAGTAGGATCATAATTATAATTTTTATTAACGAAATTTGGTAAATTGTTGTGATTATTTATTAAACTTATGATTTCATTTTTCTCGTTGGATACATCTATATATTCACCATATCCATATCTCTCAGTATAAAATTCAATTAAGTAATTACTAATATATTCCCAAATTAATGCCTGTGTTGCCATATAATATCGCTCGTTTTGGTGCCCGGGATAATCATACCCATAATAAACAACTTTATTAAGATAATCTTGCGTTACTTTATCATAATTAGTATCAGCAAGTGCCATACCATTATATTCATATTTTGTAATTGGGGCAATTGGATCCATACAAAATGCAGTTTTACCATTTAATGTAAATTTGAATTGGATATCCGAACCATAATGATCTGGCATACCATTTTGGACATAGTAAATATTTTCATAATTATCCTTTACTAAATTATATTTGCTAAGGGCTTTAATTTTAGGTATCCAAAATAGTGATAATAAAATAATAATTAAAAATATTGTTTTTCTCTGAATAATAATTCCTCCTTCTCTTATCCCCTATCATTCTTCATATATAACATACAACAAAAGTTATAATATTCCTTTTTCAATATAAAAAAATCACTTAATAATGAGTTTAGAATATAATAAATTGATAAGAAAGGGAGGAGATAAATAATGAAAAAGATAATTTTTTCTCTAATTGGCATTTTAATTATTCTTGGTATTATTTTTATTCCTAGTATATTTAAAAAAGACGATAAACTGACACAAGTAAAAGTTGCTGAAGTTGCTCATAGTATTTTTTATGCACCGCAATATATTGCCGATTCTTTAGGTTATTTTGAAGAAGAAGGCTTAGATGTTGAAATTATTCTAGCATCAGGAGCAGATAAAGTAACAGCGGCTGTTCTATCAGGTGATGTTCAAATAGGTTTTTCAGGTAGTGAAGCAACTATTTATGTTTATAATCAAGGTGAAAATGATTATTTAGTTAATTTTTCAGCATTGACTAAAAGAGATGGTAGTTTCATTGTTTCAAGAGAAAAATATGATAATTTTACTCTAAACGATATGATTGGTAAAACTGTTATCGGTGGTAGAAAAGGTGGTATGCCTGTAATGACATTTGAATGGGCACTACGTGAAGCTGGTATTAATCCAACTAGTGATGTAGAAATAGATACAAGTATCGCATTCGGCGCAATGTCTGGAGCTTTTATTGGTGGTACTGGAGATTTTGTTAATCTATTTGAACCACAAGCTTTACAAATTGAACAACAAGGTTATGGTTATGTTGTTGCATCACTAGGTGAACTTGGTGGGGTCGTTCCATATACAGCATATAACGCTAAAAAAAGTTATATTGAAAATAACCCAGAAGTAATAGAAAAATTTACACGAGCTATTCAAAAAGGACTAGACTATGTTCATAATAATTCAGCAGAAGATATTGCTAAAAACATTTTGCCTCATTTTCCGGATATATCTTTAAATGACTTAACTAAAATTGTCGAAAGATATAAAGAAAATGATTCTTGGTTTACTACAACTTATATAAATGAAGATGATTTTAATCATATACAAGAGATTATGGAAGCATCAGGAGAATTGATAGAGAAAGTACCTTATAATAAGTTAGTTGATAATAGTTTCTCAGATAAAATAAATAATAAATAAATTTAAAAAAATAAAACTGTTTGAAAATTTAATAATTTATTTTCAACAGTTTTTTTGTAATATGTTAAATTTATCTAACTATTAATTTTTTATAAATTTAATTAATATAAAATATATGACAAAAAAAGAAATAATGTCCTTTTTTAATAAATAATATTTAATTTTTTACTATAGCTAATACTTTCTATATTATTTTAAAATATTGCATAAATTATAGATATATGCTATTATGTATGTAGCAAGAAAACTTGCATAAAATAAAAATGGGAATACTTAACACTCCAATGTTGAGTACTCGCCAACTGTTTGGTTTGCACTTAATCTACTGAAAGTAAATTGAGTGCTTTTTCTTTTTTATAGTTCTACGTTGCAAAAATAAAAAGTAAGGCTATAAGTGAAAGGATAATTAAAATCAAAGCAGAGATTGAAAAATCTTTCTTAGACATAATCATCAGCCTCCTTCCAAGTGGGAAGTTGGCAAGCACTCAACTGTTATGTATTCCAATGCAATTATACTACAGGTTAACTATATGCACAAGCGAACAGTTTAATATTTTTACAAGAAATTACGAAAACATCTAGCAAATTAATAGATGGAGTTCCTTATAATAAGTTAGTTGATAATATTTTCTTAGATAAAATAAATAATAAATAAATTTGTAAAAAAAAATAAAACTGTTTGAAAATTAAATAATTTGTTTTCAACAGTTTTTTTGTAATTATTTACATTAATTTCTTATATGCATTATTATAAAAAACAAAAATATTAGTTAGATGGTTTTAATAAATTTATATAAATCTATTTCATAGCAGCAATACTATCAATAATTAATTTTGACATTTGTTTTTCATGATTATGATAGTCATGAGTTGAATTAGGTATTATATGAAATTGAAATTTAGCGTTTTTAAATCGCTTTTTAAATCTAGTTTCAACATATTTCATATCCCAACCATCATAAACATGTTCACTACTACCAGCGATTATTGAAATAAATCCTTTATAATTTAGCGGGGTTGATATATCTCGTTTTTCTTCTAATTTAAATAAGTCAGCTTTACTACCTATTGCCATTGTTGATGAAACTTTTAGTGCTGAGAATTCATTAGTAACCATTTCGTATGGTCTATTATCTGAGACTAATTTTTTACTTTTCTCAATAAGTTCGTCATATTTTTCCCCTACCCTATGCCTAAACCTACTTACCATATCTACTGGGCTAAGCAGGATTAACTTACTAATATCACCGATTTGTTCACAATAATATTGGACTTTTAGAGTTCCTAAACTTTGACCAACTAAAATTATATCATCATATCCCATATCTTTAGCGTAATTAACAGCTGCCGCAACATCATAGATAGAGTCATCAAAATTTTCGTATATATTTCCAGTCTTTAATGTTTCAGTAACGCCTCTATTTTTCCTATGAAGTCTAAAATATTGTTCTGAGCCTCTATTATTAGAAATCATGAAATCATAACCATAATAATTGAAATCTTCAAACATATCTTCATAATAATTAGCTTTAAAAAAATTGCCCCCACTTCCATGTATAAAAATGATAATAGATTTTGTTTTTTTTATCAGAGTGTTGAATTAATCCGGGTAAAAAGCACCCATCAGATGTATTTAAAATAATGAATTCTTTTTGTCGATATACTTTATCGGTATTAGAACCGCTTATAATTTTAGATAATTCACCAAATATATTTATATATGCAGGAGTATTTTTAAAAACAACTTCATCGCTATTTGTTAACATTAGTTCCTGTAGCTCATAAAAATCAAACCATTTTTTATCAGTTGCTAAATATTTATTTAGTTTTATATCTTTATCTTCAATATTTGTCTTTATATAATAAAAATAAGTAAATCTTTGTTCACGTTCTTCATTTCTTTTAAGCATTGTTAAATATCTAATATCATTAGGATTAATTTCATAACCAATTTCCTCTATAGCCTTTTGTAATAATGCATCGATTAGGGTTTGATTAATCCCAACGTGATTTGCTATCATCCCCCATTTACCATTATTGTAATGAACATTATCACTTCGTCTTTGTAATAATATTTTACCATCGTTATTAATTATAAATATTGCTACTTCTTGGTGCCATAAATGTTTTTCATGAACTTCCTTTTTTGTTGCCTCTATATTGGTAACGTTTCCTTCTTCATCTAAAACCTTTAATAACATCTTATCTTTTTCTTGGTATGATTCATAATGTACTAAATTCATTTTTAATCACCTACATATATTATACAACAAAATAATAGTTTTGATTAACTTTTATTATCCTTTATCATAAAATATTAGCATTAAAATTATTGTTATATAACAAATGTCATACCCAATTTATTAATATATGCATACTATAGATTAGGGTGGAATTATATGGTGAAAAATGTTATTTTAAAAATTAAAAATATGAAAAAAATATATCATACTCCTAAAAATGAGATTTTAGCAATTGATGATTTTTCACTTGATTTATTAGATAGGGAATTTATCGCAATTGTTGGACCAAGTGGATGTGGAAAGTCAACAATATTATCTATTTTAAGTGGGATTGAGAATTTATCTAGTGGTAAAGTTGAAAATAAAAAAAATAGTAGTATAGGTTATATGCTACAAAGTGATAATTTATTTGAATGGCGAACTATTTTAGAAAATTGTTTATTAGGTCTTGAAATAAATGGTGAATTAAATGATGAAAATAAAAAATATGTTTTAGATTTACTAGAGACATACGGCTTAAAAGATTTCATTAATGCCTATCCTAGTAATTTATCTGGTGGTATGAGACAACGTGCTTCTTTAATTAGGACTCTAGCTACTAAACCTGATATTTTATTGATGGATGAACCATTTAGTGCCCTTGATTATCAAACTCGTTTAGCAGTTTCAGATGATGTATATAATATCATTAAAAAGGAAAAAAAAGCTGTTATTATGGTTACACATGATATATCGGAAGCAATAAGTATGGCTGATAAAGTTATTGTTTTATCAAATAGGCCAACTAAAATAAAAAAAATTATTGATATAAATTTAAGTGATAAAGCCAATCCAATTCATAATCGTAAAGCCAAAGAATTCTCTTATTATTATGATTTAATATGGAAGGAAATTGATTTTCATGTTTAGTAATGAGCATAAATTATATCTAAAAAATATAAGGAAAAAGAATTTATTGATTCGTTTGTCTCAATTTATTATCATAATTTTATTTATTGTTATATGGCAAATACTTGCTGATAAAAATCTAATTAATACATTTATTTTTTCAAGTCCTAAAAAAGTAATTGATACTGTTATAAATCTTCATCAGACAAATAATTTATATCAGCATATATGGATTACTGTTTATGAAACATTGATTAGTTTTTTACTAGGAACGGGAATTGGTATAGTCATTGCAACTATTATGTGGTGGAATAAATTTATCGCTAAAGTAATTGATCCCTATTTAACCGTTTTAAATAGTTTACCTAAAGTGGCATTAGGGCCTATCATAATTATTTGGTCAGGAGCTGGAATTAAATCTATAATATTGATGGCATTATTAATTTCAACTATTATAACTATTATTAATGTATATCAAGGGTTTTCGGATACAGATGTTAATAAAATTAAGTTAATGAAATCTCTAGGAGCAAACAAAAGACAAATTTATACTAAACTTATTTTACCTGCTAATTATAATAGTATTATAAGTACACTTAAAATAAATATTAGTATGTCTTTAATTGGAGTAATAATGGGTGAATTTTTAGTATCTAAATCAGGATTAGGTTATTTAATTATGTATGGCTCACAGGTTTTTAATTTAAATTTAGTGATTGCTGGAATAGTTATATTATGTATTATTGCAGCAATTATGTATTATTTAGTTCTTTATATAGAAAAGAGATTTAAGCGATAAATCTCTTTTTAGTTTTAATAATTTGACTAATTATTTAGATAATGTTACAATTTTAATATAGGAATAGAGGTAAAAAAATGAATGATGCAAAAAATAACAAAACTTTATTAATTATGGCGGCTGGCATGGGGGCTAGATATGGGGGATTAAAGCAAATCGATCCTGTTGGCCCTAATGGCGAATTTATAATTGATTACTCAATTTATGACGCAATTATTGCTGGATATAACAAAGTTGTAATTATTATAAAGGAAGAAAATTATGATATATTTAGAGAAACAATTGGTAAAAGAATCGAAAATAAAATTAAAGTTGAATATGCTTTTCAACGATTAGAAAATTTGCCAGAAGGCTTTGAATTACCTGAAGGTAGAACAAAACCTTGGGGAACTGTTCATGCTATCCTTGCTGCTAAAGATTTAATTCATGAGCAATTTACCATTATAAATGCCGATGATTTTTATGGTAAGGATGCTTATTTAGTGTCCTCAAACTTTATTGACAATAATACTAATCCAACATCATTTCTTGTTACTGGATATATGATAAAAAATGTTCTATCAAAAAATGGTTCAGTTAAACGTGGTGTATGTAAAACAATAAATAATAAATTAGAAAAATTGATTGAAAGTAAAGTTTCTGTTGTTGAAAATAAAATTATTGCTGAACCATTAGATGGTAGCGAGGCATTTATCTTACAACCAGATGATTTGGTCTCAATGAATATGTTAACATTTACACCATTACTATTTGATTATTTAGAAGTCGCCTTTAAAGACTATTTAAAAAAGAATAAAGATAAGCTAGATACTTGTGAGCATCTAATTCCTGATGCTGTTTATCAAATGATTCTAGAACATAAAGTTAGTGTTGATGTTTTACCAACTACAGCTATTTGGTATGGTATAACTTACAGAGAAGATAAAGATGAGGTTGTAGAAAATATTCAAAAACTAATAAAAGATGGCGAATATCCAGAAAATTTATGGGATTAAAAAAGATTCATTTTAATTTTAAATTGAATCTTTTTTTGCTATATTTATATCTAAATAATCTAAGTTTTGATTATCATCTGAAAAAATATCAGTATATTTTTCTTTTTTACTATTTCTATTTACTACTGCTACTAATTCATCTTTAATAACTTGTTTGTCTCTCCCTTGGGCTACTCTTACAGTTGATAATGCGCATAAAAATATTTTAAGTGATATATTATTTGTCATAATTTTTCTTAATTTATCAATTTCTCTATCAGTAATTTTTTCTTTATTAAGTAATCTCTCAAAAAATTGTTCATCTTTGCTAGGCAAATCATTAACGGTTTTATTACTTAAAAGAAATTCAATTTCATTAGGAAATTTATCTGTAACAAATTGTTTTTTCAAATTTTGAACCTTTGTTAAAAAGAATTCATAATGATAATTCTTTTTCATTTTTTTAATGGCGTCCCAAATAACATCTGTACTGAATAGTCCATCAATCTCATATTTCTTATCAACCAAATGAATCATAATTATTGAATGATTTTCTTTTGTTAAAAAAATTTCCTCAACTAATGGAGAATATAAAGAATAATCTGAAGCCTGAATTTTTAATTCCTTTAATATTTGTGCATATAATGCTGAATATGCTTGGCAATTCAAATCATTTGCTTTAAAAACCCTATGTATTAATCTTGAAACCTTTTTCTCTTTCATGTATTTATGATTAATGATATAAAAATCTTTGATGACATCATAAGTAAATAATACTTCCTCTAATGGTGATAAACTACACTTCTTTAATGGTTCAATTATTTTATTAATATAATTTCTCATATTAATAAAATCTTCAATCGAGCAAATAATTTCCTTATCATACATTATAGATACTCGATGATCAGAATCTAAAATCTTTAGTTTATCTATATTTTCTATGTCACGATTACCCGTAATAAAATAAATATTTTCTATTTTACTACCAATTGATCGTTCAATTTTCTGAATTATATTGAATGCCTGTGGAATTGAATCGCTACCATCATCAAGGATTGTTAATGATAGAGAATCAATATCAACTAATACATCAATAATTTTATCTAAATCCTTTTTTTCACTTATCTCTTTATTATCAATAATACAATCATCTTTTAATGGTAATTCAACATCTAAGGCCTTCAATCGTAGAATATCTGCTATTATAAACTTATTAAACTTTTCACTTGTAAATTTATTATTAATATCAGGTATTATTTTAAAACTAAAATTATTAGTACCTATATCTTTTTCTATATCTGGAACTTTTAATTCTTTGATATTTGAATTATTTTGAATTGCTATTAATTGATCTAAATTTACTTTATTTGTACCATATATTTTGATAACTTTACAGGTCAATTTCTTAAATGTCTTACTAATTATATCAAATGTTAAAAATTCCTCTGGTAAAATTAATTCTGTAGTATCCAAAAAACTAAAAATATCATATAATAATTTAATTAGTCTTTCTTCTTTATAATAGTTTCTATCAATATATGTCTCACTACTTATTGTTGAAATAACAATTCCTTTTCCATAATAGTAAAAAACACTATCATCTTCATAATTATCTTCTAATTCAACATAATTAATTTTTACTGATAATCTCGTGCTAGATAAATATTTCTTTTCTTCCTCATTAAGCACATTATCACCCCATTTATTCTTTATTACTTTTATCTATATTTTTCTTTTTATACTTAATTCAATTCATCGGTTGCTTTAGCATTTAGATTTAAATCACCAAAATGATTTAATTCATAGGCATAATAACCAGCAGCCCCAATCATTGCCGCATTATCAGTACAACGATTAATAGATGGTATTGTCAGATTAATTGCACTTTCTTCACATAATTTAATAAATTCATTTCTTATTCCCTTATTTGCGGCTACACCACCAGCAATAATCAAATTTTTAACATTATATTCACTTAAAGCTCGCATTGTTTTTTTAGTTAATATTTTAACTACTCTATTTTGGAAAGAACAAGCTAGATTTGCTAAGTTTATCTTCTTTCCCCTTTGTTCTTCATTATGGCACAAATTAATGACAGCACTTTTGATGCCACTAAAACTAAAATTATATGAAGCATCATCTAATGGTAATGGTAAGTCATAGGTGTCCTCACCTTCGAAAGCTAGTTTATCTACTAATGGACCACCAGGGTACGATAATCCCAAAACTCTAGCTACTTTATCATAAGCTTCACCAACAGCATCATCTAACGTTCCACCAATTCGCTTAAAATTATAATTTTCTTTCATATAAATAAGTTCTGTATGCCCACCACTAATAACGAGAGCCATTAAAGGGAATGTCATCTCTTTCTCTAAATTATTAGCATAAATATGCCCAGCTATATGATGAACAGGAATAAGAGGCTTATTATAAATATAAGCAAGTGTTTTTGCAGCCTCTACGCCAATTAATAATGAACCAATTAAGCCTGGTCCATAAGTAACAGCAATTGCGTCTATATCATCCATCGACATATTTGATTTTCTAAAAGTCTCTTCCAAAACCATAGTAATATTCTCGATATGCATTCGGCTGGCTATTTCTGGAACAACTCCACCATAAGCGGCATGTGTATCCATTTGTGATAGAACTACTGTTGCAATCTCTTCATGCCCATTTTTAATAATGGAGGCACTTGTTTCATCGCAACTCGATTCTATTGCCAAAATATATTTATCTTTCATAACTATCACCAAGTTCCTTTAGCATTAATATAGCATCTTCATTACCATAATAATTTTTTCTAATCGCACATTCCCTAAAACCCATTTTTTTATACAGATTAATAGCTGGTAAATTACTTTTACGTACCTCTAGGGTAATGTTCTCTAAATTATTAATTCCTTCTAACATATATTTTAACATTTTTGTAGCTATATTATTTCCACGATATTCCGATACTACAAAAATATAATTAACTTCGGCACGTTCAAAATAAATATAATAATTTAAAAAAGCTACCAGTCTATGATTAACTATGCAACCTATATAATAAGAATTTTCATTTTCTAAATCCTCAGCTCTCAATTTAATATTAAAGTTTGCAATTAATTTTTGTAACTCCTCTATTTCATTTAATGCTATTTTTCTAATTATTGTTTCGTTCAAAATTTTCTTCAGCTTCTGTCTTCTTTAAATAATTAGGATTAATCATGTGTGGATTAATAGATAAGTCATTTTTATGTTTATTAATTACTTTAATTACATCTATTTGAGGAATAATTTTATTTTCATTATTAATATCATCATAAGTTACGATTTGAAATGTTTTATCTACTGGAATATTGTTTATAAATGATTGAAAATTTGTAAATCTATCAGATACGATGACATCTAAATTTTCATTATATATAGCAATATAGCAGTTACCCCTTCTGGCATCAATACAAGGTATAATATAATCTTTATCAGTCTTAGTTGAGGCCATTAACTCTAAACTAGAAATAGGAATAATATCAATATTTAATGCCCATGCCATAACTTTAAATATCGTTAAACCAATTCTAATTCCTGTAAAACTACCTGGACCAGTAACTGCATATATTTTATTAATATCACAAGCTTTAAGATTACATTTTTTAAGTGCATCAGCTATCAATGGTAGAATCTTAACTGATAAATCTTCAAATACCTTTTCATGAAAAAAATAACATTGTTTATTATCTTTTATTATAGATAACGTTACAAATTTTGTTGATGTATCAATAAATAGACATGTCATAAGACTGCCTCACATAGGTCCTCATAGATTTTTCCATGTGGGACTAAAACTAAAACTCGTTTATTTTCATCAACGATTTTAAATTTTATATCTAATCGCTCAGATGGTAGTATATCTTTTATTGTATCAGCCCATTCAATAATTACTACTCCGCCTTTTGTAAAATATTCTTCAATTCCCACACCATCTGTATTTCCATCTAATCGATAAACATCCATGTGATATAAAGGTAATTCTCCATTATATTCTTTTATAATAGTGAATGTAGGCGAAGTAATAGTTTCATTTATGCCTAAAGCTTGTGCTATTCCTTTAGTAAAAATAGTCTTTCCACTACCTAATTCACCATTTAAGCAAATAATCATGTTAGGAAATTTCTCTGACTCAAAATTTTGAGCTATTTCAATTGTTTCCATCTCATTTCGTGTTGTTATCTTATATTCCATCATTATCACCACAATTATTATAGCAAAAAAAAAAGTATTATTACAATACTTATTTATCATTCTTTTTTAATAAGCAATTATCTCTAAATTAAATTCGTTATTTACTAAATTTAAATCACTTTTTTTTACAACGATTTTATCTTTATTCCCGTCTGATATATAACGATTATTTTCTAATATTTTAAAATTCATCTCTATATCAAACTCTTCACCATTATTATCGTAAGCTCTAATTCTTTTAAGAAAAGTTTTATCAAAATCTATACTAAATGGTGAATAATCACTCTCCCAACCAACTCTTAAAGCTGATTTGGTATTATAAATTTTTCCATTATAATTAGCGTTAAAAATATTTTCAAAATTTGCATGACTTTTCTTATATGGAGACCCATAAGGTAAAGCTACTATATTAACATATTGATTAGGTATTATACTATCTAATAATTCATATACTTTACCAATTTGATAATTTGTTTCATTAAGGTCTATTTTAGTAAAGTCTGCATGTGTGGATGTATGATTACCTATATCATAATTATTTTCAACTAACCACTTCATTATTTTTTCATTATATTCTGGTTGATTAAATAACCCTGCATTTACAAAGAAAGTTGCTGTAACATTATAATCAGGATATTTATTTTTAAATTCTTCTAAAATTCCAATTGCGCAATTGGGATCAATAATTATTTCTCCATTCTCATCTAAACCCATAACATTAATATTATTTTGAAGTCCATCATCAAAAGTTAAAATAATAGGGCTTTTTCCTAATTCAACATCTATAATGCCATCAACATAGTCACTAAGTCTAATCATTCTATAATTATTTTGATAATAAAATTCAAGATCGTTTCTAAAAGCTTCGCTAGTTCTTTGATAACCATCTTTGTCAATATTTCCACCAATATAATCTGTATCGCTATTATTTTTATGATGAATTCCATGATACATCATAATAGGAACTCTTCCCAATTCATTGACGTTATAATCATTATATATTTTTATTTCCATATTTTTCTTATCGTCTAATGTTCCTATAACTAAATCGACAGCTAAATTATCATTACTAAAAAACTCTTCACCTATTTTTATACTTTGATTGATAATCATGTTTATAGGAAATTCATCCGAATAGATTTCATTTATTTTCAAATTCAAAGAATTTTCACTAGCATACTGTTTTAAATCATCAATAGTATAATTAGATAAATCAACCATTTTTTTAGTCTCTTGATCAACTGTGTTTTTATTTAATAATAAAAATAATAATATAACAAATGAAACGCATAATACACAAATAATTATTTTTTTCATAAAACCTCCATTATTAGCTTTCTAATAATAGTATACACCAAAAAAAGAAAAAAAGGCACAAAAAAAATTGGCAACTTCCTATCTTA
>CAMSCJ010000016.1 GCA_947056845.1 uncultured Mycoplasmatota bacterium
TTCTTTTTTATATAGCCATTCGCAATTTTAGTTTCATCTAAATAAGAAATATAAATAACTTTTTTAGCTTTACTAATTAATTCTAAACTTTTTCGATTATTTTGGGCAATTACCAAAGTTTTAAACTCACTATTAATATTTAGCGTATATTCAATTTTTCCATAATCTAAATAAGTTACTATTTTTGTTAATAAATCTTTATTTTCAATATAAACTAGATTCATATTATTCACCTATTCTATTATTTTCATAAACAAACAATTATATACAAAATTAACAAAATAAAATTAAAGAAAATAAAGAATTTATTTGATATAGTCGACAAGATATGTTATAATTAGGCTTAGAAAGGATGTATTATATGTTTATTTTAGCTGAATGCACTTTTCCACCAATCATAACTGGAATTTTATCACAATTATACAAAATAATAATTATTTTAGTTCCAATTGGTATTGTTATCTTTGGCTCTATAGATTTTATTAAAGCTACGATTGCAAAAGACAGTAACGCTATTGCAGCTAGTGTTAAGACATTTATAAACAGATTGATAACTGGATGTATAACATTTTTTGTTCTTGCAATTGTAACTTGGTTATTTAAGGGACTTCTTAGCGGAGTAAATGATGCTAGTAGCGCAATGGATTGTGCCCTAAGAATTATCGGAGGATAATGCTAGTAATAAAATAATATCATTAAGCGAGTAACAATAAAATTGGTATGCTATAAAACACAATAATGGTATAAATAAAAATCCAAATAAAATTGATAAATGAAATAAATCCACTAACTCAGTTTGTAGAGATAGCCATAAGTTATAAAAAATAGCAATAATAAAAAATTGCTCAAACTTAATTTAAGAAGTTCGAAAATATATCAACAAATTCTTAAAAGAAGATAGAAAATTAGAAAGAAGGAATATTTATGTTTATTTTAGATTGTAATGGAATCCCACCAGAAATAACTAATACGATTGGAGCTGTTTATAATATACTATTAGTAGCCGTTCCTATAATTATTGTTATATTTGGAATAATAGATTTTATTAAAGCAGTCATGTCTGGAAAAGAAGATGAAATAAAAAAGAATACAAGTACATTTATTAAAAGATTAATTACTGGGCTTTTAGTTTTCTTTGTATTGGCACTTGTTAAACTTATTCTTAATATAATCCAGACAAATAATCAATCTGAAGCTATTGCTTGCATAAATTCAATTTTTGGTAATTCAGCTGAATCAGAGGATGATCAAATTGAAGATAATCAAAAAGATAACCAAAATGAAGAATAGAGGAGACAATATATGTATATATTAGGTAGCGGTTGTGGTTGGATTCCAGATGCACCAGTTAAATTTATGTATCATATAATCAACCTAATAAAAAATTTAACACCTGTTATTTTAATCATAATGGGAAGTATAGATTTTGCAAAAGCAGTAATTTCTCAAAAAGAAGATGAAATAAAAAAAGCACAAACCGCATTTATTAAAAAACTAATAGCTGGCGCAGCTGTATTCTTTGTTGTTGTGTTTGCTAGATGGATTGTAGATATAGTTAATAATGCTGGTGGAAATGCTAACAATGCTTTCAGATGTGCATCATTATTATTAAAAGGTTCTTATTCAGCTGATGATAAAACATATTATGATGGATCAAACATTTTAAAAAAGACAACAACAACAGTAACTACAAATAGACCAAAATATGACAAATATTCTGATCAACAATTATTCAATATAATAACCAGTTGTAGCAGTTTTAATATTAGTTCCTATGAAGGATTGGATTGTATAAATGCTAAAGATAATTTTTGTAAAAGAATGTTTAATGATTCTACATGCCAAAATTTCTGTAATGGAATCAACTTTAATACTGCTGACTTAGAAAGTACTTTTAGAGGAAGTCATCCTACTGGGGCTAACGGATGTAAAATTGATAATATCTCTAGTTTCATAAATAGTAATAATGCTAATAAGCCTCAACAAAAAGATGAATTAGAATCATGCAAACCACCAAGTTGTGAATGTAAATATCAGGAAAATAAAAATAAGTGTGACGCCGAAGTCAAAAATAATCAACAGACAGTTCTTACTAATGATAATTGTGTCATGAGACTAGATAGTATGATTTCTAGCTATTGTTCTAGTTCCGAGTCTCAAGCCACAATCAATAATTTTGACGACTTTATTAACGATTATGCTAAAAACTATGCTGAAGACGCATTATATGACTGGCTAGATAGTGGTGATGCCGATCAATTCTTCATCTATGAAAATAGATTTAATTGTGGAAGAGCATATAGTACAAAAATGAAAGATTTAACATATATTTGCGATAATAGAATTGAATACTAAAAGACATGATTATCATGTCTTTCTTTTTTGCATAAAAAGCATAGTATATTTTGAGTAGTCTTTTATAAATTCTTAAATGTTTTTATAACCTTTATTTATAGGCGTTTACGACATTTTTGCTTTTGAACAATATTTACATAAGTTGTTATAATTTCTTATATTTTCACTTTCAAAAGTAGTAAATTAGTAGTAAAATTTAGGAATTTTTTAAGTATTAAAAAAATACTATGCAATGTCATAGTATCGAAGCATAGTTATATGGGCGAGACTGGTGGCAGAGCCACTAAAGTCTTCGACATAATAAGGTATAGTATTACCCTTATTATGTAGCATGAAGCATGTAGCAAATTATTTTGTTTTATGAATTTAAATTAATACTAATTATTAAAAGTTTTTTATCTCGTCTAATTATAATATTTTTAAAATCTTATTTGCTATTTTTCCATAATTTAAATCATTTTTTAATTCATTAATATCTATCCACTTATAATTAGATATTTCAGCTTCTTCAATTTTTATTTTAGGAATTCTATCTACTATAAATAAATATCTAAAATCAAAGTGATAATGCTCTGGCAAATTTAATCTCTCATTATATTTTATTAAGTGAGTATCAATGTCAAAAGGCACTAGTTTATTTTCAACCTGCTTTAATTGTTTTAAATCAACTAATCCCGTTTCTTCTTTTATTTCTCTTTTTGCAGTTTCTAATGGGTTTTTATCGTGATTATCCATATGTCCTCCAGGATATAAAAATATGTTTAAATCTTTATGAAATAAAACTAAAAATTTATGTTCTTCTTTAGCATAGATAAATCCTCCAGCAACTATATGACCATTAAAGTTATTCCAATCGACTATCTGTGTATTATCACTGCTTTGTAAATAAGTCATTAACTGAGACTGTCTTTCTCTTTCTTCTGGATATAGTAACAAATAATCATCTAAAATTTTTAATAAATCATTTATCATGTGCCCTCCTGTATACAAAACTTTCGTTTGTTCACTTGTTTTTATCTATCATTAATAATATAATATTTATAGGAATATTTAGTTAGTTTGGGTACTATTCTCCTTTACTTTTAAAAGTGGAAGGAGGTGAAATTATGAGAAAATCAGAGAAATATCTTTGTACTATCATAATACTCCTTATTATTGTGATTTTAATCATTCTAATAAAAATAGTACCAACTATAGTCGGTACTTGAACTATTATTTAGGAATAGTACCTAACTCTTCAAAACTAGGTATTCCCTTTTTTATTTTATGTAAGTTTCCTTGACATATTCATAATACCACATTTTATTATTAATGTCAAAACCCTTTGAAAAGTAGTAAATTAACTTAATAAATTTACATATTTACCTAAAATTAAAGGCTTTATGCCCAAAATCAATATTTTTACCTTAATAAATCTATATATTCTTTTTCTCCATCTCTACCTGATTAATTGAATCAAATCTTTTAGTTATCTTCTCTGTTGTATTATGAATATCTTTAATATCCTTATTAACTGTATCAATACTACGTGACAATTTATCCCAACGTTCTTTATAACGCCTAAATTCATCAGATAGTATGTTTAATTCCTTATGAATAACAGAAGCATATTTATCCCTCTCGATATTTTTAATTATAACTTGAATTGTTGTCATTGTACTAATTAAAGTCGTAGGTGAAGTAATCCAAACTCTTTTTTTATAGGCATATTGTATAATCTCGGAATGATAAGCATTTACCTCAGCAAAAATTGCCTCTGCTGGTAAAAACATGATAGCCTGATCAGAAGTTACTCCCGGTATTATATATTTGCTACTTATATCATCAATATGCTTCTTTAAATCTGATTTAAATTTTTTTTCAGCTTGCATTCTTTCTTCAGAACTACAACTTTTATCAACCATTAATCGATAATTTTCTAAAGGAAATTTGGAATCAATCGCAACTATTCCTAAAGGAGAGGGTGCAAACAAAACACAGTCAGCTATAGTACCATTAGAAAAAGTATACTGCAACTGATAAATATTATCATTTTTATCGCCAAAAACACTACTCATAATATGTTGTAGATTTATTTCCCCAAAAATCCCACGTGATTTTTTATCAGTTAAAACACTTTGAAGAGATACAATGTCATTAGATAAGGAATCAATTTTCTTTTGTGCCTCATCAATTTTTGAAAGTCTTTCTAAAACTGAGGTAAATGTCTTGTTCGTTTTTTCAAAATTCTCATCCAATCGCTCATTTACCTTATCATTTATCAAATTCAACCGATTATCCATTCGATCGGTTAGGGAATTAAAATCATTATTCAAAGATTTATTTAATTCAAATTTAAAATCATCAATTTCTCTTATCATATTGGTTTCTAATTTGCCAAGTCTTTCTGTAATATTTGATTCATTTATATTTTTAAGCAGAGAGACTACTGTTAAAATTAATATTACTATTAATAAAATTATAATTATATAATCCATCTTACTACCTCCACTATTCCAATTATAATATATATTTTTAAAAATTAAAATACCTTTACAAACTAAATATTTACTTTACAAATTATGATTGACTTTTAAATACTTTCATGTTAATATATAGGCAAGAAAAGAGGGAAAAAACATGGTTAAACCAAATCCAGCAGACTTAAGAAGGCAAAATAAATATCAAGATTCTTCTAGTACTTCTGATATAGATACAAAAGAGACTAATAGTCATGTCATGAAATGTGAAGACTGTCCAGGTAATGGAAGATTTTGGATAATTCCTGAAAGTTACCAAATTATAAAATATACAAATTTTTTTACTGGTGAAATGCATTTCCATGAAGGTAAATTTTTTATAAAATTTCCTTGGAGAACACATATTGAAATATTTGATTTACGACCTAAATTAATTAATCCTAGTATTAAGCAATTTAGAACTAGTGATGGAGATATTGTAGATGCCGACTTTTCTTTAGAATATAAAATAATTGATAGAAAAAATTATATTATGAATTTCTTGAGCTTTGATGCCAAATTAACTGAAAGAATCCAGTCCATTATGCAACAACACTTTAGGAATCATGATGCTGCAAGTATTGCTACAACCTCCATATCTATGAAAACTGTCAATGAAAAAGCATTTAAACAAATCGAAAAAGATTTAGGAATAATGATTCTTAGTTTCAACAAAACCACGCTTAATTTACAAAATTATGATAAAGAGAAAAATAACAGACAACAAAAATTAATGCAAATTGAAACTCATAAAGCAACATTAGAGGGCGAAATGGACATTCAAGATATGCAAAGGCAATTGGAATTATTTGCTGGTCAAACTAAAAATATGGTACTTCAACAAAAACTTAGTGTTATATCTGAAATTATAGAGAATTTTCCAATAGAACAACAAGCAGGTTTACTTAAATCAATTCTTGAAATTATTGAAATAAGTACCCACAGCGACAATATAAATTATTTTACTGGCGCTGGTCTTGATAGCATTATTAATTCTTTAAATAATGGCAAAAAAAGATAGTTTAACAACTATCTTTTATGGTTGTATTATAAATAGTGTTGGTGGAGTATTTCACTAATACTATTTTTTATTTAATAAAAAGACATAATGTAATTGTCTAAAGAAACATTGAAAGGAAGAAACTTATGTCTACAAATAATTATATACTAAATTTATTAAATATTAAAAATGAAAATATTCATATTATTACAAAGTGTAATGAAAAGTTAATTAAAGGAAAAAATTATAAGATTATCGAAGCATTTCTTACTTATAGCCCTGAATCTTGTCCTTGTTGTGAAGCTATCAATCATTCTTATAATGATATTATTAAATGGGGGTTTAGGAGAAATTGTATTGTCAAAATTCCTAAACAAGGTAATTGTTTAACTAGATTGTTTTTACATAAACAACGTTTTTTTGTAAACATTGCCATAATACTTTCATTGCTGAAACTAATTTGGTTAATAGAAACAAAAATATTTCTAATAATACAAATTTACAAATTAAACTCGAACTTATGAAAAAACAATCTAAAAAAGATATTGCTGAAAGAATGGATGTTTCTGTTTCCGTTATTAATCGTATCTTAAATGACATTTCCTCTAAAACGGTTTTAAGACATCCTGTCTTACCTAATTCTATGAATTGGGATGAATTTAAAGCTACTAATGATACTAAAGGTAAAATGGCTTTTATTATAACTAATAATGACAATGGTAATATCTTTGATATTAATGATTCTAGAAAGTCTAAAGATTTAGAAAAATTTTTTAGAAGATATTCCAAAAAGGAACGTGATAAAGTCAAACATATTTCTATTGATTTTTATTCTGGTTATATTTTTTTAGCTAATAAACTATTTAAAAATGCTGATATATCGATTGATAGATTTCATATTGTTATTCAAGCTTATAATGCCCTAACTAATACTAGAGTTAAATTATGTTATAAATCTAATCCTTATTATAATAAATTAAAGGATTATTGGAAACTTATTGTTAAAAACGAAAATGATTTATCTGATAAGAAAACTTTTTCCAAACATTTTAAAAGAGAAATCTCTCAAAAAGAAATAGTTCAATTTCTAATTAATACTGATTCTACTTTAAAGGCGACTTATGAATGTTATCAAGGACTAATTAATTCGCTTAAAGAAAATAATTTCAACAAATTTAAAGATATTTCTTTTCATCAAAATAACAATATTTCAGACAAAATGAAGCAGGCATTAAAATTATATAAAAATAATATTAAATATATTGAAAATTCTTTTAAATATGATATTAACAATGGCATAATTGAAGGCACTAATAATTTAATAAAATGTTTAAAACCCATTGCTTTTGGTTATAGAAAATATGATCATTTTATTTCTCGTATTTTCTTAATCAAAGGTATTTTAAAAGGATGATTTTTCATCATCCCTCTTTTCCTATTCTTGTATCAAATCTTTTGTTCAACAACACTATTTGACAAAGAACCTCTTTTATTTGTATAAAATAAAGCTTTCATAACCCCCATCAATATTGGCAGTATCAAATCCCAATTTATTTAAAATATCACAAACATTTTCACTAGATAAGCCCTTTTGGCAATATATATAATATCTATCAGATTTATTTAAATATTGTTCTGGATTAATAAGTAATTTTTCCATTGGAATATTTTTAGCATTAGGGATATGATTATTATTATAACTTTGAATACTCCTAATATCAATAATATTAATTTGACCAATTATTGACATCAAATCACTTATTGAAATTCTATTCAATTAAATCACCCTATTATAATATATGTAAATATAAAATTTGAGTAATTACGTTTAACCATTCATAATTTTTTAATAAATTAGCATTTCATCTTGAAAAAATTGCTTTTAAATTACTCAACTAATAAATAGATAGTTAAGTTCTATATATCGAATTTAATCAATAATATAATTGTTGTATACAAAAAAACCTTAAAAACTAGATTTAAGGTTCTATAAAATCTTTAAATTAATCATCACTAAAGAAATCATCAAAGAATTGATCATCTGATACATCATCAATTTTAACTTTACTGTCTTGATCATTTTTTTCCTCAACAATTTTAGGAGGTTCGCTCAATTTAATGCTATTATTATCATTTTGTTCAATCTTTTCTTTAGCATTTTCAGCTGCTTTGGCAGCTTCTCTCTTTTCTTCTTCTTCAATTTCGGCGATTTTGGCATCAATCTTTTTAATTATATCATCAACATTTAAACCACCATTAGGCATAGCGTTATTATTTCCACCAAACAAACCAGGCATACCACCATTAATATTAGGATTCATATTGGGTGACATATTAGGTGGCATATTTGAATTCATATTATTCCGCATACCATCAAACATTGGTGGTATCGGCATTCCAGGATTAAATCCACCAGGCATATTAGGCATACCAAACATATTACCTCCACCCATCCCATTCATCATAGATTCACTTACCTTATCATTAACATATTTCTTTAAATCAAATAAATGGATTGCTTCCTTTTCTCTAAGGGGATAAGAGGCCTTACCATAAGTTTTTCCCCATGAATTATCTTTTTCCATCAACCAATTTGGCGTCAATTTAGTTTTAAATGGCATCATTCTAATACGTAATACAACCATGCTCCATTGTGGCAATCTTTGCAAATCACTAACAGTAATTAAAGGCGTTGAAGCTGTCTTATCTTTTTCTTTTGACTTTTCCTCACCACACATTTTACTTAATTCTTCTAAAGCCGCCAATTCACTACTAATTAAGTAAACAATATTACCACAGTTTCCTTTTATTGTTTCACCGTTTTCTTTCCCATATACTTGATATAATTGCGCAAAGTTTTGGATTATAAAACTAAATCTAATTGCCCTACTTCTAGCAGCTGTTACCATTGTTGTAACATCTTTAAGTGGTGGCATATTAGCAAACTCGTCTAAAATAAAATTTGTTCTAAATGGTAATTTTCCACCTGATTCCTGCGCTACATCGATTAACGTTTCATAAACCTGCTTAATAAAAATTGTAACTAAAGAATGATAAGTCTTTTTTTCATCTTGTACAACGATAAAAACAGCAGTTTTTTCACGACCAATATCTTTCATATCGAAATCACTGTGTGATAACATTTCAGATAAATTTTCTCTTGATGAGAAAAGTTTGATTTTTTGTTTAAATACAGATAGAATTGAGCCTTTTGTATCAGAAGGTGCTAACAGAGTACTAGATACATTAACATAAGCTGGCGAAGCTTCATTTTTATAACTAAAATACTGTTTCATATAAGTAGTATTCCTAAATTTTTCTTCCCCCACCGTTGTCATTAAATTAATTGTATTTAAATTAATTTCTTCTTCCTTAGCATCATCAAATAATGCCAATGCTAAACCTGCAAAATAATCAGCTGATGTTTTTTCCCAAAAGGGATCAGCATTTTGCGATTTTTCATCATACAAAATATTCATGGCCAAGTCGTCTAATAACTCATTAGCCTTATCTGAATTGCCTGACTTATATAATGAATAAGGCAAGGATAATGGATTCCAACAATTTCCCTTTTGTGGATCACGAAAATTAAGTAAAATTATTTTATAACCACGTTCTCTTAATTCGTTAGCATTATTCTCATAAATTTCCCCCTTAGGGTCAGTTATAATCATTGATTGATTACTTTTAGCTAGGCATTTTACCATCGGTTGAACTGTCATTTGTGTTTTACCAGATCCAGTTGATCCAATAATTAAATTGTGATATTCGCCATCATCAACCCAAATTTCTTTTCCGTTATTAATAAGCGGAATTCCACCATATTTTGAATTTTCATCGCCTGGCAAAACCATTTTTAATTCACTTTTCATTTCTTTTTCTTTAGCCCAACGTGAATAACCTTTGTCAGCTTTATCTTTAACTTCAAACCCAATTCCTTTTTCACGATTAAAAATAGTCGAAGAGACTCCCATAATAATTATAATTAAAATAAGTAGAAAAGCTATCATTGTTTTAGGTAAATTTTCACCTATAAAGGCTGGGAAAGGATTAAATCCAGCTATTTCTCCACTTGTTGCCAAACTATTAATATTAAGCACTGCAATAGCTACAAAATATAATAGTATAATAGAAAATGCACCAAAAGCTGCCATATCTTTTGGGGTTGCTCTAAACTTAAGTTTCATAAAATCACTCCATTCCTTTAAACACGATTAGCTTTCCTTTTAATATATATTATAACACCAATAACAATAAAAATTAACACAATTATACATGAAATTATTATTGTCAATAAATTCCAATTAAATGCCTTATTGTCAAAAATATTTGTATCCTGCTTATCATTAACAGAAAGTTTTAATAAAATATTTTTATCATTATTTTCTTTTAAATTCCAAGTATACTTTCCATCATCAATCGCATTAGCATTAGTATCAACTAGCTTATAATCGCTATAAATATTAACAATAATATCATCTGCCAATTGCAAGTATTCTGGACATAAAAATTGACCTTCTGTTTGCAATGTTATAATACCATCATTATTGGAAAATGTATATTTATCATAGCATTTATAAATTGGTAAAACAAACTCATGAAAAGCTCGACTATCACTAAATAAATAAGCTCCTGAATCAAATAATTCATAATATGGAGATAAATTATAATACTCTATTTCAGTTGGCTGATCTAACTCCATATCGATAAGATGTTTATGATAATTTAAAACTTTTTTGGCCGTCATCCCTTTTTCGTAATAATTACTAAATGATTCAGTAATATATATACTTTCACCATAATTAAACTCTCTAATTTCAAGGTTATATTCAACTGAACAAGCTGGGCAAAGAAATACAATCAAAAATAGTAAAAGCAAACCAATTTTTTTCATTTTATCACCACAATCATTTATTTACAATAATTTAAACCTTGACTATTACAACTATTACGAGCTGATTCACAATTAATATTAAAATTACAATTAGAAACTAAAGCTTCGGGATTTACATATGATCCATTTAAAGAGATATCTAGATGTAAGTGTGCGCCCTCTACACCATTACCAACAGCGCCCTGTTCACCAATATAAATACCCTTAGGGACCTTATCACCAACATTCCATTTATTAACTGAACTCATTGGCATATGTAAATATCTAACTGTATATAAATTACCATTAATATTACATTTAACCTCAACCGCACTAGCTGATCCATCCTGATACATACCACGCATTGTGACTGTTCCATCGCATACACTATATATACCATTTGGTGCGCTAACATCAACACCTTTATGTGATTTACAGCCCCAATCACCACCATAAACTTCAAAGCAAGATGTTAAAAGACAGGAATTAGTCGGTGAACCAAAATGTGCTAAATCGCTAGCCGAGATAGGTGCACAACTCGTTCCGTATGCAAAACTACTTGAACCTTGGCTAGGCAAAAATTTATCACTTTTTTTAAAGGTGCTATAACCATACGTAAGTTCAAAATAACTTTCTACCATATTCATAATATCATTGGCAGTTTTTCGACGATTTTTTCTCTCCTTTAAAACAATTTCCTTATCATAAAAGGGTAATATATCAAAAAAACCCAAATTTTTGCTTAGTTCATCATCATAACCTTCATTTTTAAAAACCTTGTATGTTTCTTTTAAATTATTAACAATATAACCATCATAATAAAAATGTAAATCATCTTTCGAAGCTAATTTTCCTAGGGCAAATAAAGTAACCGCATCACGTGCATTTTCTTCAAAATCATTTAATCTTTCCTTAAGTCCACCAAATATTGTAAATGATGAAATATAATTTTCGATATGATTTTTTAAATCCAATACCTTATTTATCATACCTACTGATTCGCCAACAACATTATTTGGTAACACTAAAAATCCAGGCTCAACATCAGATTCAATTATTTTACTACCATCACATAAAGGAGAAGTAGGATCACAATCGATAAAAAAATCTGTCACAATATTATATTCAGCAACTAAGTAGCCTTTATAACATTTCTCTTCAACATCAATATCACCCTCTGATAAATTACTACACTTCTTTAATGCAGCTGCATTTACCAACATATTTTTATTTGCTTTTACATATTGACTTTGTCCTCCAAAAGTAGAGAAAAAGCCTCTTTGATAATTAGTAAAAATATTTTTTATAAAATTCCAAAAGGACATCTTATTTTCACCGTTATCATCAGTTATATTGGTTGCACTATTATCAGGATGCCGAGGATCATAGCCCTCTGGATACTCACTTAAATAAATACGTTCCTCATTGCTACCTTCATATAATAGTGTTTGATTCATAATACTTAATTCATAATTATCAAACTCAAATAACTCCTTATAAAGAGATTGCATGGCATAAAATTTACCTTCCTCATCTTCTTCTAGCTCCTGATTAGTTTTAAATCCATATAAAGATATGGCATTTCCCATTCTTTCACCCCAATCAGAAGAATCATCTAAGACTTCATCAATTTGCTCCAAAGTACCAAAATATACACACAAAATAACAATGAAAATTACTGCACCAATTAATATATACGGTAAAATTGTTCCAATAGCAGTCATTATAATTGCTTTAAGAGGAGCCGTAGCTACTTTCATCATAGCTTTGGCTCCTAATTTGGCTAATTCTTTCCCATTGTTATTTTGTTCCATTTATAATCACCACCAATATTGGTATTAGTATCCACCACCACTACCAAATGAGTCTAATTCTTGTTCTGTTACAACAACATTTATTCGCATACGTCTACTGCCACATACAAACAATGCTTCTCCTTGATTATATCTTTTGATACTTTCTTTCTCATTTTCATTTAAATCTATCAATTTAGCTAAATCTTCAACTGCTTGCTTTTTTAATCCCATAATTAAATAATAAGATGCATTATCAAAAATAGCTTTTCCTTGCGTTATAACATTATAATCACTAAAATCACTAGGTTGTTGAGTAATAATAATTGTTCCTGTATTATATTTACGAGCACGTCTTTGAATTTGGGCCAAAAAGTCAGCTCCTAGTGTATTATTACCACTAAGTAAAACATGAGCTTCATCAACTGTTAAAACAGTATTAATCGACCTATCCAAAGTAAGACCCCATGCATACTTTAATATATTAAAAAATAAGGCGTTTCTAATATTTGTATCAGCATTCATAAGTTCTCTTATATTAAATACAATAAATTGACTATTTGACGAAATGGTTGTATGACCATCAAAATAGTATTTTAATTCTTTAGTAATTGGTCTAATCTTGATTTCCAATTTTTCTAAAATATCCTTTTCATGACTTTGTTCTGGCATTGATAGAATTCTACCTTTAATTGTTGCATAAACATCTCTAAACGTTGGATAATCCTCAGATTTAAATTTTGTAAAATCTGTATCAAAATTCATACCGAAACGTCTATAAGTATCTTGAACAACTTCACTAAACATTGTAAGAACATCTTCTTCTATATTAGGATCATAATACTTAAGAAAAGCCTTTATAGTTTGTAAAGTTCTAGTTAAAACGGTATAGCCCAATCCTTCCTTTATTTCATCATCATCGGCATCTAAAACAACCTCTAGTGGATTAATCATACCATATTCTCCACCTTTTCCTAAATCAATAAAGTCACCCTCATACATAGAAGCCATCTCTTCAAATTCTCCCTCAGGATCAATAATAACAATTTGGCAATTATTTCTAATGTGTGAACGTAATATTAATTTAGCTGCTGTCGATTTTCCACTACCAGACGTACCAAGAATGATTAAATTAGCGTTATTTCGATTATGCTCTTTTTTTATTTGAAATAAAAATTGATTAAACAAAATAACACCACCAGAGAAATCAACTCCCAATAAAGTAGCTAACCCTGGATCTTTAATACTATCAAAGATAAATGGGTACATAGCGGCCATAGTTGGTGTTGGAATTGGTGTGCCAATTCTCTCCTCTATATCTTGTTTTGGGAAAATTGGAATCATTGATTTTAAAACTTTTTCTTGTTCAAATCTTAATGGGAATGCCTTAAGTTCCATTGCCTCTAAGTAATTTCTAACTTGGAATTTTTTACTAGTTAATTCCTCTGCCGAATCAGCTGTTATCATAATATGCATCTGAAAGTCATAGATTTTTGACTGGCTAGCTGCAATTTGTGAAATAAATTGTTCCAAAGATTCATAATCTTGTCTTATTCTCTCTTGAATTGTTTTATCATTCTCTTCATGATATCTTTGTTTTAAATCAGCTATTTCTTTATTTAACATTTTACGCAAAATTTCAAATGGTAATGGTAAATGCTTAATAACTACTTTTATTCCAGACATACTTGTTAATGATGATAAATATCCAGATTCTATATACTTAGGATATGATACAACAGTCATAATACAAGCATGTTTATCACTTATAATAAAATCAGATGCCTTAAATTCTAATCCTTTAGGCGCTATTTGACTCTTAATATCCATCGCTCATCACCGTCCCAAATGTCGTAGTTTGTCCACCATTTAAGAAATTATCTAAAACCATTCTTAAATCGTCATTAGAAGTTTGTGTAGTTGTTAACCCTGCATTAGCAAAATTATTAATCAAATTTCTAATACGCTTTTGAATTACCTCAATATCCTTGTGTTTAAATAATAGAAAATACTCAGTATCTACAACATTATTATTCATAAACATATTAGCTTTTTGAATATCTTGTGTAATTAATTTTCTTTTAGCTTGACTAGTAACTGAATTGTATAAAAGTTGAAGCTGTGATAAATACACATGAATATCAACTGGTCGATCTGCCACAATTATCCAAAATTCATAATCAATCATATTATAAACATTCTTCAAATTAGAAATAATAATATCCTGAGCTTCTTGCTCTAAAATAAATATGTTTCGCGGTCTAATCTTAACACCAGATACTTTTAAATTATCATCTAAAATAATCATACCATTTGTTATACTCTTAATTGGCACAAAAGCCTCGTTCGTATATTTACTTTTTGAATTTGTTGATTTCATCTATATAACACCAACCTTTCCATACAAACTTCTGCCTAGATGTAATATATTTAAAGAAAATAGAAATAAATTTTCGTACATTATGATAATATGCTAGTGGAAATACCAGAAAAGCGCAAAAGACTCCTGGTATTAACGCAATTATCGTATATGTCATCTGCTCAATAGGTAAAGCTAACAATAAAATAAATGAAATTGTTACACCTATTGAAAGAATCACTAAATCAGCTGGTTTAAATAAACCTAAAAGTAATGCTGATTTCTTTGAATTGGCTGGTATAAGAAAATTATTATACACTAGCTACCCCTCCCTTTTTACTTTGGTTTTTTATATGCCTTATCAATTTTTTCAATATCCTTTTTATATCCGGCTAAATCTTTATTCATATCATTAATTCTTGACTGTTCTTTATTGTAAGCGGTATTCTTTTCTTCATATCTTGACTTCCAATATGCCTCTTCATTAGAAGCATTATCAAGTTTTCTATTGTAAGCATCAACACGCTTAATATCATCATCAATACGATTTTTAAGCGTATTAAAGTTAGTTGAATTAGTCATCTTAAATTTACTTTCAAAATCGGCCATTTGTTCAGCTGTAACACCTTTATGAGCAGCCGTATATAACTTATTATAATCAGAATAAGTTAATTGACTAAATCTCTTAGTTACTCCATCAATATTAAATGTATAATCTTTTAATTGATCATTATACTCTCCTCCCAATTCTTCAAACCTATTTTCATCAATCGTTTCAAGATTATCACGAAGAGATTGTTGCTCATGAACAGCATTATTATATTGTTGTAAAGCTGCCATTCGCTCACTACTTAAAGAAGAAAGCCTATTTTGAGCATCACGCAACATATTCTCAGTTTCCTTAATAGCAGCTTGCCTATTTCCTTTAGCGCTATAATTGTCTTTAATTCCTGCCATTTCAGCAAATTTACCGTATGTTCGCCTAAACGGTGAAAAAACTGGATACCCCGATCTAAATTTTCCATTTGCATCCATATATGATACAGCTCTTGCATTTCTAATATCACCAGTTCTAGAAATTGCATTAGAAGCAATATCATTCCACTTGGCACCACTTAATCCTTCACCTGATTTTTTAAAACCTCGAAGTGCACCTGTAGCAGAACGCAAACCTGTTCCAACTGCACCTGTTCCAAAAGCTAGTCCCGAACGAACTAAACCTCCAAAACCTAATTTTCCATCATTGTCATCTTTAATCATCTTAGCTTTACCAATAGCATTACCAAATGCTCCACCAATAATACCGCCTGTTATTCCAGCAATACCACCAGCGATAGCAGCTGTACTCTTAGCGTCACGCATAAAGCCACCAAGACTACCGAATAAATTTTCAATTAATTTAGGAAGTTGTAAAGCAAATAGGAAACAACCGATAATCAAAAATATAATTACCAATGGGTACTCTTTAAAAGTATAAGTCGTTCCCGAATAACCTGCTACCCCATTTGACGCTGTTAAAACCTTTGTGATAATCATAATTGCGAAATAGAAAGCTATTAATCTAATGAATAATTGTAAAAATGTACTTATTGTTTCTTTAAACCATTTATTAAACATACTATTAGAATTATCCTTAGGTTCAATATAAGTAATAATTGGTAATGGTGCAATTAAATTTAAAAACGATAGCTTAACACTTCTAATAGCAACACTTACCGCTATTATAACTAAAACAATAATACAAATTGCGCCTATTAATAATCCAAATAACCCATCCACATGAATAACCGCCGTTTTATCAATCTGTAACATAGCAACATCAATCAAGGCTTTATACATGTTTCTCTCTTTTAATCCATTACACATAGCATTATAAATATCTGGATCCTCTTTTTTGATAATTTCCTCAACACAATAACTATGGCAAACTTCCTTCTCACTAACATCTGTAGCTTTAATAAATTCATCACAAGAATCTAATGTAGCACCATCAACATCACCCCATATATCAGCTTCAGTATTAAAAGTAACAAAAGGAGCAAGAATTGAATAAGCTAAATAATCAGATGTTTTTATACCTATACCCATATCTGGATCAATGTTGTTTGAATCAGGATCACCTGTACCCTGACCAAACACTAATCTTTCCAAAACAGCATCTTTTAAAAGTAGACCCTGCAACTCAAAAGCCTTTTCAAAAATCGTATTTATTGTTCCAAGCAAAACTAAAACAATAACCACTTTCGTTAGAAGTTTTCCAGCCCCAGTTTGTTGGTCAGCAATTTTATCTGGATTAGTAATATATTGAATAACAGAAAAAGTTAACTTAAATATCATGAATAAACCAATAAGTCCAAAAACATTACTTTTCATTTTATCAAAAGTATCATTTCCAAGTATATTAGCATCAGCTAACATGACAATAAGGTTATATAATGATCGAACCATAAAGCCAATAAACTGAAAAACAAATGTACTAAGAAGATTATAAACGGCTCTTACTAATGACATTTATTACCACACCTCCTAAGGGCTATATTATTATAGTATAACATATAACCAATTAATATTTCAATTATTTTAAGTATAATTATCAATCTTTAGAAATTTTATGTTTTTCCAATAATTCTAGTCTTTCTTTTATTTGCTCAAGCTCATTATCCATATCATCTTGCTTAGAATATAGACTGTCATATTTATTATATATGCCTTCATTTATTATATGATCGCCTTCTCCTCTCGCAGTCATCTCACTAACATACTCTGAATAACTACTATAATGTTGTTTGAAAGCATTCTCGATATCATTAGGATTTTCCTCATTTGCCAAACTAAATGACAAAAACTCTTGTCCTTGTGCATATTGGTCATTTAAATTAGTTTGACGAGTTTGTAAAGCATCAATTTCGGATTGTATATCCTTTGAGTCCAAACCACTAATGCCATAATTCCTAGATTCACGTGCCATACTACTCTCACGAATACTAGATGTTACATCCCCTGATTTATAAGTACCCTTATTTTCAGCCAATTTTTTAGCCGTTCTGGCACTTGAACTTACGCCACCAGCCACAATACTACCAGGAACTCTTAAAATACTGATTGGAACGCCTGCAACATTTTTAATAGTTGATCCAAATACACCTAATTTACCAAACAAACCATGTGAAGTAGCTAAGTTAGTTTTAAAATTTTTCATACTTCCACTAGCATTAGAAAAACTATTTTTAACATTCTTTATATTATCAGGTGTAGCAGCAATATTAGCTGCAGTTCCACCAATCGCCGAAATACCAATAGCCGAAGCCCCGATTGCAAATTTTCCAACATCCTTAATTAGACTTAAAAAACCATTTTCTTTATTTAAATTAAATAATGTGCACAATAATTGCGGCATTTGTAAAGTAAAGAGTAAAATTCCAATAATTAAAAACACATTTACCATGATTTCATTATTAGAAAAACTGCCAAGCATAGCTTTAAATAATAATATAGAGAAAAACACAACAGCTAATCGAATAAATAATTGTAAATAAGTAGTTATTGTCTCTTTTAACCAACCATTAAACAATTTGCTGTCCTTAACATCAACATAGGATATAATAGGAATAGGCGAAATAACTTGTAAAAAGGCAAGCTTGACACTCCTAATAGCAATATTGACACAAATAACGATTAATAAAAATGTCACAACCAATCCTACCAAAGTAGCTAAAATAAAATTATATTCAAAAATAAAATCACCATCTGAATATTCTTGTAATTTTGGATTACAAACATTCGGATGCACGCCCTTATAAAATACAGGATCAGTTTCTATTGCTGTAATTATTTCTGAAGATAGCATTAATGATACTGATCTTTCATTACGTGCCTTATTTATTAAGTCATATATATATTTTCCATCTCTTACACCACAATAATGCGTCCAATCAGGAAAAATTGTAATTTGAGTATCCTCTCCAGACTTGCATTTATAATATAAATCTCGACTATCTGGATATATACCTTCATCATCTGGCATTCCATAAGCTGGATTTATCGTAGTTGGATAATATAAATAATAAGCACATTTTGGCAAAGTTGGGCAAATAGGGCCAGGCTTGCAACAATAGTTTAAATCAATTGCATTTGTTGTATCATCGCCTTCTAAAAATATATTAGGGCAATCACTAAAAGCCAAAGCCAATGGTCCTTCAACATTATAATTCAAAAAATTACTAAAGACTAAATATCCAACCTCATCACCGATTTTCCCAAGTTCATTATTCCCACCACTAGCACCATCACCCAAAATAATATTTCCAATAATATTATCACGCAAAATAATTCCCTGCAATTGATAAGCTTTTTCAAAAATTGCAGGAACTGTTGGAATCAAAACTAACGCTATAATAACCCTTTGAACAATTTTACTAGCCGATTGTTGTTTATCAGGATCAACAATATAATTAATTATTACTAAGACGAGCTTAAATAACATGAAAAGTCCAATTATGCCATATACACGATTTATAACACTATCAACAAATTCATTTGCTATATTAACATCCGCAAGTTGTAAAAGCAATGTATAAACCTTGCTAATCATTCCAGATATAAAAATATCTATCGAAGCTACTAGCGATCTAATACTAGATAAAAAATCCATTTACATCACTCTTTCTAGCAAAAAAGCTATTCTAAACAAGTTCCTCCATGCGGTACTCCAGATATCTCTAAAAGCCAATTTAATAATGGTGGCAAAATAAATAAAATAACAATCGCAATTAATCTTTTAGCAAATTTTTGAGCAGTCTTGATAAGAGCATCATCTTTTCCACCTGTAATTGCCTTAAAAAAATCTAACATACTTAAAGCAATACCAACAGCCAAAGCTACCCACTTAATCATGTCAAATAAATCTATAATAAAATCCGCAATATTACTTCCAACAACCTCTTTACAATCAGCTGCTGTCTCATTCGCAGCTAGTATTCTTTTAGAAAAAGAAAAAAAAGAGAAAAAGAAAAATATAAATAAATTTTTAACCTTTTTCATATAAGCCTCCAACATTTTTCATAACAATTATATCATATAAAAAATAATAAAACAACAAAAAAAAAGAGAGAAAACTCTCATAAGCATATATATTTTATTTAATACCACAATTGTTATTTACAAAGCAATCAAAACAATCCCAAAATTTATTATTCTCGTCGTCGCCTCCAACCAATGAAACAACAAATTGAACTAGAGAAACAACAAAGAATACTAAAACTGCAATAATCAATCTTTTTATTAATAAACCTTGATTCTTCTTTATATCATCTTCTTTTTGAGCCATTACAGCTTTGCCTAAATCAAGTAAACCAAAAAATACAACCATAATTGGAATAACAACTTTCATTACATTAATTATTGTTGAAATTGAAGTAGGTAAAACACTTTCAAACTCTAATTCTCCACCACCACAAGTACTCATAAGAATACTAAATAAATCTGTCATTATAATACCTCCCTAAAGCTTATATTACATTAAAACCTAATAAAAGTCAATAATTTACTTAAAACAACCCTAATATTTTATTCTTTTTTGACATTTCCTCGTCAGTATCGACTTCAAAACCAAGTTTCAATAAAAATCTACTTAAAGCATGAATATTGCGTTCACGATCATCCAAAGGTGGCAAATTATAATAGACCTTCGATTTTGATTCATATTCAAATTCCAAAATATCCTTTGAACTAAGTAAACTTTTATTTAAAACAAGTTTCTTTTCCTCTTTTTTTACCTTAGAAAAGGCATTTCTATCCAACATCATTAATTTATTTAATTTAATAATTGAGGGTTCTACTAAACATATTACATCATTGCATAAGCTCTCAGCTTGACGACTAGTATTAATATCAATTAGTACAATATCTTTATCGCTATATTTTACAATAGTATTTCCGATATCATTACTCGTTGAATTAACCATATCTTTATCATTAAAATATATAAAATCACGTTTATCAACTTCGATTGCCATTACTGAATAATGTTTTGATAAAAGCTTTTTCATCATATATATTAATGTCGAAGCTCCAGCCTGTTTAGTAAGATTTTTAATACCAATTACAACAGTACCTCTACCTCGAGCATATGTTTCACCACCTTCATCATCATCATCATTCTTTTCAACTTCCAATTGATGAATATGGGCTACATCTCTATATGTATTGGGGTTATTATATAAATACATAATACCCTCAGCATTTTTAGTAAAATTATAAATCCCCATCGAAATTAATTTAGATAAATATTCAGTTGAAGAACTTTCAATAGTATCATCCAAAAGCAAAATAACTTTTTCCATATCTAAGGCAATAGATAACTTTTGTAAAGTTTTAATATCTTTATAATCTTTTACGGCTGTTATATCCAAGATCATTCGTTGAAAATAAAAATTTTGAAAAGTTGAGATTATCTCTTCTACATCAAATTCTCCATTTAAAGACTTAATTATATCTATATCTAATCCTTGTAACATTGCATTATATTTATTTGTTATTATTACATTCATTCTATTACCCTCCTATTTTTCGCCTAAGTCATAAATAATACGTGTTTCACCATAAACAGGCAATTCTAATTGAGCTCCAATGACTGGTATATCAAAATACATAAAAGTTTTTACGCCATAATAATAGCCTCGTTCAGATGGGAAAGCATATACGCAATAGTGATAATTTGAATGAGAATTTAAAGTAATACCACCCTTTTCCTTTATGCTTTCATCATCGCAATTATTTTGTGACCAACCACCATAATTAGCTTTATACCCAATTTCTGATAATTCATGATTTATTTGTTCTTCTAAATCACTACCATTTAAATCTATCGGTTCTGGATTACCATTAATATCAACTTTGGTATTATATTCTGCATAAGCCGATACATAATGTAGAATTTTATTTTTTACTTTATTTGCTCTAGAATAATTAACAGCAGCTGTTAAAATAATCATCATTAAAAAAGCAAAGGCTAAAACTAAACCAAATACAAAAGCATTTCCCATTGATTCTTTCATTTAACCACTTCCTTATTCAATAGTATCAAAATAATTTGAGCATTTATCCCAAAAGCAAAAAACACGATTGCTTTCACCATAAACAGGAATTCTTAAATAATCGCCAATAATTGGCATATCGATGTAAATATAAGTTACAACCCCAAATTTGACATACTGACCATTATACGCTTTTGTTTCTTCAGATTTTGCGTATACACAGAACCAAAAATCAGGATTTAAGTCATCCATAGGTTGTACCCCGCGACGTGATTTACAAGAATTTTTTGTATCGGTCTGATAACCAATACTGAAAAGATAGTCATTAATACTTTGAGCTGAATTTTCATTATATCCTTCATATTTTTCAATAGCATTTATAATTCTATTATTTGCTTTAAAGGCCTTGGAGTAACTCATAGTGCCAGCAAGAATAGCAAAAGTTATTGTAATAAATACAATTATAATATTATATAATGCTATGCTTCCAATCCCTTCACGCATAAGTTACTCCTCCCTAATTTAAAAACTACTCTTTCTCGCCTTTTGCGTTTTTAACACAATCGTCATATCCTTCTAAAGTTTCGCTACTACCTGTAGCTGGTTGACAAGAATTCCCTTTCCAAACACCACCAGCATCTGTACAACATGTTCGTTCAGCTGTTGATTTCATCAAACTATTAATTAATGGAGTTACAACAGCAACAATTACACCTATTAAAATAATAGCAACAACTGTTAAATTTGCTTCTCCCGCTGCCTCTTTCATTATCTCACCACCTTTAACTTACCTAACACTTATATTATACCACATTTTTAAGCGAATAATCAACATTTAAAATTGCATCATCATCATCATCGCAAATAGCATCAAAGCTAAAATTCCGCCACCAGTAGCAAATAACATTTGCATAGTCTTATTTTCCATTTTTTCAAGACGGTCTTTATATTTTTGCTCACGTGCCTTATTTTGCAAATTTGATACAGTTTTAGAAAACATTAATAATTGTTCATGCTTATTTTCTTGGCTTCCTAAACCAAGTCTATATAATAAACGCATCATTCGCATTGAATCTCGAACAGGATATTCTTTAGCAAAATCCATATATGGGTCCACAGAAGAATCTCCCTCTTCAATCCTTGCAACCATTTTTTCCAGACCAGGTTTAAACATCTCTGGAGCTGTCGCAATACTTCTATTTAAAGCAACTGGAACAGTATAATGCTGAATTAAAATTTCTAACCCTTTTAAGTAATAAGGTAACATTAAATTTATTCTATACAAATTAGCATTATAAAATCGACGTAATTGTGTATAAGGCATCTTAAATACTAAATAACCAATAATAACAGCAAAAATAAAATATATAAAAGTAAATTTACTTAAAAATAAGAAAATGAAAAAGATAATAACCAATAAACCATTTCTTACTCTAATTCCAAATAACTTATTCACATCAACATCATTTCCATATTTAACAGTTAACAAAAATTTATAATCATCTTCCATTAAAAATCTAAAATAAGGTTCGGTATCAGTAACAAATTTTCTTGTATCAATTTTTTTATTATACTCCAAAACAAATAAAATAATAATTGCTATAAATACAAAATTCATTATTCACCACCTACATTCTGATTATAATATTTCTCCCCACTTAATAGGAAGAATGAGTTAATAATAATTATTATATGAAGCAATACTTGAACCATCCAATTGTCAAGCAATTTAATATAAGAACTTACACCTAGCATAAATTGAACCATCATAACAAGCAAATACAAAATAACACCAAATTGTAAGAACTTCTTATGAAATTGCGCTCTATCCATACGATCGCGATAAACATTCTCTACTAACATATCAATATCAAGTGACATATTTTCTAAAGCTTCACCAGAATCCTTACTACCCTCATTAGTAATTTGTAAAAATAATTGATGCATATTTCTTACAATATAATAATCATATTTTTCATTCATATAATCTAAAGCTTCATCAATTGTACCATTTTCATAAGACATGCTAATCATAAGTTCAACATCAGCTTTGATAGGATCCTCTAAAACTCCTGATTGTACAACACCCTCTAATGATTTAACAAAAGATTGAGTAACTGCAAATTCCATAATTGTATTTGTTGTATATACTTGGATTTGTTCAAAAATAAATTCACTATATATTCTTTTGCATCGTAAATAGGTTATATATGGAATAACAGAAATAGCAATTAATGCATAAATAATGGAAATTACAATACTGTAAAAATACATATATGAAATCACAAAACCAAAAACTGCAAAAACTGTTATCTGAATTGCGTATTGTCTAGGTGTATAATCTTGACCTAGTTCTTTAACCTTTTCTCTAATCATTTTAAACGAATATGGTGCCAATTTATCATAAATTAAGCTGATATTCTTAGTAATAAACTTATAAACATTATTACCAACATTGCGTCTATATATAACAATAAACGAAATTATTAGAGCTATCACAATAAACATTATTGCGTTCATAATATTCCTCCCCTACTATTCTGCTAATATTTCAACATTATCACTAATCTTTGAAACATTTGGTGCTACACTATTTAAATTAACACTTTGAGTATTATTTGAAACATAGGTTTCACCACTTTTAATTATATCTTTTGGCAAAACAACACCTTGAGCATCCAAATAATCCAATAAATATTGACTTGGATTATTACGATGAACTTTTCCTTCAGTCGTTTTCCTATAAATTGTATTATACTCAGCCATATTATCTTTAGTCACATAAAATTCTGTTACTTCAGCAATCTCCCTTACAAAACGTTTAGTTACTTTATCCTGATAACCTCTAATATAAACACCAATTTGAATATATCGATAAATTGATTTTAAAAATTGATCAATGTCTTGGTTAGTTTCAAGCAAACTATACATACGGTTTGGGATAGATGCTGCTTTATCAGCATGAATAGTTGATAAAATATAATGACCAGATGAAATAGAATTTCTTACTGCCATAACAGCTTCAGCACTACGCACCTCGGAAAGTAATATCCACTTTGGATTTTGACGCATACAAGTTACTAATACATCAGAATATGACGCGATATTATTAGTCTTCATTGCTACAATATCACGATGTGGAAAAATTCTATCCAAATGTAACTCTAATGTATCTTCAATTGTAATAATTTTTTCATTTTCCTTAGTTTTAGAAGCTAAATACTTAACAAACTCAGTTTTACCAGAACCAGTTTCTCCACAAACGATTATATTGCAATGACCTAAAACACATTGTTCCAAAAAATCATGGATATCTAATGTTATGTAATTTTCACTTAATATTTTCTCTTTTTCTAAGCGAATTTTAGCTGGTGTTTTACGAACAACTACTGCAATTCCATTTTTAGCAACCGAGTCGTGAACAAAATTCAAACGTAATTCTGCACTTTCAGCATCCAAAAAAGGATGAGCCATATTAAACGTTTTACCCATAACATTTGAACACTGAAAGGCTAATTTTTCCATAAAACTATTATTTATCGCAGGATTTTCAACTCTAAAAATACCACGTGACAAAGTTTTTAGCCAAACTTGGCCACCATTACTATACGAAATATCGGTAATATCATCATTCAATAGATACTCGTTCAAAGGACCAAAATCTATTGAAGAAAACATATTATCATTCATAATTACTCACCAACGTTATCGTCAGCATTATTATCATCATTATTATCAGGGTTATCAGTAGGAGTTTCATCAATTACAACTGTATGTGCATTAATAAAATCTCTTAAATATTGTGTACTAACCTCTGTAACTAATTCCTCGTCTTCAATTGTTGTACCATGTGGAACTGGGAATAAAACAACAGATTTACTTGATAAATAACTAGCTTTTCTTAATAAAATATGTAAATCTTCAGTAACACCAAAATATAAGAAAGCTGGTGTTCTTTTCGAACTCATATCTTCAAAAACATTATTTCCAGATGAATCTTTTACAGCCAAAACTTGAATATTTTCTAATAATCTTCCAACCATAATTTCCCCATTATCATCAACAGCCTTCATATATATATCAATATAACTGTCTGGAACAATCGAGTTACCATAAGTTGTAGACATACTTACAGGAAAGTTATATGGAATTTCTCCCTCTTTAATATTAGTAAATAAAGCATCTGGCATATCATCAGCACTAACAACTACACCACTATAGAACATACTTCCTGCTGGAATTACAGTATTAATTGCCGAATATTTACCAACAATAGAACCCTCAGATCTAATAACATTATCTGAAACAGCAACTGACGGAATACTAACATATTTAATCATATCCTTAGTAATTAAAGTTCTTGGTTGAATCGTTTCTTTCGCTGTTGGAATTCTAACAGGACTAGTAGCTTTCTTAATTTGTGAATTATAACCAAAATAGATAATTGCAATTACTACTATTACACCTAGTATTGTAACAGTATTTTTGTTTGTAAAAAATCTTTTAATAGAAATTATAATATTATTCATATTTTTTCCTCTCTTCCTTCTTTTTATTAATATGGTGTCTCTAATATAGCATCAAGTGTATTTGATAACTCAAACGAAATAACCTCATTTGTTATATTAGTATTTACACTACTAGACACTCTCACACTAACCTTAGGTGGCTCCTCATTAATATCAACTATATCAATTTTATAAGTTCTAGATAAATTAGCATTTTCAGCAAATCGACGATAAAAATTTTCGGTAAACTTTTCAGCATCGATTCTAATTTTTCCTGTTGTATGGTAAGTAGCCAAATCAAATGCATCGTACATTGCTGCTTCGGTCGTTTCTTTTAATAAAGTATAATTGTGCTCTTCAGTATTAGTTAAGGTCTGAAATAAATAGATAAAGAAAATCATAGTTATTCCTACTCCTACAACTAAAATTCCCCAAAACGATTCCTTCATTTGGTTTCCTCCTTATCTAGTCTTCAAGATATCACTAAAGCGATTATCATTTTCAATTTTGATTGAGAAATTGCCACCATAACCTACAGCAATACTTTCTAGTGTTTCATGAACAAACAAACTATATCCACCACCATAAACATCAGGCGAATTACTTGGATAAACAAGTGTTCCCTTTAGATAATCACCATCCATATTTTCATGATTATCTTTTCTAATTTCTTTAATTGCTGCCGGTGTCAAAGTTAGACTATATAAAGGCTCCAAAGAATAAACTCCCATTCCGCTAGTTTCACGATTATTTTTAATTATATCCTCTTTACCAGTCCAATTTGTACCTGGTTCACGTGAATTACCATCAGAGCCTGGGAATGGATTATCCAAATCCACTACTCTATAAATTATATTCAAGCCTGAGACATTACTACAGTTAGGGTCTGGTTTACCACCAACTATGCATTCACCATAATCATCAATATCGTCATCATCGTCATCATCACATGGTGGTTCTTCACAAATACCAGTATCATCAGGCGACGCTATAATCTTATTTTTGACTATCATACGACACACACCATTAGGATCACCATACATGCAACCATCTTCTTTTGAACATTTACCATTAGAATATTCGTCAAGAAATTGATCAAAGTGACCTTCGCCATTTTCATCTATACTACCTATATGCCAATATCTTAAATCAATAGGATACAAACCAGAACCATTCATAAATTCAACTGTTAGGGTCCCATCAGGTAATTCTTGATAATTATTATATTCTTCTTTAAATCCCTTATATGAGACCTCCCTTATACAAGAACAAGAACCATCATCTGATTTATCTAAAACTTCGCCATCTTTACAGACACAGGCATTAATTTTTTCATCCAATTGAAATAATTCAGAAGCTGACATAAAACCCATATACACAGTACTCCAATAACTTATTTTATTATCATAAAATTTATAAACAGAATCATTTTCAGAAATTTTATTACATCCAAGATTAAATGTTCCATCTAAATTTCCATTACAAATACTAAGCATTTCTAGTTTATTAGGATTATATTCAAGACCATAATAAACATTTGGATTTTCAACACTAGATTGGATTGGGAAAATTCCCCAATTTTCTACTATTCCATCACATGTAAGTTGTTTTTCATCCCCACCATTTTGCATAAGACTAGAAGAAGGATCCATATAAAATGGGGTATCATTACGACCATCATCATCTAAATCAATCATACATTCCTCATCGTGATAGAAACAAGCTGAATTATGATATTTATCATTTTCAGTAAGATTTGAAACAATCTGATCAGTTTCAGTTGAATACTTATGCTCTTTAAATAAAGTTTGATACTTTAATTCAAGTCCCATATCAATTTCCAAATAAGATGCAGCACTATTCATTAAAGCATCCCCTATGTCATTACACTGTTTCATATTACTATATAAATCATAAACCATAGAACTAAAGCCAGTAGTTCCAACATCTGAAGCCTCGCCAGGTCCCTTAACATACATATTATAATCATTCAAAGTATTTTCACACCAAGCTTTAGGTGAGATGCCACCTATATAATATCCATATTCCCATGTTGCATTTATAGCTGGAATATTTTCAACATTTTCTGTTCCATCAGTACCATTTGGTCTTTCCCCCATAACACGATAATCATATATAGGATTTGGAGCATAGCAACCACCTGATGGGCTGGACCATTTATATACAACACCTTTTGAATAAAGGCCTTCCCCAGTCTCAGTTAAATTTGCATATTGATCAACAGCATAATACCTAGGATTATCATAATATACTACACAATTACCATCACCATCACATTCATATCTAGGGCAATTTGATTTTTCAGACCTAAAACTTCCTGAATAAAGTCCAGCGGTAAGAGCAGGTACTCCATGAGCACCTCCACCTTTTACTGCAATTGACACATAATCCGTTTTAAATGAATTATCTCCCTCACACCTTTCATAAGGATTACCACCATACACATCACCAACGCCTGTATGCCCATTAAATTGAAAATTTATTTCATTTGCCAATGCCAATTGTGCAGCTTGGCTTATATATAAATAACTGTCAATTGCTTTATCCAAATCAATATCCATCGCGCATAATTTGGCTGCCGAAGCTTTAGCAATATCATCTTTAGAATCTTTAATTGTCCATTTAAAATATCTTCCAGCCTCTACATATGGATAATTATCTGGTAATTCAACTTCAAATATTTCCTGACAATAAATTTTACAAAATTTATTTACTTCAGTTGTATATCTTTCATCACCAGCATTGTTCCCATAAACAATAGCCGCAAATGTATTGTCTTCATTTTCATTTGCTATTTTTTCTAACCATTCAGCAGGTATTTTCCCACTATTACTCTTAACAGCCTCAACTATTTTTTTTATTGAATTAAAATCTTTAAATTGACCATTTTCACTATTAAAGACAGGATCTCGGAAATGCGAAATATTATTAGTATTATCATCATCACAATCCACAATATCGATTTCTGGATCTGTTAGCGAAGGCACTTTTTCACATTTATCCTCATCAGGCTCACAAAACTGTTTATATAGTTCTTGTTTATCAGACCAATATTCAGACCATGATTTACGCTCACTTCCATCACATATTACTTTATTCGAAGTATCACAGCAATAATCATTACTTAATGATGGAATACAACATGGAGTACAATATTGTTCAAAAAAATCTTGATTACTAGCCCAATAGTCATCAGCAGGAACACAGGCTTCTATTGTACCATCCTCACTAATTTCTCCAGTTTCATAACAACAATATGGATCTTTTTCATGCCAATTATCACCAGCAGCCTCTATACAAACTTGATCTTCTGGGTCACATGGTACACAACACTCTTTTGTTTCGCACTCTTCAGCCGCTCTTCCAAGCCATACAATTTGCATAGAAGAACCCCATGGATTTCCATTACTATCTTTAGTTTTACCAGCAAATATATCCATTCTACTCGATGGCTCATTTCCAGCATTATTAGTAGTAGGTTGAGACTTAAAATATGCATATATGGAACCATTTGATTTAAGTTGATATTTTAATGAATCATTTGGTTGATTGGTAAGATACATATTTATTAAATTTCGATATACTGAACCACCAAAATTATTTTTATATACCTTTGTACTTATTTCACCAGCGGCATGAGAAGCAGCGAAAAAATTAGCGGCTTCTGTTCCAGAAAAAACATAATAAACATAATTATCATCATGCATTCTAACTAATGGCTCAATTAATACATACATCTTTTTTAATTCTTCACATCTGTTATTTTTAATATATTCACAAATATTAAACCCAACATCATTTAGGAAAGATGGATTTTCGCATGAATCGCCATTAACATCTTTCTTAATCTCTTTATCAATAAAATTTTCCAAAGTAATATGCTTACTACGCCAACTTCCTGTTCCAGCACCGTCAATATGGTTGGCATCATATAGCAACTGGCCATTTTCGTCAACGCCATAAGTATAAGACACAAAATTTTTCAGTGGTGTATAGCTAAGACCGCCTTGATTTACAATTGCTGTCTTATAAGTAGCTCCAGGCATTTGCCTAATTATAGATGAAGAAAATGCAGTTTGCCAATAATCAGCTGTTCTTACCGATCTTCTATTTCCATTTTCATCAACTATAGTAATACGAATACCATAATCACCATCACCAGAAATACGAATACCAGTAACTCCATCCAATGTAGTACCACCAATTGATGCATCGCCATTACTATCAACATCAGCATCTGCTTTTACAGCAAATGGTATTACTAATAAAATTATTAATACTATGTTATAAAAAACTTTTTTCATTTTTTCACCCCCTACGAGCAAGTCATTCCTTCTCCAATATAGTAATCAATCGTATAATTAATGTTAAAATTATCATCACTATCACAAAAATTCAAATAAAAAGGTTCAATTTCCAATAATTTTTCTTTATTTATTTTTAAAAAGTCGATTGTTATTATTATATCTAATTCATTATCAGAAATATCATCACTATATTCAAAACCATCGATTTCTTTAAACTTTTCAAAATATTCTTGTTTATATGTTTGCATATTTTCTAGTACTGTAATATCATCACTAGAATATTTTTCTGTTCTTACATACTTAATTAATTTATCAGAACTTGATTCAAAATTATATTTAACATCATAAGTATAATCTTCATTAGTAGCTTTATGTAAACATTGACTTGTTTTAATTTCTTCCTCTTTTTTATTACATCCACATCCACTAATAAATAATGCTAATAATATAAAATTAAGAACAATCATTGCTTTTTTCATTTTTTCACCTTTTTCTAAAAACCAAATGTATCTTTTTTATAACGAATAAATTTAACGATTATAATAATAACTATTATTCCAATCAATATATATAATCCATACATTCTTATAAAACTTATTGTTAAATCTATAACACTAATTTTCTTATTAATCTGAGAATTATCTATAATTTCATTTTTATCTTTATATTCATTAACTTTTTTTACAAACTCATCTCTTGATAATGAATGAGAAACCCATTTTTGACATAATTCAAATTCTCTAGCATTTTCACACACACCTAACTTATAAAAAGGATTATATGTAGGCGTTGTCACATACAAATTGCCAACATTATCGCCTGCACATGCACCTATTCCATAAAAAGCAAACGTATAGCTTTTTCCATCAGTATAATTGTTCAAAACTATTTCATTATTATTCAAATCATACGTTCGATAAACATTTCCAAATGGATCTTTAAAATAAAGTTCTGGATTTAAATTACTAAATTTAATTGAAAATATTGCGTTATCTTGAACCATTTGATAATCATAACTAACATTAATATTAGATATAATCTTTTTTAGTCTAGCTTTTTCAGCTGAAGAACATGATGCATTAACACTATTAGGGATTAAAAACAACACTATTAAAATAATTATGTATTTAAACCATTTCATCAAACATTTCCACCTCAATTATATTATATATTTTCTTGAAAATCAACAAAAATCAACATTCTTTACACTTTAGATTATTTTATAGACATAAATATAATCACGTACTTTTAAAATCAATGATAATTCTTGAGCATTTTCAATTTCTTTGATAAGTTCAAGATAATAAACATTTTCTTCATTTACTCTAACCGATTTAACATTTTTTAAAATCGAATTATCTTTTTTCTCAGTACCATTAATTTTATAAGAAAATGTACCATACAAACTAATAAAATTATATAAATTTGTTGTCTTACTTTTAGCGGCATTAGAATCCCATTCTATTACTCCATTTATTTTAATAATTGTCTTATCATAATTATTAATAATCGATGGCTTTAAATATTCAATTGATGGATAACATTCATTATCATTAACACAAAAATTATATTCCAATTTAAATAGATTGTCTATGGCCTGTTCATTGATTGTAAATTGTGTTTTTTCTAAAATACTACCCTTAAAATCAATTGTATCACCAAAATTATATTCTTTAGTATCTTTTATCGTATCTAAATCTCTTGTTACAATATTAACATTGATGGTTTTAGCCTCTGTACTAGATAAATTACCATTACTATCAACATACCTAAATGTCATTTCTTTACCAGCATCATTTTTATCGATTGGATAAACAAGTAAATATTTTATAAAATCATTATTTATGTATTCATTATTATACCCATTTCCTATATCAATAAACTTATCTATATAAGTATTATCATGATAATATTTATTATATCCAACAATCAGTTCAGGTCGAGCTAAATTAAGTTGTTTAGCTGTTTTACCATTAGTTTTTATCGTCAACTCTAAAATAACAAAAGATTTATTTTCAGAAATACGATTACCTTTATAATCCAAATTAGTTATATATGTATTACTAATAGCCATTGTAAAATCACGGGTCGTAAAAAAATCGGCTTGTGTGTATTTTTTATTATAAACACCCAAACTTAAATAAATAACTAAGCAAATAATACTAACAGATAAAGAACTAATAAAGAAAAAAAGATAGCGATTTTCAACATAAAAATACTTCAAAAATCTTTTACTTTTATTAACACTTCTATGAACGCGATTAACATCAACCTCAATATTAAATTCAAATTCTTCATTATCTGTTTCTACTATTTCAAGTTCTTTAAAATCCTCTTTAAAATTAAACTTTTTAATATCAAAGCCAAAAGCTCTTATTCCATATAAAATAATTTCAATAGCCTGAATCATACTTATTACAACTAAAAAATCTCTAGCATTTCTTAAAATCTTAGGATCAACTACTTTTATTTCCATATCACCTATTATATTATAGGAATAAGCGATTAAAATAAAGGCCACTATATAAATAATAATTGTACTAATATATAATTTTATGTTTTTTTTCTTTATAAATAATAGAAAAATTATTATGATAGTAAAAACAATAATACCAAAAATTGCTAAATATATATATATATCGTATAAATATTCTGTTGGATTAGTAGATAAAATGCCTGTATAGGTAGATATCGCTGTGTCAAAAAAATTAATAATACGACTAAAACGGTATATAATATATACCATTAATAAAGTTAAAATCAAATGAATAAGTTTAAAATGCTTAATTAAAATCTTATATGGCTTTCTTAATATCACACTATCACCCTATTTTTATCTATTATATTAGTATAACACAAAAATTATAAAAAAAAATAAATTATTAAAAACTTTTTTAATTAATATTCAATTAATTGAAATAAGAACAAAATTCAAAATAAATTTTGAATGTCTTTAAGTTCACACTTAAAGTTTTCTACTTCATCGCCTTCGTTATCTACCTGCTCCATAGACTTAAAATCCGATAGTCGCTACCGTACTCAGTTTTAATTTATTATTCTTTAGTTTAATATTTTGAATTTGTTCGCCTATATTGTAACTTCTTTCATATATTTCTTTATTCCTTCAAACATAATATTTATAGCTGCATTATAATCTCTATCTAAATAACTCTTACAATTAGGGCATTCATATTCTCTTA
>CAMSCJ010000017.1 GCA_947056845.1 uncultured Mycoplasmatota bacterium
CATAAGCAAATACGAATTCTATAATGGAAATACTTTACTAGCAACAGTAACAACAACATCAAAATCAACATCAAAGGTTATAAATAATTTATCATCAAGTGCGATGAACTTTAGAGTCAAAGTATATGACCAATATGGGCAAACTGCAGAATCGACTGTTACTGAGAGTTGCTCTGTAAGTTCAAGTGATTATGCTAGAACAATCTATAAATGTACACCAACAGGAAGACAATTTGATAATAAAAATTCAATATCAGATTGTATGTCAAAATGCCACAATTCAAGTTATAATTCTGTAATACAGGAATGTATAGATAAAAAAAATAAGGAATATCAGCAGTGGTGCAGTGCTAATGCATATGATTGTAATTTTGCACATGGCCCAGATTTAAGTTCTTGTTATAATGTTGATTGTCCTATGTGCAATTATTAATTAGAATATAATAACTAGATATTATAATAAAAAAAGAAAGTTTGATATTTAAAAAATTAGGAGGGAAAAAAAGAAGTGAAAAAAATAGTAATAATAGGTCTAACCTCACTACTACTTGTAGTGGGGTGTGGCAAGAAAAAAGAAGAAGAAAAAGATAATAAAACAAATAATGAGCCAACCGTAGATAATCCAACAAATATAACAGATGAAAATATGATAAAAGATCAAACAGTAGAGACATTACAATTTACAAATACGGGATTAGTATATGATGGAAATATGACAACTCTAACTAGTCAAGTAACTAATACATCTGATCAAATAGTACAATTGAATACAGTTATGGCAACTATCAATTATAAAGATGAGTATGATAATGATCGTGTTTTAGAGATGGAAGTATATTTTGGAGAGAGTTTAAATCCAGGAGAAACAAGATCTGTATATAGTACAACTGATGTTGATTTAAGAAAATCGAGTAATATAGAATATCGAATTGTACGATAATTAAATTAAGGTAATATGTAAATTAATTATATATTATAGGTTAGTTAATATAGATAAAAAATAAGAATAATGTAAATCCCAAATACTCAAAATTCGAATAACTTATTTATATTAATGATTCCTCTTTAGTAATAAAGAAAATAAAAGGATAAATGTGAATATATTTATCCTTTTTAATTACAAAAATGTATGTTATAATATTTATAATTTTTATGGGGGATGGTTTTTTGAGGCAGGAGTCGTTAAAAAATGAAAATTATGTATATTCAGAAGGAACAATAGAGGTTTATAATATTTTAGATAGTTATATTAATGGCAATTTATTGTTTAAAAAGGATATAGAATACAATTTAGATGAATTAAAAAAATTGTCTTTATTTTGCAATATTGATTACAATACAGATGTATTTGAATTATTACTGCAAAATAATAAAATTTTATATAACATAGTTAGATTAGTAATTATTTCTAACTTTACTAGGATTAAAGAAAATAGAATGTATGAACTTATTGATGATGAATTTATTTTGTCGTTACTTGATTTCTATCAAGCTTTATATTCTGATGATATTGAAAAAATAGAATTATTTTTAAGAATTGCTAATGGTGATAAAGTGGCTAGAAATAAAGCTATCTTAGATAATAAAGGTCTTGTATGTGAAATAGCGCTTAAATATAATTTTAGTAATGTAGATATAGATGATTTAATCTCTGAAGGAATGCTTGGTTTGATTAATGCAGTTGATAATTTCAATCTTTTTGAAAATGTTCAATTTTCTACATATGCTTTTAATTGCATAGATGGTTTTATCAAGAGGTTTATTAATACCAAAGAAGGTGCTATTGGGACTCATACAGCAAGTAAATTATTTAATTATGATAAAGGTGTAAAATTATTAGATGCTAAATTAGGACGAGAACCTAATTTTGATGAGATAGCTAAAGAATTGAAAATGGATAAGACTGATATTTGTGTATTTAATAGTATAAAAAATGATTTTTTTAGTCTTAATAGTGTTATTGAAAGTGAAAATGGTGCTATTACTGAGTTAGGGGACTTAATTGCTGGTATTCCAGAGCAATTTATAGATAGTGATATTGATACAAAAAAAGAGTTTTTATATCAATTGATTTATAGCAATTTACCAATAAATTATATCTATGTTTTGATTTATAGATATGGTCTAGGAAATGTTGAGAGTCTTACTCTTGAAAAGATTGGTGATATGGTTGGAATTGTTAAAGATGAAATTAGACGTTTAGAAGAAAATGCTTTAAAAAAAATAAGGGAAATTGTTAATAGTTATAATTATGATGATAAACAGCTTAGTAATAATATTTTATTTGTGAAGAATAAATATAGTACTCGTAAGATTTTTTGTATTCATAAGAGTAAAGTTATTAGAAATATGCCTGCTCAGGTTTTAAATAGAATTGTTGAAAATGTGGTTCATTATAATTTGAGAAACAATAATTATTTATTAGAAAAAAAGAACCAAAAGAATAAAGAGAATATTAAATTTAGTAAAATTGATAACAGAATATTAGATATTTTTAGCTCATTTATTTTAGAATATGATAAAATTTTTGTTTATGATTCATTGATGGAATTAGATTTTAGTCAGATTAAACTTGTTTATTTAAATTATGCTGAAGAGACTAATCCTAAACATCTATTTGTAAATGAGACATTTAATGAAATGGAAAAGAATATGTTTTTTAAATTATTTGTTACTGTTATTAATAACATTAAATTATCAAGTTTAATTTTTGCTGATTTTTATGAACATTTTAGTACATATACTGTGGAACAAGTAGATAGAGTAATTGAAAATCTAAAAGAAAATGAAAAAATGATATTGCATTTACGATTTGGTAATGATTTAAGTAGTAAAGTTATATATCCATTAACTAAGATACAGAGAGAACAATTAGAAGCTGTTATAGAGAAACTTAATATAGCATTAGAACATGAAAAAATAAGTGAAAGAGCTGGGTACTTGAAGAAATATAATTACTTGTAGGTTATATTTTAGTTTAAAGAAATTTTTTATAAATATATCTATAAAAAAATAGTGTGTAAAAAATTTAAATACTTGGATAATAGCTTAAAGATGAATTATTTAAAAAATGTGATAGTCATTTTTATCATAATAGTTGAAAAAAATATTGTTTAATGATAAAATTAGAGTGTATTCATAAAAGTAGGTGAAACGATGGAAGAAACAAAAGTATATGATTCTAAAATTTTTAAAGAGGCTTTAATAGGATCAATATTTAAAGAGGTTGTGGCTATTTTGTCTGAAAGAGGATATAATCCTATAAATCAACTTGTAGGTTATTTAATGAGTGGCGACCCTGGTTATATTTCTAGTTATAAGGATGCTCGAAAAAAGATATTAAGTATAAATCGCTCTGATTTATTAGCATTTTTGATTAATGAGCATTTAAATAAATGAGATATTTAGGTCTTGATTTAGGTAGTAAAACATTAGGAATATCTTTGAGTGATGCAACAAGGACAATTGCGTCAACTTATACAACTTTGCGTTTTAATGAAGGCGATTGTGATAGTGTTTTACCAGAACTTAAAAAAATTATTAAGGAATATAGTGTTTCAAAAATTGTTTTGGGTTTACCAAAAAATATGAGTAATACAATTGGAGATAGGGCAAGTCTTTGTCTTGATTTTCAAGAAAAATTAAAAAGAAATTTAAATATTGAAGTAGTTATGCAAGATGAAAGGTTATCAACAGTTGAAGCCACAAATTATATGCTTGAGGCTGATATATCAAGAAAAAAAAGAAAACAAAAAATTGATAGTTTAGCTGCTAATATTATACTTCAAACATATTTAGATAAAGAAAGAAGGAGAATAAATAATGAATAATGAAGAAAGAATGATTTTTAAAGTAACGAATGATGAAGGAAAAGAAATTGAATGTGAAGCTTTATTTACATTTGAATCAGATGAAACAAAGAAGAATTATATTGTTTATACTGATAATACTAAGGATGAGGCTGGAAATACAAAAGTTTATGCTTCAATTTATAATCCAAATGAAGAGAATACATCTTTACAACCAATAGAGACTGATAAGGAATGGAAGATAATTGAAACAATTTTATCAGAACTTCAAGCTCAGGTAAAACAACAGATGAATGGTAATAATGCGGAAGGAACTCAAGAATAGTTAGGTATGAAAAAATATACATATTTGGCGGGCTTTCTTGTAGCCTTTTTTGTCATTATAATTGTAGTTGGTTGTACAATTTATAAAATTAATATTGGACCAGTTAGTAAAAATAGTGAGTTAAAGCAAATTGAAATAAGTGATGGCGATACCTATTTATCAGTAGCTGGTAAATTAAAAGAAAATAATTTAATAAGATCAGAATTTTTTTATAAATTATATATAAAATTAATGAAACCTAATAATTTAGAAAAAGGTAAATATTCTTTAAGTGAAAATATGGGAGTTGAAAAAATTGTCGAAGTTTTAGAAAATGGTAGTGATATTAATACTGATAATATTAGTGTTACTTTTATTGAAGGAAAGAATATGCGTTCCTTAGCTAAAACTATTGCGCAAAATACGAATAATACTGAGGAAGATGTTTATAGCTTATTAGTAGATAGTGCGTATTTAGATACATTAATAAATAAATATTGGTTTTTAACAGATGAGATTAAAAATCCAAATATATATTATTCTCTAGAGGGATATTTATTTCCTGATACTTATCAATTTAGGGATAAAGATGTAACTGTTAAAGAAATTTTTGAAACATTATTAGATGAATTAGATAAAAAATTGATGCCTTATAAAGATGATATAAAAAATAGCCCATATACGGTTCACCAACTTTTAACTTTAGCTTCTATTGTTGAGTTAGAAGGTGTTAATAAAGCTGATCGCTTTGATGTAGCGGGCGTATTCTATAATAGACTTAATGATGGTTGGAGTTTAGGTAGTGATGTTACAACATATTACGCGATTAAAGTTGATATGAGCGAAAGAGATTTATATAAAGCAGAAATTGATGCTTGTAATTATTATAATACTCGTCCTAATTGTATGGCTGGTAAATTACCAATTAGCCCAATTTGTAATCCTAGTATAGAGTCAATTGAGGCTGCTATAAAACCTCATAGTCATAATTATTATTTTTTCGTGGCTGACAAAAATAAGAAAACCTATTTTACAACAACTAATGCTGAACATTTAAATACAATTGAAACACTTAAGAGTCAAGGTTTATGGTACGAGTACGCGAGTTAGAAGAATATGCTCTTGAACACAATATTCCCATCATGCTTAAGGATGGTATTGAGTTTTTATGTAACTATATAAGAGATAATAACGTAAAGCACATTTTAGAAATAGGAAGTGCTATTGGATATTCAGCAATTAAAATGGCATTAGTAGATAAGAATATTAAAGTAACAACGATTGAAAGAGATATTGAAAGATATAATGTTGCTATTAAAAATATTAAAAATTTTGGTTTAGAAAATCAAATTACTGCAATATTAGATGATGCTTTTAATGTCGAAATAAATGAACAATTTGATTTGATATTTATTGATGCTGCTAAAAGTCAATATATTAAGTTTTTTGAAAAATTTAAAGTTAATTTAAAAAAAAGTGGGGTTTTTATTAGTGATAATTTAGATTTTCATGGCTTAGTTAAAAGCGATGAAGAAATTAGTAGTCGAAATGTTCGGGGCCTTGTTAGAAAACTAAGAAATTATATTGAATTTTTAAAAAATAATAAAGAATTTGAAACGAAATTTTATTCCATTGGTGATGGAATAGGGATTTCTACGTGGAAGTAAATATGAACTTTATAAAAGTTAATGTTAATTAATATTATAGTTAAAAAAAGTATTATATATTATATTTAATCTATTGAGGTGAATTTATAGAGAAAAAAGATTATTATACTTTAAAAGAAATATTATTTGGTTTAAGGACAGAATATTTAAAAGTTCAACAAGAATTAGACCAACTGAAACCTTATGCCTCAGTATCTAATTATCATTTAGAAAAAAAGATATTGGATTATTATTTTGAGTTGTCGCAATGTTCTTTTGATAAAAATCCTAATGTTTATTGCCATTTTACTCTAAAGCCAAGCTATCTTAAGAAAAAAATGAATAAACTAAGAGCCTTTTTAAATGGGGATTTACCTAAATGGTATTCAAAATTATTAAGCGATAATAATGGCAAATATTATATGAAAGATGCGTCTTTCCCTATTCAAATAGAACATTATGTAGAGAATCGAGATGCTATTAAAGAATTTGATGAAATAATTCAAAAAATTTTGAATTTTGATTTTGCTCATTCCATTTATCACAAATTCAATACTAAATTTTCAGGTATATCATATCAATTAGAAACTGCGCCTAGTGATATCAATTTTTTTGGAACGATAAATGTAATGAATTTAGATCGTAGTTGTGATTATACGGTATGTTTTGATACTATTAATATTATGAATTATAATGCGAATCTATCAAATGATTTCATAAATGAAACATTTAATGTTCAGTTTCCAAAGGAGATAATTCCTACTTATCATCAAAGGCTTATTGATAATAACGATGTAAGTGATAAAAAAATCATAATTGCCGATGATATTAGCAAATCAGCAATGGTAGACTTTTCGGTTGAAGAAGACGAAAAGGAAATTATATTGACAAAAAGTAATATAAGAAAAGAAAATGGATTTTTTTAGATAAATATTTAATAAACACTTTGATATATAGTTAGAATCTATACATTAAAGTGTTTTTTCATTAAAAATACTTCTGTATATTTTTAAATGTCATAATTATAATACAATAATAAAGATTATGTTTTCTTTTTTATAATATGTATGTATATTTTGACTTTCTTTTTTATTAATGTTATAATAACAATCACAAATGGGGGTTATTATATGAAAAAATTACAAATTTATGGTGGGATACTAACACTTTTGACCACTATATCTTTAACGTCTTGTAAAAAAATTGATGAAAGTAGTACTTATGATACAAGTACAACTAGTATAGTAAGTGAAAATTTAGATACTGATAAATATCCTGGTACTACAGTGGATAATAAAGAATTTTTAGATTTAATAGAGACTAAATTTTCTGAAAGCGATACTACAACCGTAACTTTAGAAACTGAACCAGTTGTAAAGAAAGATTCTATTACTATTAGTTTTACGGGAGATTGCACATTAGGTACATACTTAACTAGTAAAAATAAGGCTTTCGATGTTTTGTTTGATCAACAGCAAGATTATGGTTACTATTTTAAGAATGTGAAAGAGATATTTGAAAATGATGATTATACGGTCGTAAATTTAGAAGGACCTCTTACTGATTCTAATACTATTCCAGAACAAAAACCTTTTATATTTAAAGGTAGAAAAGATTATGTTAATATATTAACTAATGGTAGTGTGGAGGCCGCTAATTTATCAAATAATCACATTAGAGATTATGGTACTGCTGGTTATAATGATACGGTTAATGTTTTAAGTGATAATGATATTGCTTATTTTGATAATACCAATTTTCATATTGAAGAAATAAATAATAAAAAATTTGGTTTTGCTGGTTTTAAAGCCTTTAGTCTTTATACTAAAAATGAGATTGATAATGCCTTAAAATATTTTGAGGAAAACGATGTTGATATAAAAATTATTACGCTACATGGTGGTGTTGAATACGAGTATGATTTTGATTCAACAAAACAGGAATTGGCGCGCTACGCAATTGATAATGGTGCTGACTTAATTGTGGGACACCATCCACATATTTTACAAGGCATAGAAGAGTATAATGATAAATATATTTTGTATTCATTAGGGAATTTCTGTTATGGTGGACATAGTAATCCTGATGATAAAAATTCTATGATTGTGCAAGTGACATTTAATTTTGAAGATGATAAATATATAGGTTCTAATTTAAAATTAATTCCTGTATCGATTTCTTCCGTTGATTATACAAATAATTTTCAACCAACTATTTTGGAGGGAGAAGCAAAAGATAAAGTTTTAAAATTAATTAATGACCATAGTAAAAATTTTAATTATGCGGATTAATGATCCCTTAGAAAAGAAGCTGATTTTATGAGAATATTAAATAATATGTTAGTAGCTGTAGATAAAAAAGATATAGTAGAAGGTGTTTTAACTATTCCTAGTGGTGTAGAAATTATCGCTAATAATTGTTTAAAGGGTAATAACTACATAAAAGTAGTAAATTGCCCAGATACTTTAAAGGAAATTGGCAATAATGCTTTTGAGGATAGTTCGGTTGAAATGATAAACTTCAATGAAGGACTTTTAATGATAGGTGATAGTGCTTTTTTTAACACAAATATAAAAATGGCATATTTTCCAGATTCTTTAGAATATTTAGGCGAGTATGCATTTAGTGATTGTAAATTTTTGCAAGATGTAAAATTTGGGCATCATTTAAAGAATATTTCAAGACATTGTTTTTCTTCAACTGATATATCATATATAAAACTTGAAGAGGGAATTGAAACAATAGGTGAACAGGCTTTTTTTAATTTAAGAAAGTTAAGAAAAATAGATTTTTGTTCTAGTTTAAAAAGAATTGTTGATAGTGCTTTTGCTGAATCGTTTCGAACATTGCCAGAACTTCATTTTAATGAAGGACTTTTAACAATAGAAGATGATGCTTTTAAGTATTGCTGGATAGAAAAGCTATATTTGCCAGATAGTTTGAAATATATTGGGAATGGTATTTTTACAGAAAAACTTGAACAAATCTCTTGCGCAAATGTTGAAACATTTGAATTGTTTTCTGAATTTCTAATGAATAGATATTTTACTGGTAAAGCTGCTGAGCCACATTCTTTTCTTTTAAATATTAAATCATTATCCGAATTAACTAATGGAATGTATGGTGATTATTATTTTGACTGTAAACCGCAGGACATTAAATTTAAATCGTATAAATGTACGGATAATTCTAAACAATACACAAAGGAATTCGCTTGTAATATAGAACAATATAATAATTGGGTTAATGTTTTAAAGAAAATGGAACCAAAAATAAAAAAAGCCTATATACGAAGGGTATATTTGGAAAAATTATTCGATAATATTGAAAATTATCTTATAGGCTGCTCAAAGGATATTGAAAAAATTTTTATAAGGATTTGTTCGGCTTTAGTTCAATATTTAAATGAAGGTACACAAGAGACAGAGTGTCAAAATACAATTCAAGATAGTAATCATGAAATTAAATGTTTAACAAATGAGTTGTTTAATAAATCTAAGCAAGAAGCTAGTATAAGTATTAATAATTCATTTTCAAATGGTGAAAGTAATTCACAACCTAGTGATAATAGTGGCAATAATGAAATATCATTAATGGAATATGATGACAATGGAGGAATGTGGCTTAATGGCGATTTAGTACCTCCTAATCAGCAACAGCAGATGGCACAAAAAGGTGTTTCATTAGTTAAGAAAAGGAAAAATTAACTAATAACCTTCCTAAAAAGTCAAATGATAAAGATTAATTTATAGTAAATAATGATATATTGGTTATAAAAACTAATTATATCTTTTTATTTGCATTCATTTACATCAACATGGTATAATAAATAATGGTGAATACTATGGATAATGACTTATATAAATATGAAAATGAATTATATAAACAAGGTGTAAGATTTATTGGTGGGGTTGATGAGGTTGGACGCGGTCCACTTATTGGTGACGTTGTTGCCGCTTGTGTTGTTTTACCTGCGTCTTTTGTTTTAGAAGGGTTAAACGATTCTAAAAAATTAAGTGAAAAAAAACGTGATTTATTTTATGATTATATAATTGATAATTGCGTTGCGTATGGTATTGGTTCTGTAACCCCATCTGAGATAGATGAAATCAATATATATGAGGCGAGTCGTAAGGCTATGATGATAGCTATAAAAAAAGTTCGCGAACAAATTAATTTAGAGCATGTCTTAGTTGACGCTATGCCTTTACCCACTTTAGATATTCCAAGTACGTCAATTATAAAGGGGGACGCTAAGAGTATTAGTATTGCAGCTGCTAGTGTAATTGCGAAGGTAACTAGGGACAGAATGATGTATAAATTAGATGAAAAATATCCTGAATATGGTTTTGCCTCTCACAAAGGATATCCTACTAAAAAACATATTGAGGCGATAAATAAATATGGATTAATTGATGGTTATAGAAAAACTTATGGTCCAGTTAAAAAAGTTATGGAGGCGATAAAATGAACTTTGGCTCAAATTTTAATAATAGAAAACTTTTTACAGGCGAATCAAAAAGTACAACAAGTTCCATTGATATGAATAGGTTTAGTGAAAGAAATGGTGCACGTAGTGTTGATGAGGTTAGAATATCGCGCATAAAATTTAAAGATAGAATAAGTGCTAATATATATGAATCAAAAAAAAGTAATGATGTTAATGAAACAAAGCCTGTAAGTCAAAGTAAACAAACGAATAGAGAAAAACAATTTAATCACATTGAAGCCATGCGTAATATTAAAAGGGGTATTTAATGAATATAGAAAAAGTAGTCGTTGGAGATTATTGTACAAACTGTTATATTCTATCAATAGGACATGATTGTTTAGTTATTGACCCAGGGTGTGAATATGATAAAATAAAAAAATGTATTTCTGATAAAAATGTCTTGGCTGTTCTTGTAACACATAGGCATTTCGATCATATTGGTGCTTTAGATTTGGTAAGTAATAAAGGCAGTATACCAATATATGAATATAGTAATATTGAACCAAAGGATTACAAAATAGGTCCATTTAGTTTTAAGGTCATATATACTAAGGGACATACTGATGATTCAATAACTTATTATTTTGAAAAAGAAAAAAGTATGTTTACTGGTGACTTTATTTTTGAAAATAGTATTGGAAGAACAGATTTGCCGACTGGAAATTATAATGAAATATTAAAAAGTATCAATATGATAAAGAAGTATGATGATGATATTAAAGTTTATCCAGGACATGGAAATCAAACTAAGCTAGGAATAGAAAAAATAAATAATATTTGGTTTGATAATGTAAATAGCTAAAATTTTTATAGCTTTTTTATTTGTTTTTGGGTATAATTGTTATGGTGATTAAATATGAATGATATAGATATCAAAATAGGTGTTTCTAATAGACATGTTCATTTAAAGGAAAGTGATTTTAAAATATTATTTGGTGAAAATGCCTGTTTAGAAAAAAGTAGTGATTTAACCCAACCGGGAGAGTTTGCTAGTACTTCTAAAGTTTTGATTAAGACATTGAAGGATGAAATACCTAATGTTAGAGTTTTGGGCCCTTTTAGAAATTATACGCAGATTGAAATTTCTAAAACTGATGCTTTTAAATTAGGGATTAATCCCCCAATTCGCGAATCTGGTGATATATTAAATAGTGAAGGCATAAAATTAATTGGTCCAAATGGAAGTGTAGATTTAAATGAAGGTTGTATTATTGCAACACGTCATATTCATTTAACTAATTCTGATATAAAAAAATATAATCTAGAAGGTATTAAATATGTAGATGTGTTAGTAGATGGATTAAAGGGTGGTATTTTAAAGAATGTGTCACTTAAGGTTAGTGATAATTATAGTTTTGAAATGCATATTGATACTGATGATGCCAATGCTCATCTAATTAAACAAGGAGATATAGGCAAAATTATAAGGAGAGATGTTTAATGTCTAATCAATTTCGTATTTGTAATAAATGTAAGGCTATGAATGTTGATTCTTTAATTCCTAAATTAAAGGAAATTGATGATAAAGCAGAGATTATTGTCGGATGCCAAAATTTTTGTGGTATAGGCCAAACAAAAGCATTTGCAATTGTTAATCATGTGCCAATCATTGCCGATAATGAAGAAGAACTTATTTTGAAAATTAAAAGTAAATTGCAAGATTAGCTTAAAAATATTGCATTTGCTTAATTTTTTTTTTTTTGATATAATTTTTAAGGTGATTAAAGTGGCAAAGTATGATGAAAACTCAATAAAAATATTAGAAGGGCTTGAAGCTGTTAGAAAACGCCCTGGTATGTACATAGGATCAACTGATAAAAGGGGCCTTCATCATTTAGTATGGGAAATTGTCGATAACTGTATTGATGAGGTTATTAATGGTTACGGTAAAAAAATCAAGATTATTATGCATCAAGATGGCAGTATTAGTGTTATAGATGAGGGGCGTGGGGTCCCAGTTGGAAAACATGCTAGTGGGATGTCAACTCCAGAGGTTATTTATACAGTATTACATGCGGGTGGAAAATTTGAATCAAGTGGCTATAAGGTCTCAGGTGGATTGCATGGAGTTGGAGCTAGTGTCGTTAATGCTTTGTCTAAATGGATGGAAGTAACTATAAAACGTGATGGGTTTGAACACTATATTAAATTTGAGAATGGTGGAAAGTTATCTATTCCTTTAAAGCAATTAACTAAAACAAGCAAAACAGGAACAGCAGTAAGGTTTAAGCCAGATGATGAAATTTTTTCAACAACTAATTTTTCGTTTACAACAATATGTGAACGTATGCAAGAATGTGCTTTTTTAATTAAAGGATTAAATATTGATATTACTAATGAGTTAGATGGTCGACATGAGGTTTATCAGTATGAAAATGGATTAAAATCTTTTGTTGAATATTTGAATGATGGAAAGAAGGAACTTCATCGAGTTGTTAGTTTTGATACTATGAAAGATAATATTAATGTTGAAATTGCATTTCAGTATACAGATACTTATAATGAAAATATTATTTCATTTGTTAATAATGTTAAAACCAATGATGGTGGTACTCATGAGGTAGGGTTTAAATCGGCTATAACTAGAATTTTTAATGATTATGCTCGTGTTAACAAGTATTTAAAGGATAAGGATAAAAATTTAGAAGGTAGTGATACTAGAGAAGGTCTAACAGCTATCATTTCATTACAAATCCCAGAAGATTTATTGCAATTTGAGGGTCAGACTAAGGCTAAATTAGGTACTCCTGAAGCACGAACAATTGTTGAAAGTGTGGTAGTTGAAAAATTACAGTATTTTCTAGAAGAAAATAAGGCTATAGCAACTTCCATTTTAGATAAAATGGTTAAATGTAAAATGGCTAGGGAGGCAGCTAGAAAAGCTCGTGATGAGGCTAGAAATGGCAAGGATAAATCTAAAAGAGACCGTTTTTTAAGTGGCAAATTAACACCAGCTCAAACGAAAAATTCTGATAAAAATGAATTGTTTTTGGTCGAAGGTGATTCAGCTGGTGGGTCAGCAAAACAGGGACGCGATCGAAAATTTCAAGCGATTTTACCGCTTAGAGGAAAAGTTTTGAATTGTGAAAAAACTCGATTAGAAGAAATACTTAAAAATGAGGAAATTAATACTATTATTCATACCATAGGTGCAGGAGTAGGTAGTGATTTTGAGGTAAGTGATTCGAATTATGATAAAATCATTATTATGTCTGATGCTGATGTTGATGGCTCACATATTCAAATTTTGCTTTTGACTTTCTTTTATCGTTATATGAAACCTTTGATTGAAGAGGGAAAAGTTTATATTGCTATGCCACCATTATATAAATTATTTAATGGAAAAACAATTCATTATGCTTGGTCAGATGAAGAGCGAAAAGAGATATTGAAGAAAAGTAAAATAAAACTCGAAACACAGCGATATAAAGGTTTAGGTGAAATGAATGCTGAACAGCTTTGGGAAACGACAATGAATCCTGAAACGCGAAGTTTAATTAAGGTTAATATAATCGATGCTGCTTTAGCAGAAAAGAGGGTAAGTATTTTAATGGGTGATAAGGTCGAGCCACGTAAGGAATGGATTGAGGAAAATGTACAGTTTACTTTAGAAGATAGTTACGAAGGATAATGGAGGATAATTATGAACCGAAAAATAATGGATGGTTTATCTTATGGTTTTTATTTTATTATTATTTGTATTATTTTCTTAGTTGTTTATCTAGTTTTTTTTAAGTCAGATAAACCTAAACAAAATAATAAAGTTGATGATGATGTACCATCAGAAGTGGTTAGTGAAAATATTAAATTAAATAAAACAGATTTGTCTTTAGATATTGGAGAAAAGTTTGCTTTAAATGTGACACTAATTCCTAGTAGTGGTAAAGAAGTTATTAAGTATTCATCAAATGATGAAAATATTGCTACAGTTTCAGAAAATGGCGAAATTAAAGGAGTAGGTGCTGGTTCCACAATTATAGTAGTTACAGTTGAGGGAACTGATCTTAAAGCAGAGTGTAAGGTGGATGTCTCAAATAATATAATTATCGCTAAAGATTTATTTGTTCAACATGAAAGGGTTAATCTTAAAGTAGGGGAAACATACCAAATTAATGTGACCGTTATTCCAAGTGATACAATTGATAAGTCTTTAATATATACATCGACAAATGAGAAGTTTTTAACAGTTTCTAAAGATGGTTTAGTTACAGCGCTAGTTAAAGGTCGAGCAGCTGTTGAAATTCAGTCTAATTCTAATCCTGATGCTAAAATTAGAATTGATTTTTTCATTAATTAATAGATATTAAATTGCTAAATTAGTTTGATTTGGCAATTTTTTCTTAGTAATTTGCTTCTGTTATAAAGTTGGATTTTCGGTATCAGCAACACCGAAGTTTTCATTTCCTTGATTTTTATAAACAATATATAAAACAATAAGAGAGCCTATTAGAGATAGTTCACCAGAAAATAGTTGAAGTTTTAAGTATTTAACATTGCCTTTATTTCTTGCCTCAGCAATTTTTTCAGTTATATAATTTCCATATACAAAAGCTAGTGCTAAAATTACTACTAAGATTCTATTAAATAATGCTATTTTTTGTGCCTGTTTGTTTTTAAAAAATCCCTTACCATTGATAAGCTTTAATTTTTCATCATATGTTAAAATGGTAGAAATAATTAATGATATAATAAAAAAAATGGTAGCAATAATTTGGATATCTAGGACTTCTATTTCTTTTTTAGTATATTTATCTTGTTTCATTTATATTATTTTTGATTTTTTGAGCTTCTTTTAGCTCACTAATTGTTACTAATTGATATCCATTCTCAATTAATTTAGGTATTAATATTTTAACAGCTTCACTAGTTCGTTTATGGGTATCATGCATAAGAATTATTGAACCATCTTTGACATCTCTTAGAGTATTGTTAACAATAGTATTGACATCTTTATATTTCCAATCTTTAGTATCAACATTCCACAGTATTATATCTAAATTAGTATTGTTTCTAAGTTTATTATTAACAGAACCATAGGTTGGTCTTAAATATATAGGGGTAAATCCGGTATATTTTTTTATTATGTCTTGTGTTTTATCTATTTGTTCCCTTTGCTCATCTTTTGATAATTTAGTTAGTGAACGATGATTATAAGAGTGATTTCCGATTTCATTTCCATATTGGTACATTTTTATGATTGTATCACTATGGGCATCAATTTTATTTCCTAAAACAAAAAATGTAGCATTACTATGGTATTTATTTAGCGTTTCAAGAATCTCTTCTGTATATATACTAGGTCCATCATCAAAAGTTAGTGCTATCATTGGTTTGGAAATGTCAATATAATTTATAATTGGTTCAATATATAGTGGAGTTTCTTTTTTTTCTATTGATAAATATTCTAGTATATTAAAGTGTGATATGGGAATATCAATTTGTATAATATCTTTATATGTGTTACTTATTTCATGGGCTTCAAAATAAATAGATATATTATTATTAATGCTGAACTTTAGATTATCATAGTTAATACTTGATATTTTATTTAAATCAATAATGCTTCCGTATTTTTCAAATAATAAGTTTTTAATTAAATCTTTAATTTGTGATTTCTCGTTACTAGTGATTATTTCATCAAATTTTATTTCTGATTTTTTGTTAATGTCATAATTATAACTTATTACTTCATTTAAAATTAATTCTTTATCTGAGGAACTAATATGTTTGAATAAGGTAATCGAAATATATTTATCGGCAAGATTGTAATATGTATAATCGATGTTTAATTCATGTTTTTTATTTAGAAAGGTTATTTCATTATATTGTTTTAAAAATTTATTATAAGTATCATTTACATATTCTTTTACTTTTTTATTTAATTTTTTTATATTTGTAATAGGATAATTAATAGCAATTATTGTGTTTGCATTTTCTTCAATAATCGTCTTTATACGGTAATTAGATTCATTTGTTTTATTACATGCACAAACTATTAGGACGCAAAATATGAGTATTATTTTTTTCATAAGCATCACCTTAATTAATTATATTAGATTTTAATGGAAAATAGAATAAAGCGAACTATTGTTCTTAAACAAAATGGCTTATTTTTAATTATAAAAAATGATAAAAATTTTAAAAATTAAAAAAACCTAAAATATAAAAAAATAGAAAAAATAGAAAAATAAAAAAAGTTAAAATTATCAAAAATGAGGAAACAAAAGGACAAAACAGTATTTTTCAAAAAATAAAAAATTCTAAAAAGTGTTTTTTTGAAAAAATACCGGTAATTTGATATTGAAAAATAAGGGTAAAAAATAAAAAATGTAAAATTTTAAAAAAGTTCGAATATTTGTTTGACTTTTTATGTATTAGCGATTATAATTAAATTGTAATAGTAAGGGAGATTTAGGATATGTCAGTAGTAGAAGAAGAAAAAAAAATAACATTAAAAGTTGTTAAAAGAGATGGGAAAAAAGTCGATTTTAATGGAACAAAAATTGCGATGGCAATAAAAAAAGCTTTCGATAAAATTGATAAAAACGACGATGGTGAAATAGATAATAGTGCTGGTTATACTGAAAAAGATATAAATACAATTTATAAATTAGTTATTGCAAGAATAGAAAAAGAGTATAGTGAGGCTGAAAAGATTAAAATAGAAACAATTCAAGATATGATTGAAGATGCTTTAAAGAAAAAAGGCTATGATGATGTATATAATGAATTTTCTTCATATCGAGAAAGGCGTAATCAATCACGACAACTATTTAGTGATGAAAAAAAGATGCATAAATTTTTAAAAACATTGGAAGGTCTAGGACTCAAGTCATCTAATGAAGAGGATACTAAAAGAGAAAATGCCAATGTTGATGGTGATACAGCAATGGGAACAATGTTGCAATATGGAAGTACTGTTTCTAAAGAGTTCGCTAAATCATATTTAATGAAAAAGAGATTTGCTGAAGCTCATGATAATGGTGAGATACATATTCATGATATGGATTTCTTGCCTATGGGAACAACTACATGTATGCAGATAGATTTAAGTAAATTATTTAAAAATGGTTTTTCAACTGGACATGGACATCTAAGAGAACCAAATGATATTATTTCTTATGCCGCTTTGGCAGCAATTGCTATTCAATCAAATCAAAATGATCAACACGGTGGTCAAAGTATTCCTGCATTTGATTATTATTTAGCACCTGGGGTTTTAAAAACATTTAAAAAACAATTTAAACAAACAATTAGTGACTTATTAGATTACTCGGATTTTGGACAATTTATTAATATGGCTAGTGTTGCTAAAGAAATCGACAAATTAGTTAGTATTGATTTTGATTTAAATGTTTTTGAGAGATTTATTAAAGATAGTGAGCAAGTTGGACGTTTATTTAGGATTGCTTATGACAAAGCTTATAGTAAGACTGATCGAATTACTTATCAGGCAATGGAAGCTTTTGTTCATAATTTAAATACAATGCATTCTAGAGCTGGTGCTCAAGTTCCATTTTCATCAATCAATTTTGGAACTGATACATCAAGTGAAGGTAGAATGGTTATGAAAAATTATTTATTAGCAGTTGAAGCTGGTTTAGGACAAAGTGAAACACCAATTTTCCCAATTTCAATATTTAAGGTAAAAGAGGGTGTTAATTACAATCCAGAGGACCCAAATTATGATTTATTTAAACTTTCATGTCGTGTTTCAGCTAAGCGATTATTTCCTAATTTTTCATTTATTGATGCACCGTTTAATTTGCAATTTTATAAAGAAGGCGATTATGCAACTGAGGTTGGCTATATGGGATGTCGTACAAGAGTTTTAGGAAATGTTGTTGATTCAGACCGTGCCGTTACACCTGGTAGAGGTAATTTGTCATTCACATCGATTAATTTACCACGTTTGGGTATTAAACATGGTATTGTAAGTAATAGTGAAGTAGATTTAGATGGTTTCTTTAGTGAATTATCTGATTTGATGGATTTAGTTAGGGACCAATTATTGGAAAGATTTGAAATTCAATGTAGTAAGCATGTTTATAATTTTCCATTCTTATTAGGTCAAGGTATTTGGATGGATTCTGAAAAATTAAAAAATACTGACAACAAATTAAAAAAAATATTAAAACATGGAACTTTAAGTATTGGTTTCATTGGGCTAGCAGAATGTTTAAAAGCTTTAGTTGGTAAGCATCATGGTGAGTCAAGTGAATCTCAAGAATTAGGACAAAAAATTATTAGTTTTATGCGCAAGAAAACTGATGAATATTCAGAAAAATATAATTTGAATTTTACTTTATTAGCAACACCTGCTGAAGGTTTGTCAGGTCGATTTGTTAATATTGATAAAGCCATATATGGAAAAATAAAAGGTGTTACAGATAGAAATTATTATACTAATTCTTTCCATATACCAGTTTATTATAATATATCAGTTGCTAATAAAATTCATTTAGAAGCACCATATCATGCTTTCACTAATGCAGGACATATTTCCTATATTGAGTTAGATGGTGATCCATCTGAAAATGTTGATGTATTTGAGAAAATTGTTCGTATTATGAAAGAAGAGGGAATCGGTTATGGAGCAATTAATCATCCGGTTGATCGAGATCCAGTTTGTGGGTATGTTGGGATTATAAAAGATGTATGCCCACGTTGTGGTAGAAGAGCTGGCGAAGCAGTTAGTGTTGATTTGTTAAAAAATATTAATTGTTGTAAATAAAAAGAATAAATAGAAAATTGAAGGGAGAATTTTTATGAAAACAGAAGTTAAAAATGTTGTATCAAGCGAAAGAGAGAAAAAAGTTGGAGAGGGCGTAGGATTTGAGAGAATTCGTCGTATTACAGGTTATTTAGTTGGAACTGTAGATCGTTTTAATAACGGTAAACGTGCTGAAGAACATGACCGTGTAAAACACTCTTTAGGTAATATGTAATGAAAATTCGTTTAGCAAGTGATTTGCAAACCGACAGTATTGTTGATGGAGAAGGGCTTAGGACAGTTATTTGGACGCAAGGTTGTTCGCATAACTGCCTAGGTTGTCATAATCCTGAAACTCATGATTTTAAGGGTGGATTTGAAATTGATGTTGAGGATCTGAAAGAAAAAATTAAAAAAACTAAATACCAGGATGGTGTAACTCTTTCTGGTGGAGATCCTTTTTTTCAAATACCTGCTTGTTTAGAAATTGCTAAATATTGTCATAACTTAAATCTTAATGTTTGGTGTTATACTGGTTATACTTTTGAACAATTGATAACTATATCAAAAAAAAATACCAAGGTTCTTGAATTTTTAGGGCAAATTGATGTTTTAATTGATGGTAAATTTGAATTATCTAAAAAAAGCTTAAATGTTAAGTTTAGAGGTTCTACTAATCAAAGGATTGTTGATGTAAAGAAAAGTTTAGAATTAGGATATGCTTGTATAATAACTAAATATGATAGTGGTTTACAAAATGATAATTTTAGTATAAATGGTCTATTCAATAGAAAAAAAGAAGTATATATTTAGTATGAGGTTTATATGAACAACTTAAATTTAAAAAAATGCAATAAATGTGGAACAATTGTTAATGTTATGCATTGTGATGATAAAAATATAATGTGTTGTAATGAAATAATGCTTGATGTAAAGAGCAATGTTACTGAATGTGCTATTGAAAAGCATTTGCCAACATATAAAGTTATTGATAATAAAATTTTAGTTGAAGTAAATCATGTTATGGAAGATGATCATTATATATCTTTTATTACTTTAGTTAAAGATAATTTAGAGATTACTAAATATTTAAATGGTGAGTTAAAAGCTCAAGTTGAGTTTCCATATTTAGAAGGTTCTACTTTATATGCTTATTGTAATAAACATGGTTTATGGAAATGCGATGTTGAGTAAATTCTATAAATTTGATTGAAATCAGGTTTGCCTGATTTTTTTCTTATTTTTAAAATAAATTCATCCAGTAGTTAAATGTAAAAAATACCAATAATGATGATATTAAAGCATGAAGTATTCTAGCAGTTAGGAATGGGAAGTACTTAATTTTTGTATCACTTAAAATACTTATTATTTGCATATGGACACTTAGGCCACCAAATGATATAATCATAGTTGAAAGAGTACATTTTAGTTTTAATGGAATGGCTTCTAAACTGATGTATTTTAATCCTTGTGTCATTTCAATGAATCCGTTTAGAATACTTTGATTAAAACTATTTAGGTTAATGTTATTATCGATAATTGTCGTAATTACTAAGAACATACTAATTACACCTAAAATTAATATTAGGGTATTAATACTGTTTAGTAAGGCTTCAGTAATTATTTGACCAAAACTTTTTTTTGTTTTAGTTCTTTTTTCACTAATTTCGCGAATTACTTCTTTTAATGAGCATTTTGCTTTCGTATCTTTTGTGGGATAATAGTACCTAAAAATAATACCGATTATAATATTACCTAGATAATGACAAATCAAAATTAATAATCCTACTTCTTTATTGTTTAGAAATAATAGGGAGATTGTTCCTAAAATAAACAGGGGATTAGAAAAATGAGTAAATGTTAGTAATTTGGTAGCTTCTTTTTCATTTATTAATTCCTTTTTGTATAGCTCCCTAATATATTTTGCACTACTAGGAAATCCAGAAATCAAACTCATTATAAAAGCAAAAGCTCCAACACCCTTGGTTTTAAAAACTTTATTCATAATAGGTTTGCAGATTTCACCAATGAGTTCAATAAAACCATAGTTGATTAGTAGTTCTGATAAAATAAAAAAAGGAAATAAAGAAGGAAAAACATTTTCTTTCCAAATGTTGAAAGAGAAACTAACTGCATTTAGGATTGATTCTGAATCTGTTAAAATTTCTATAGCAACAAATATTAAAATAATTAGAATTAAAACAGTATTAATAGTTTTTTTCATAAAATGTCCTCCATTTATATATTCTTTATTAGAAAGGAAAAGCCTATGTTTAGTAAATTATATGATAAAATAAAAGAATTTTTTTTAAATAATTATCGTTTTTTAATATTTTTGATATCAATTGTTATTATTTTCAATATTCAATTACCATATACGATTGAAGCACCTGGGGGTTATATTAATGTTACAAGGCGGATTGATATGGATAATGCTTATGAATCAAAGGGAAGTTTTAATATGGCTTATGTTTCGGAGGTAAGTGCTACTATTCCAACTCTTTTTTATGCATGGTTGAATCCTAATTGGGATATATCAAAGAATGAAGATATATTGTTAGAAAATGAAACAATAGATGATTTATTATTTAGGAATAAACTAGCGCTTAAAGAAGCCAATAATAATGCAATTATGGTGGCTTATACAAAGGCAGGGTATAATTATACTATAATTAATCAAGAACTTTATGTTGCTTATATAGATAAGGATGCTGATACTACTTTAGAAGTTGGTGATTTGATTGTTAGTGTAGATAATCAGAAAATTAAATCAAAATCAGATATAAGTGAAATAATTAAATCTAAAAAAAGTGGTGATAAATTAACCTTTAGGGTTTTGAATAATGATAGGGAATATGAAAGAATTGCGTATATTAAAGATATTGATGGTGAAACAATTATTGGAATCATTATATATGAAATGCTTGATTTAGACATGGAGCCATCAGTAAAAATTAAGACAGAAAGTTCAGAATCTGGACCATCAGGTGGGCTCATGACTTCTTTAGCTATATATAATTCACTTGTAGAAGAAGATATAACCAATGGTGAAATTATTATTGGAACAGGGACAATTGACGCTAAAGGAAATGTTGGAAGTATTGGTGGCGTAAAATATAAATTATTGGGGGCTATAAAGGGTAAGGCTAAAATTTTTATTGTACCTAATGGTGAAAACTATTTAGAAGCGATGGCTTTAAAAACTAAAAATAATTATGATATTGAGATAGTCGGTGTTTCAACATTTGATGAAGCATTGGAATTTTTAGAAAATTATAATAAAAAATCTTAAATTTTATTTTAAGATTTTTTATTATAACATTAAAATTAATAATAATATTATTTTAAAAATCATAAGTTTTACAATCAGGGAATTTGTTTATAGTAATTTTTCTATTATCAGTTTAGTAATAACTAGATATTAAAAAAATAGCCGATGGAGCTATTAATAATACCTAAAAATTTATAAATTAGTATGAAGTGTTTGGTTATAGTTTAAAAATAAAAGGTGGATAATTATATTTAGAGTAGAATTGGTTGTACTATTATTGAACTTCTTATAGTATTATTCATGTAAGTTAATATCTAATTTATTATAGTTACAATATTAAGTGATAAAGCTATTGCTAACCAAATAAGATATGGTATTTGTAATTTTGCGGCTAATTTATTATATTCCTTAAAGTATTCAATCATATTAATTACGATAATAATTAGAATAATTATAATGATTAGAGCTAAAAATTTGGCATTCAAATTAAAATAAATTAAAGGCCATAGAAAGTTAATTATTAATTGAAGATAGTATAATTTAAGATTTCCACCATCACGTTTTACAAGATAACTGGAAATCCCCATTAAAGTATAAAGAATTGTCCATACAATTGGAAAAATTATCGATGGTATTATAAGATTATAATTGGTAGTATCTGAAATTATACCAATAATAAATCCTCCTACAAGTGGTATTGAAAGGTATTTTATAAGGTTTAAAATATTTTTTTTCATTTTTTCACCATTATTATATATGTAAAAAAACAAGAAATTATTCTTGTTTATCTACAGGTAAAATGTCTTCTAATTCTAATTTTTTTAGATATGGTTCAGTTCCTTTTAAGTAGTATAGTAATGTTTTCTTATTTTCATTTGTTATCTCACCACTTATGGGATTAACCAGTACACCAACAATATTATCTGGTATTTCATACCAATGCGCTTCTTTATTAATTAAATAATCTTCCATTGTATCAACCCACATATTTTTGACGCCTGTGCTTTCGGCTGAGGAAACAGTTGAGTTGTCATCATATCCTGACCATATACCAATTAATAAATCAGGGTTATAGCCAAATATTAAAATATCTGTATCAGTTGTTCCTGTTTTAACTGCATATTTATGGGTCATTTTATAGGCAATATTATAACATGTTGGATAGCCATAATCAATAAAGTCACTAGAATATGAGTTAGTTAATAGTTCATTTAGAATGAAAACAGAATTTTGATTTAAAATTTGTGTTGGTTCATTTTTATATTCATATAAAATATTTCCATTCATATCTTCGACACGTTCAATTAAGTGTGGTGTAACAGAATAACCCATGTTGGCAAATGATGCATAGGCCTGCATCATTTCCATAATATTTATTTCTTCAGTCCCTAAGGCTAAAGATGGAATAGCTTCTAATGGGCTTTTTATTCCCAATTGCTTAGCGGTATCTACTAAAATGTCTTCACCTAAAAAAAGGTTTGTTTTAACAGCATATATATTATCGGAGTAGGCTAATGCTGCTGCTAGACTTATTTCACGATTTGGATATTGATCACCAAAATTTTTAGGAGAATAAGTTTGATTTTCACTAAATACAAAAGTTGTTTTAGTGCTATTAAAAGTGGTTGATGGTGTAAAGCCATTTTCCAAAGCCGCATAGTAAAGGATTGGCTTCATTGTTGATCCAACTTGCCTTTTGGCCTTTGTGGCTCTATTAAATTGGCTTTTAGAATAGTCCTTTCCACCAATCAAGGCTAAAACTTTACCAGTTTGGGGGTCCATCGCAATGCTTGCAATTTCTAATTTCTCATTAGTAATATTTTCTTTCATATTTTGTTCCATCTGTTTTTGCAAGTTTAAATCTAGGTTAGTATATATTTTTAAACCGCCAGTTGTCAAAAATGATGATGGAATTGTATTGATACTTTTTAATTCATCAATAACAGCATCTTGATAATACATAAGGGTTGCTAGATTGTTACGTTCTTCGATGCCATAATAAACTAATTCGGTATTATATGCTTCATCTTTTTCTTCTTCTGTTATATATTTATTTTTAACCATAGAATTTAAAATTAGAAGTTGTCTTTCTTTAGCGGCATTTTCATTTACTAATGGTGAATATTCAGCTGGATATTTTGGTATCCCTGCTAGAATTGAAGCTTCTGCTAGGGTTAAATCGCTAGCACTTTTATTGAAATAATAATGTGATGCATTTTCAATTCCAAAAATGCCACCATAATTAATAGTGTTAAGGTAGCCTTCAAGGATTTCATCTTTTGTGTAATATGATTCCAGTCTAATAGTTAGCCAAGCTTCATCAATTTTTCTATTCCAAGTTTTACCAAAATCTAAAAATAAATTTTTGGCGTATTGTTGACTTATAGTCGAAGCTCCTTGCAATGTTTTACCATTTGTTAAATTTATATATAGAGCTTTAAAAATTCTCGGGAAATCAAAACCTTTATGAGTGTAAAAGTTTTTATCTTCAATTGATATAGTAGCATTTATCATATTTGGTGAGATTTGTTCTAAGTTTATCCAATCGTTAGAATTACTACCTGTAAAAAGTTTATTTTCATTATCATATAAATAAAAACTATTAGCGGCTCCAATATCTAGTTTTGGCCAAGTTCTAGCATAAATATATAATCCAATATAAAAAATACTAGCAAGAGTAGCTATTGCGCTTGTTAATAAGATACATTTTTTAAAAATTTTCATATAAATCTCCAACTTTCAACTATATTTATTATTAGTTTTTTTAGTAAAAATATAAGTAAAATGATGAGATTTTTTTTAAATTAGAATTAAATATAAAAAAATTAAAAAAAATAGTACCTTTTATTTTAATTATATGCTATAATTACTTCCAGTTAAGTTGGTGATTTATTTATGCCAAAAATTGAGATAAAGGCAACTATTGATAATAAAATATTTTTATGTAAAGGAATAAAAAACCAAAATAAGATTATATATAAAGATAATGATATATCAGTTATGATTGATATTTCTAATATTGTTATATTGACTAGAGAGAGTTTAGATTTTAAATTGAAATTAATTTTTGACCAAAATGAAAATACTAAAGGTGTTTACTTGCTTAAATCTAGTAATAATTATTTAGAATTACAAATTAAGACAGAGAAATTAGTTATTGAACACAATTCCATAGAAATTATATATACTATTAATAGTAGTGAAGAGACTATAAATTTTAAATTAGAATTTGAGGAGATATAATGGATATAAAAAAAATAATAAGAAATGATTTATATGATGTATTAAAGGATTATATTAGTTTTGAGCAAATAGTTTTAGAACAACCTAAAATTAAAACAATGGGCGATTATTCAGTACCTTGTTTTGGATATGCTAAAGTATTACATAAATCACCTAATGATATAGCGCTTTTTATTAAAGAAAAAATAAATCCGAGTAATTATCAGAAAATAGATATTGTAAATGGTTATTTAAATTTAACGATTAGTGATAAATTAATTAATGATTGTCTTAAAGCCATGAATAATAGTGAAAAATTTGGATTAAAAATGCCTAGTAAATCAGAATTATTTATTTTAGATTATGGTGGCCCCAATGTTGCTAAACCCCTTCATGTTGGTCATTTAAGGACAGCAATAGTAGGGGAAAGTATTAAAAGAATCATTGAATATATGGGACATAAAACAATTAGTGATGTACATTTGGGTGATTATGGCTTACAAATTGGCGAAGTTATATATGGTATGATTCGTGATAATAAAAGAATTGAGGATTTAGATATAGCTTATTTAGATTATATTTATCCTGAAATGAATAAACTTTGCAAGGATGATGATGAATTAAAACAAAAGTGTGCAGAAATAACTAAAGAATTACAAGATGGCAATACTTTATATTACACTTATTTTAAAAAAATTAGAGAGATATCGGTTGCAGATATCAAGAAAAATTATGCCTTCTTGTCTGTTAATTTTGATTTGTGGCAAGGTGAAAGCGATGCTTACCAATATTTAGAAGTAGTCGAAGGCATTTTAGAAAAAAATCATTTATTAACTAGTAGTGATGGGGCTTTAGTTGTTGAAGTAGCTAAGGATGACGATAGAAAGCCTTTACCACCTTTAGTATTTAAAAAAAGTAATGGTGCTTATCTTTATGCTTCAACTGATTTAGCGACAATTTATGAGCGAGTAACAAAATATAATCCTAATCATATATTGTATGTAGTTGATAATAGACAGGATTTGCATTTTGAGCAAGTGTTTAGAACTGTTCATAAGGCAGGAATTTGTGATAAAGAGAAATTAGAATTTTTAGGTTATGGTACTGTTAATGGAAGTGATGGCAGACCTTATAAAACAAGAAATGGTGATACACCAAAATTAGAAAATTTATTTAAACAGGCTAAGGAGATATTTATTTCTAAAAAAGAAACTAATAAGGATATGAGTGAAGATGATATTGATAAAATCGTTAACGCTATTTTAAAATTTGCTGATTTAGAAAATGCAAGAGAACGTGATTACATTTTTGATTTAACAAAATTTTCGGATGTAGTTGGTAAAACAGGACCTTATATTTTATATACATATCTTCGTATTAATAAAATGATTATAAATAGTAATATAAATAATTTAACGGACATTATATATAATGATGTTGATAGAGATTTACGATTTAAAATAATTAATTTATCATACGCTTTAAATAATGCATTTGAGGAAAGAAAACCTAATCATATTGCTGATTATTTATATGAACTTTGTGTTTTAGCGAATGTATTTTATCAGAATAATCATTTAAATAATTTAAGCGATGAAATAAAGAAAAATGATTGGATTTATGTTTTAACATTAACAAATAAAATTATAAAACAATTATTAAATCTATTAGTGATTGACATTCCAACAATAATGTAATAATATATTAACGGTAACGTTAAAAGGCTAAAATGTGGAGGGAAAAGATTATGAGTTTAAAAGAAATGACAAAAGAGGAATTAGAGGTTCTTTCTTATACTGATTTGACTTATATGTTACTTAAAGAAAATAAAAAAACAATGGCAACGCCAGCGATATTTAAACTTATTTGTGAGTTATTGGATTATACAGATGAGGAATATGCGTCTAAGATTGGTGATTATTATACATCATTAACAATTGATAAAAGGTTTGTTCTTTTAGATAATGCGGAATGGGATATACGTGATAATCATAAAATAGATGTTATTGTTGAAGATGATGATGAAGAAGACATTGAAGAATCTGAAGAGATAGATGATGAAGAAACTTCTGAGGAAGCTGAATTGGAAGTGGAGGAAGAAATTAATTCACTTGATGATGATTTAGATGATGTTGATGATGACTTGGATGAGTTAGCTATTATTGATGACGATGATGATGTGGAAGAATAAAAATTATGTTTAGCCCGAAAATATGATATATATCATATTTTTTTTAATATTTGTTTATTAATAATATTTTTTTTGTTATAATTTTAGTAGGTGGTAGCATGCAACAATATATGGAAACTTTATTAATTAAAATTAATTATCCAAAAGAGAAGTACGATAATTTTAAAAATGCTAAAATAGATAAAATTGTTGGGAATCATGATAAAACAAAGTATATATTTTATATTATTATTGATAGTATGTTAAGTGCTTTTGATTACTTGGAATTTATGGATTTATTAGAAAAATCTTATGATGAATTACTAAGTATTGAGGCACTATTTACTGTCTTAAATAAAAAAGATAGTGATATTAAAGATTATTATAAAATATTGATAAAAAAAATAGCTGATGCTTCAAAATTAATAGAAGGGTTAGCTGATTTAAAAATAGAGGTAACTGATAATAATTTAGTCATTAGTGCTCTAAATTTAGCTCAACAATTAAGAATAGATGATATTAAAGATAAATTAAGCTTGTTGTATAAAAAAATAGGATATGAAGTAAATATTTCGGTTAATATTATAGATGATAATAAAATTAGAAAAGAAATTGAAAATGATTTAAAAATCGATGTTCCGAAAGAATTATTAGAAAGAAATTCAGAAATTGTTAAAGAAGAAAAAAGAAAATGGATACCAGATAAAAATTATAAAAGACCCCCTTTAATTGTTGATCCAGATAATCCTGATATTGTTTTTGGGAAAAAAATAGATGATAAAGCCATTAGACTAGATAATATTTCTTCAACTGGAACTGTTATTGTTGAGGTTGAAATATTTGGAAAAGATGTTATTGTAACTAAAACAGGTCTTAGAATTATAACCCTGAAACTAACTGATTATACCGATAGTATTTATGCCAAAATATTTGTTAATGATGAAGAGGAATTTAATATAATAGATAAAGCTCTAAAGGTAGGAAATTGGTATAAGATAAAGGGTAGTGTTAAAAATGATGACTATTCTAAAGAATTAACATTAAGTGCTACTGATGTTAATAATTTTAAGGTTGAAAAGCAAGAATTAGTTGATGATGCTCCTGTTAAAAGGGTTGAACTTCATGCACATACAATGATGAGTCAAATGGATGGTATTACGAAACTCGATTTAGGTAAACATACTTGTGAGTTAGTTGAGAAAACAATTAAGATGGGTTATCGTGGGGTTGCAATTACTGATCATAGTGGTTGCCAAGCTTTTCCAATTTCCTTTGGAATTATAAAATCACATAATAAAAAAATAAAAAGTGGTATTAAAGCTAAAATTGAAGAATTAGAGAAATCTTTATTAGAAGAAACTGATAGTAATAAAAAAGCAGAAATTAATATTGAATTAGAAAAAAACAAAGAATTATTAAAAAATCCTCCAATTTTTAAAGGCCTATATGGGACAGAACTTACGTTAGTAGATGATACAGTTAATATCGTTGTTAGACCAACTGATGAACCACTTGTTAGTAATACATACGTAGTATTTGATACAGAAACAACTGGTTTTAATGCTGGTGGTGCGGATCAAATGATTGAAATTGGTGCGGTTAAGATTAAAGATGGAAATATTATTGATAGGTTTGATGAATTAATTGATCCAGGGCGTCATATACCAGATCGAATCACAGAACTTACTTGTATTACTGATGAAATGGTTAAAGGTAAAGATAATGAGGAAACTGTTACACGAAATTTTTTAAAGTGGGCGGGTAATTTACCAATGGTAGCTCATAATGCTAAATTTGATATATCATTTATTGAAATGGCTATGCGAAAATATAATTTAGGTGTGTTTACTAATACAGTAATTGATACATTAGAGCTATCACGTACATTAGACCAAGGTTATGCAAGGCATGGGCTTTCGGCTTTAGTTAAAAGATATAATATCCCTTGGGAAGAGGATGCACATCACCGTGCTGATTATGATGCTGAAGGTACAGCCTTAGTATTCCATAAAATGTTAAAAAAATTAGAGGCTCAAAAATTTGAGAAAATTAGTGATTTAGATAAATTAATTTCTAAAGATGAAATATATAAATTTGGTCGTACTTATCACTTTAATGCGATTGCATTAAATAAAGAGGGACTTAAAAATTTATTTATGATCATATCTTTAGCTAATACGGTTTATCTTTATAAAACACCTAGGATTTTAAGAAGTAAGTTAGACGAACTTCGAAGTGGTTTATTAATTGGTAGTGGTTGTTATGAGTCTGAAGTTTTTTCTTTAGCTAGAAGTAAAGAAGGGGAAGAACTAACAAATATTATTAATTTTTATGATTATGTCGAGGTTCAACCACCTGAAGTTTATGATCATTTAATTCAGCTTGGTGATTTCAAGGACAAGGTAGAATTACAAAATCATATCCGTAAAATTATTGATGCAACAATGTCTGCTGGAAAAATTATTGTTGCAACAGGAGATGTTCATCATTTTTATCGAGAAGATAAAATTTACCGCGAAATAATTGTTAATCAAAAAGTACCTGGTGGTGGGAGACACCCGCTTGCGAAAAATGATATTAAAAGTATTCCGTCACAGCATTTTAGAACCACTAGAGAAATGCTAGAAGATTTTTCTTTTTTGCAAGCTGATTTAGCTTATGAAATTGTTGTTACAAATACCAATAAAATATTAGATATGGTTGATGAATTAGAAGTTATTCCTGATACCGGCGGTACTCCGTTTTCACCAAGAGTAAAAAGTGATGACGAAAAGTCGTATCTTGATTGTCCCCGTGTTGTTACGGATTTAGTTTATAATAAAGCACGTGAGTGGTATGGAGAACCACTCCCATATTCAATAGAAGAACGTATTGCTACTGAACTCTATGGTGATATTGTTTTAACGGCCATTAAAGATAATTTAAAGGATAGTAATTTAAATGATGATGATTTAAAAAAAGAATCTTTTAGACAATTACATGACGTTATTTGGAAAGGTTCTGATGATGTTAAGGAATTAGTTCGTGCATTTATTAGAAAAACATCGGAAGAAGAACTTAGTGATGAGCAATTTGAAAAGAGTTTGAAAAAATCATTAGGTGGTGTTATAGGTGCTGGCTTCGATCCAATTTATTTAATTGCGCAACGTCTTGTTAAACACTCTAATGATGAAGGATTTTTAGTCGGATCACGTGGTTCAGTTGGCTCTTCGTTTGTTGCTACTTTAATGGGTATAACGGAAGTTAATCCACTTGCAGCACATTATCGTTGCAGCAAATGTAAATGTAGTATTTTTGAAGATGATAATGGTAAAGCACTTGGGGCTGATTATTCATCAGGTTTTGATTTGCCAGATAAAATGTGTCCTAACTGTAATATACCATTAATTAAAGATGGACAAGATATGCCTTTCGCAACCTTCTTAGGGTTTAATGCTGACAAAGTTCCTGATATTGACCTTAACTTTTCCGATTTAAATCAAGCTAGTACCCATGCATATACAAAAGTTTTGTTTGGGGCTGATAATGTTTATAGAGCTGGTACAATTGGTACTGTTGCTGATAAAACAGCCTTTGGATTTGTTAAAGGCTATTGTGAAGATAAAAATATTGTTATGCGAACAGCTGAGGTAGAAAGGCTTGCTATGGGGTGTACTGGGGTAAAAAGAACAACTGGACAGCATCCCGGTGGAATTGTCGTTATACCTGATTATATGGAATGTTTTGATTTTACACCATTTCAATTTCCTGCTGAAGATCCAACTTCAGCTTGGCGCACAACCCATTTTGATTATCACTCAATTGAGGAATGCGTATTAAAACTTGATATTTTAGGTCATTCAGATCCAACCCAGCTTCGTTTAATTCAATTACAATCGGGAACTGATATTATGAAAGTGCCACTAGATGACAAAGATACAATGAGTATTTTTACATCAACTAAAGCTTTAGGTGTAACTAAGGAGCAAATAATGTGTAATACAGGTACTTTGGGTATTCCCGAATTTGGTACACCGTTTACAATTCAATTGGTTGAGGATACAAAACCCACAACCTTCGCTGAACTTGTAAAAATTTCTGGGTTATCACATGGAACTGATGTATGGCTTGGGAATGCTAAGGATTTATGTACTCCTGATGAAAATGGTAATATAATGGTACCATTTAAAGATACTATTGGCTGTCGTGATGATATCATGGTTTATTTAATGTATAAGGGTGTAAAACCAATTAAGGCATTTAAAATTATGGAATTTGTTCGTAAAGGTAAGGCTAGTAAAGATCCAGAAACATGGAAGGGATTCGTTGAAATTATGCAGGAGGCAAATATTCCAGAATGGTTTATTGAATCGTGCCGAAAAATAAAGTATATGTTCCCTAAGGCTCATGCGGCTGCTTATGTTATTAGTGCTTTTAGAATTGCTTGGTATAAGGTCCACATGCCCGTTTATTTTTACGCTTCATGGTTATCATCAAAGGCAACAGATGTTGATTTAGAAGCAATGGTTGGTGGCTATGACGCAATTAGAAAAAAAATTATTGAAATTCAAAATAAAGGATATGAAGCTACTAATAAAGAATTGGGACAATTAGAAAGTTTAAAAGTTGCTTTAGAGGCAACAGCCCGTGGCATTAAATTTTTAAATGTTGATTTATATAAAAGTGAGGCAATTGTTTGGGTAGCTAAAAATGATACAGAAATATATCCACCATTTAATGCGATTGATGGACTTGGAGATACTGTTGCCAATAATATAGTGGAAGAGAGAGAAAAACAGGAATTTCTAAGTATTGAAGATTTACAAAAACGTGCGAAAATATCTGGAACATTAATTGAAAAAATGCGAATGATGGATATCTTTGAGGGTATGGATGAATCTAGCCAATTGTCATTGTTTTAAAAAATTACGAGAAATCGTAATTTTTTGTATTTTAGGCAATAATTTAAATATGGCCTATAAATATTTATTTAATGTTACATAATAATGTAAAGTGATGTTCAATAGCTTGACTCATTAATGTTATAAATGATATTTTAATATTAGAGAGGTGTTTATATATGGATGAAGAAAAAAGTATAGAAAATAGTGTTTTAGACGAAGAACAAATTAGTAATGAAGAAGCAATTAATATTGCACGAAAGATACCTTCCGATAATGAAGTAATATTAGAAACATTGATTAATAATGCAAATACTAATCAACAAAATAGACGATATAAAATTTTAAAGGTTAGAGATGATATAGATCACTCTATGAATGGTGCATTGAAAAATACAATTATGTGTGGGGTTAGTTCTTTAGCTTTTATGTCATTTGCCCAAATTGCTGCCCAAAAATTAGGTATGCCAAGTATCATTGAATGTTTTCAAAATGCTTCTATACCTAATACAAATCCGGATTTGGGTTATATAAGAAATGCAATTGAATTTTTTCAAAATTATGTTCAAAATGTCTTTGGAAATCTAAATGCAAAGGAGTTTATATCTGAACTTGGACCAGTTGGCAGTATGTCTGGGTTATTAGCTGTCTTCTCAGGGAATAATGCTTTAAAAAACCTAAAAGAATGGAATGCCAAAAATCGTGAATTGAATATCATGAGAGAAACTATGCCAGAAGATGTAGCTGAAACTAGAAAAGCATTTTCAGAGTTCAATCTTAATTTGGCATTACAATCTATGTGTAATACAGGTAGCAAAATTGCTCAATACATATCAAATTTTTTTAAGAAAAAGAATATAGAATTTCATGTATCAGAACCAAAAGCTATAACAGGATTTAATAGAGAATCTATTTATAATATGATGCCGTATAATGATAGTGAAGTAAACAATGAGGCGGAATTAGACCCGGATACACGAATAGGAAGGAGCAAATAATATGTTTGATATTGGAACTATCATAGATTTAGATGATAATAACTCATATACAGTTATTTCAAGTGTTAAATATAATAATAAGGAATATTTATATTTAATTGATTTAAATGAAAATTCAAACATGATGTTTGTTGAAAAATTGGGGGATGAACTTATTCCTATTAAAGATAACAAATTAGTAAAAGATTTAATCTCACTTATGAATGACGAAATAAATAACATTTAATAATTGAACTATAAATAAAAGTAGATAGTGGAAATAAATATAGCCAAACTAAAATTACGAGAAATCGTAGTTTTTTTGTATTTTAAAAAGGAATTTGAAACTTTTTCTAAAATAATTATAATAGG
>CAMSCJ010000018.1 GCA_947056845.1 uncultured Mycoplasmatota bacterium
ATTAACACCCAAATAATTTAGATTTCATTTGCACAATAACATTCCTGTTTCCCATCTTGATACAGCCTTATTAATTACATAAATCTTATTAGCTAATGCTTCTTGTGTTAAATTACATTCCTTTCTTCTCTTTGAAATAAATTCACCAATTTTTTCTATATTCATAAAAATACCTCCTCTAGTTTAAGAATATAATAAGACTCGGAAAAAGTCTATCGATTATTAATAGACAATAGATTTTACTGATAAAAAATCAAAATAATAATTTCTACCTTGGCAAATATACTGATTAATGTTATAATAAATAATTAGAAAATTTGGTAAAGGATGGATGCTGTATGGTTTATGGAAAATATGAATATATTGAAATTGATGTAAATAAATTAATAGTTTTACCGCAAGTTAGAAAAGAAAAAAACGCTAAAATCGATGAATTAGTTGAATCTATTAAACAAAAAGGATTAATTAATCCAATTGATATTGCTGTAATGGATTTAGATCGTTTTAAAAAACATATTAATTTTATTAATAATCTTTGGAAAACAAATATTGATTTTAATAAATACCCATCGATAAACAATTTATATTATGTTATTATTGCTGGGCATACTAGATATCAAGCTATTTGCCAAATAGATAAAGAGCAAAATAGCAATTCAAAAATTTACGCTAAAGTACACAAAGTTAAAACTAGTGAAGAAATTTTATCAATTCAATTAGATGAAAATATTCAAAAAGAACCACGAATCGAAGAAAGAGCGATTGCGATTATTGAATGCTATTATTCAGGTTTACAAAATGGTAAATGGACTAATCAAAAAGAATTTGTTAAAAAAAATAAGAATAAATTTTCTCGTGATATTTTAAATGATGCTTTAGCATTTGCTAATCTGCCAGTAAACATTCAACAAAGTATATTAAACGAACATCTTTATTATCAAGCAGGTGTTGAATTAGGAAAAATTTCTAAATTAATTAATGATTATGAAAAATATCAACTTGGTAATAATTATACAGAACAAGAATTAAATGAAGCAATAAGTATTAGATACGCAATTATGTTAAAAGAAATTCAAGAGAAAAAAGGCGTAAAAACAGCTATTAATTGTATACGGAATTATAAGAAACTATTTGAGGATACACTATTTAAGAAAAAAGAAGAAAGAGATCAAGAGATGTTCGCATGGTTTAATGAAGGATGCGAAAGACAAAGCATTGAATATCTGCAAGAACAAAGAAAGAGACTTACTATTCTAAAACAAGAATTAAGTAAAGATAAAATTAATGATATGTCGGAACTTTTAACATTAATAACAGAATTAACGGACGTTGATACTGCTGAAGAACAAAAAGTATTAAGAAAAATATCTAATGATTATCAAAAATATATTATCAATAATACAAAATAAAACAATTGAAAAAAAATTAATTATATGATATACTGTATACGTATGAGGTTATCTTCATAAAATAAAAAAGGATACATTTGATTGATGGAATCAGATGTTATCCCTTATTGGATGGCATCTGAAATCAACAAAAGTTGAAATCAGATGTTTTTATTATCTAAATAGTAAGGTGATTACTATAAAAAATAATAGTAGAATTATAATAAATTGAGACACTTCTCTCTTTGTCATAATTAGCCACCACCTTTCTTTCATCTACTGACAAATAGAAAGGGAAAACAACTGATATATTTCAAATGTATCCAAAAGTATTATAGCAAACATTTGTTCTCAAGACAATGTTTTTTTATTAAATTCAAAAAAGAGACTACCTGTCTCTTAATTTTGCGCCTAATTTACTTTCAACTTCGGCAATTATTCTATTAAATACAACCATTACTTCTTCATCACTAAGCGTTTTGGTCATATCTAAGAATGTTAATGAATAAGCGATAGATTTTTCATGCGTTTCAACATTTGTACCAGTATATAAATCAAAAACTTCTATATTAGTTAATAATTTTCCACCAGCTTTTTTAATTACTTTCATAATTTCTTCACTAGTAATATCTTTTTTAACAATGAATGCTAAATCTTTAACAATACTAGGATATTTTGATATTTCTTTATATTTTAGTTTAGACACTCTATTTTCAAATAATTTATCTAAATTAATTTCAGCCACATAGACATCTTTAGCAATTGATGGATGAATAGACCCAATAATACCAATATCCCTACCACTTAAATTAATAACAGCCGAACGACCAGGATGTAAGTAAGTTGGAATATTATTAGCAATAAAGCTATAACGATTATTAAACCCAAGAAAATGTAATAATTCTTCGATAATACCTTTAATAATATAAAAATCAACTTGTTTTTTATTACCTAATTCTAAATAATATTCACCTGACATTAAAATACATAATTTATTATCTTCACCAAATTTATCATCTTTTTTATAGAAACCTTTAGCCATCTCAAAAATAGTAATATCCTTTAAATTTCGATCTTTATTATATTCATATACTTTTAATAAAGATGGTATTAATGAATATCTTAAAGCATTTTTTTCAATTGACAATGGATCTAATAATTTAACAATCTCATAATTATTTTCTATATATTTATTAGCAACCTCATCATTTAAAAATATTTGTGTTAATACTTCATTTAATCCTAAATCAACTAATTTATTACGAATTTGACGTGTCCTTTTATCATAACTTCCTTGTTTTATTGCTAATTTAGGTAATTTTCCTTCAATATTATTGATACCATAAATTCTTCCAACCTCTTCAATTAAATCTTCCTTAATAGAAATATCGATTCTTCTAGTTGGAACCGTTACTGTAATATTATCAGCATTGTTAGTAGCACTGAAACCTAACTTATTAAAAACCTCTATAACTATCTTAACATCAAGATTAGTTCCTAAAACATCATTAATATTTTTAACGGTTATAGCAATTACTTTATCTTCTTTTTCTGTCTTATCAAAAACTAACATTCCTTTATTTACATTTCCATTTGCATAAAGTTCTAATAAATGACAGGCCCTTTCAATTGCCATATATGTTCTTTTTGGATCAAGACCTTTTTCAAAACGATTAGAAGCCTCACTTCTTAATATTTTTTTACTAGTTTTACGAACCTTAACAGCGTCAAATATAGCTGACTCAATAATTATATCGGTAGTATTATCTATAACTTCGGTATTTAAGCCACCCATAACACCTGCTAGACCAACTGCACCATTTTCATTAGCAATAACAATATCATTTTCATCTAAATTACGTTCAATATTATCCAAAGTTGTTAGTTTTTCACCTGCTTCAGCCATTCGAACAATTAATTTTTTTCCTAACGTATTAGCATCATAAAAGTGAAGTGGTTGCCCCGTTTCTAACATAACATAATTAGAAATATCAACAACATTATTAATTGGACGAATTCCACAAGCCATTAAACGATTTTTAATGAATGTTGGGCTCTCTTTTATAACAACATTACTTACCTTTTTAGTAAGTAGCAAACGACAATTATCGGTTTGAACATCAATTCCAAAATCATCACTTATATCATTATTTGATTCGGTATATGATAAATCAATATCCTTAACTTTTTTATCATAAATTGCGCCTAATTCATAAGCAAGTCCTAAAACACTTAACAAGTCCCCCCTATTAGCTGTTAATTCAAAATCGATAATTTCATCATCCAATTCAAGATATTTAATTGGATCTTCACCTATTATAGCGTCACTACCAAGTTCAGCAATTCCTTCAATATCTTCAGGTCTTAAAAATTTATGTTCAAGTCCAAGTTCCTTTATAGAACACATCATACCATTTGATTCTACACCGCGAATAACACCTTTTTTAATTGTGATTTCTGGTAATTTTGCGCCTACTAAAGCCACTATTACTTTAATACCTACCCTAGCATTTTGGGCTCCACAAACAATTTGTAAAACTTCACTCCCAATATTTACTTTACATACATGCAAATGGTCGCTATCAGGGTGGTCATTACATTCGATAATCTCGCCAATTACTAAATTGTCAGCCTCTATTAATTTCCCACATTTATCATATTCATTACCAACACTAGTCATATCAGAAGCTATTTTATCAATACTTAAATTATCATCTAATTCTATATAATCACTTACAAATTTTCTAGATAGTATCATTAATTCTCATCCTTTCTATCAAATTCGCTTAAAAATCTTATATCATTTTGATACATTAATCTTATATCAGGAATTTCATATCTAAACATTGTAATACGATCCCACCCTGGTCCAAAAGCAAATCCTCCCCAAACATCAGGATCATAACCATTCATTCTTAAAACATTAGGATGAACCATTCCAGCCGCAAATACTTCTATCCAACCTGTTTGTTTACAAAGACTGCATCCTTTTCCGCCACACTTAAAACAAGTAACATCTACTTCATAAGATGGTTCAGTAAATGGGAAATAACTTGGTCTAAATCTTAAGTCTAAATTTTCGCCTAACATTTTTCTAGCAAAAACTTCTAAAGTACCTTTCAAATCGGCCAATGAAACATTATTCTCTTTTTTGTCAATAACAAGTCCTTCAATTTGTGAAAATTGAGGTGCATGTGTTGCGTCATCTTCTCTCCGGTAAGTCTTACCCGGAACAATAATTCTAATTGGCTTTTTTTCCTCTTGGCTCATCATATATCTAGCCTGAACTGACGATGTCTGTGTTCTTAGTAAATATTCATCGGTAATATAGAAACTATCTTGCATATCACGAGCCGGATGTCCTTTAGGTAAATTTAATCTTTCAAAGCAATATTCATCACTTTCAAGTTCAGGTCCACTTACAACATCATAACCCATTGATACAAATAAATCCTCAATAGCTTCAATTGTCAAACTCATAGGATGCTTACTACCTCTTTTTATTTTGGTTGATGGCAAACTAATATCAATTCTTTCACTTTCTAATTTTTTATTTAAAGCATCTGTTTCTAATTTTTCTTTTAAAGAATCAAATAAATTAGTTGTCTCATTTCTTAAATCTGTTAATAACATACCAATTTCTTTTTTTTCTTCAATTGATAAATCACGCATTTTACTAGAAATTTCTGTAATAGGACCTTTTTTCCCAAAATATTCTACTTTCAAATCATTTAATTCTTTTAAGGAATTAATATTATTTAATTTTTGTATTAACTCTTCTTTTAGATTTTTAATTTCTTCTCGCATTTTTATTCCCTCCTAAAAAATAAAAACCACATCCTATTATAAGGACGTGATTACGTGGTACCACCTTAATTTGTAGATTATTATCTACCTTGAAACTATAACGCGTTACCGTCATAAATTTTCTTTTATAAAACTCCGAAGACGAATTCATAAAATATTATCATTAGTTCCCACCAACCACTAACTCTCTATAGATAAATCTTTTATTACTACTTCTTCATCACTGTTTTTAAATGTCTAATAATATTATAGCACATATTTTATCTTTTTCAATTATTTTTTAATTAACCTTTTATAATTGGATATATCTTCTATCTGTGCTGTATCTGATGATTGTATTAAATTCTCGTTCACTAACATATTATGTACTGCTTCATCTAAATTTTCAATTTTCCGATTATTAGTCAAATAAGTTTTATTAGATTCTATTACATTATCTAATAACATATCAATTTCCTTTATCGAATCAAGACTCTCTTTTTGCGCTAAAATGCCACTTGATACGGCTACAGCCGTAAATAAACTAGGTAAAAGTGTGTAACTATATGTCATCATTTTGTTTAAAGAAATAGCGTAATTTCTAAATAATAAGTCAATATTTTCGTATTGTATTGTATGCACTTCTACTGCTTTTTCATAATCTTGCAATTTATTTTCTAAAATTGCTCGCATAGATACAATATCTGCATTTTCAAATTTATTTAAATTAGATGACACCTTAAGTAAAGCTAAAGCATTTTTAATTTTTAAAATATAATCATTTAAACGATTAACGAAAAGAGCCGTTAATTTTTTAGCGTAATTTAATATTTTAACTTGTTCTAACATTATTTCCTGTTGCCCATTTAAAGATTGTTCTATATTAGTTAAAACTTTTTTATTATTTTGTACTATTTCTAAAGCACTATATTTTTTACTAAATATAAAATTTGAAGATTTATTTTTGTTTAATTTTTCAATTTCACCCTTAATATTATAAACACTTTCATTATCCATCATATCAATAATTTTAAGTGAAGCATCAGATATTGCTTTAGCATGTTCTTTTAGATTAGAACCAAAAACAGTAATACTTAAAGAATTTAATTCTAATGGTTCTACATCTAAGTTCATAAAAATAGAAACTTGTTGCTCATAATCAATATTTTTTGATTGTTTTGTTGAAGAAACACTTTTATCAAGATTATAATTGCTTGGAATAACTATAGTTTTATTTTTGCTATTAACTAAATCTATTGTTTCATTTTGAATTATTTCTTTTAAAAAATAATTATTTATATAGTTAATTATATCATCTCGGTTTAGATTTTTAGTTAATTCTAAAGCAAAAAGAATGTCATCAGAAATTAATATTTTATTTTCTTCATCAACATACCAATCTAGTTGTCTAACAGAATACCAATTAATTTTCGAATTAGCATCTTCCACTCTAAAAAATTTATGATCACCAAAAGCTTTATATTCTTTTGTCTTTTCAAAATCATAACCAAGTTCATCATATTTTTGACCAGTCTTCGTATAATGATGAACTGTTTCAATTAATTCATTTTTATTTCGTTTCGCCTCCATATCTGAAGCGAATAAAGAAAACATTGTCGGAAAAAAACCATATTGCAATGTTGGCAAATTAAATTTATTTAAATTATGTCTTTCCAATCTATATGTAGGTAAATTTATATTTGAATAATCAAGAATGGGTCTTATTCCCATAAGTGTTCGATCTTCTAAACTAGATTCTTTAAATGACTCTTTTTTACCAACCTCATCTATATATCCAACATTTATATCACTATATACAAAATAAGGGGCTCCCTCATGGAGCTCACAAGAAGTAACATATGAAGGTGCTACAGCAGCCAAGCCTCTTTGTTTAAATACTATACTCTTTTTATCGCCTTCAATATACTGCATACTATTTGTTACAGCTCTTAACCCATTTTCATTCATAAAATCACCCACAAAATTTTTATAGTACTTATTATACACAATAATAATAAAAAAGCAATATCTATATTTTTAATAAATATATTATTAATTGTTAAATCATTTTATGATTTTTACTCCATATTTTTCTTTTAATTTATCAATTGTTTCTTCTAAATCATTATTTTCTTCTATTTTTTTAACATCATCAAAAATAGAAACTTGGTGTGTAACAGTATCAACTAGATTATTCAATCTAATCCCTATTAACCTAACAGGTTTATCATATTTCATTTCTTCATATAATTCTTTAGCAACTTTTAAAATATCATCACTACTTCTTATGGCGTTAACTAACTTTCTTTGATGTGAACTTCGTTTAAACAAATTGTCTTTTAAAGTAATTGTTACAGTTAGGGCATATTTATTTTGTTTTTTTATCCTTAGTGATACTTGTTCTGATAAAATAGCTAAAGATTTAAATATTTCATCCTTATTGGTAATATCTTTAGGTAAAGTAATTTCATTACCAATTCCTTTTGGTTCAGGTGGCTCACTGATTACAGGGGAATCATCTATTCCATTAGCACTATTAATTAAATATTGCGATTGGTTTTTAAAATATTTATTTAATTTTTCACAATCTGAATTAGCCAAATCACCAATTGTAAAAATCTTTAAGTTTTCTAATTTAGGAACACTTCTTTTACCAACCCCAAATAATTCACCAACTTTTAAGGGCCACATTTTACTTTGAACCTCCTCTTTAAATAATGTATGGATTTTATAGGGTTTTTCAAAATCTGATGCCATTTTTGCACACAATTTGTTATTAGCAATACCGATATTTACGGTAAAGCCTAATGTATCATAAATTTCTTTTTGAACTTTTCTAGCAAATTCTAAAGGAGCTCCATATAAATGTTCAACACTCGTATAATCTAAGTAACACTCATCAACGGAAGCCACTTCAATATCAGGAGTATATTTATATAAAAGTTCAAATAATTTATGAGACATTTCTTGATAAAATTTATAGTTAGGTGGATAGACTCTTAAAACAGGACATTTTCTTTTCGCACTATATAAAGTTTCCGCTGTAACAATCCCTTGCTTTTTTGCCGAATTAGATTTGGCCAAAACAATGCCTTTACGCGCTTTTGGATCCCCACCAATAACCGCATAACTATTACGAATATCATATTTACAACCGTTATTTAAAAGTTCGATTGCTGTCCAAGATAAAAAAGCATTATTTACATCAATATGCATAATAATTCTTTCCATACTACCACCAATATAATTTTATCACAAACAAATTTTCGTGTAAACATTTTATATAAGAAAAATGCTTAAACTTTCTTAGTTTAAACATTCTAAATTATTACTTATACAAGATATCAATATCAACATCCCCATTAATACCATCGATTCTGCCATCACTACACATTTGCCAAATATAATATTCGCCCTGATAATTAGTTTTGTTAGTATAATGCGCTAACCAAACTTTATGATTTTTAATATCCCATATATTTTCTAAATAATTTTTACTACTATAAAGCATTGAATCATAATTATTATTTTCAATTTCTTCTAAAAAAGTCGCAGCAATTTCATTAAATTTATATAAACTAGCATTTACAGAATTGAAATTTGACCAACTTTCCCAATCATATACAATTGGTAAATCTAATTTATAATCACTTAAATTATCAATAACCCAATTGGCCTGTTTTTTAGCTTCTTCATTACTATTAGCGTAACTATAAAAATAAACTCCAATTTTTAAACCATTTTCTTTCGCATTTTTAATATTTTGTTCAAAATATGGATCTATAATATATTCACCATTAAAACCATCTTGATGACCTATTCTAATAATAGCAAATTCGGCTCCAGCTTCTTTAACTTTTTTAAAATCAATTTCACCTTGCCACTTAGATACATCAATACCAATTTCGGTATTTTCGGCTTTATAATCTCTTAAAGCATCGCTAAAAGGAATATATGAATTACTTGGTGTTGATTTCTTTTTAGGTACCACATTTAAAGTAAAATCTTGGGTTGCAAAATTACCACTACTATCAGTTACCTTATATACTAACTTATAACTTCCAACCTTATTGAAATCATATTCTCCAATAATTTCTCTTTTGGGTGTATCATCATAATTATCAACTGAGATAATTACATCTGTTAAACTTTTTTCATAACCTTCAGTAACGGTATAAGAATCTTTTAATATAATTTTAGGATTAACCGTATCAACAACATTAAAGTCAATAATATATTTATATCTTTTTTTATCATTATCACGACACATAGTTGTAAGTTGTGTAATCCCTACTTTTTTAGTATCGATTTTTTGATTTTCTTCTAAATTACAAGCAATACTATCTTTAAAATCAAATAAATTTTTATCACTATAAACATCAACATCAAACTTTAAATTTACAGGATAAATTTTAAAATATTTCTTATATATTACTACGGATACAACCGAAACTAAACAAACAAATACTACCACACCTAATATAATAAATACCTTTTTTTTATTCTTCATAATCCACCTACTTCATAACTAAGTTTATCAAAAAAATATAGAAATTACAACTTCTATACTTTAAATTAAAGAATTTATTTGTTCCTGTGTTAACCCTGTTATTTTAGAAACAATACTAATATCAATATTTTCCATCAACATATTTTTAGCAACTTCTATATTTCGAACCGCTTTTCCCTGACTTATGCCTTCGTTTCTTCCTTCTCGCTTTCCAGCTTTATACGCTGTATCATAATGTTCCGTTTCTTCCATCATCAGTTTTTCAATATCTTCCATTTTACTATATTCCTCACTATCTATATTATAATTTTTTATCATTTTTAAGATTTCCTTTTTTGTTGTATTTTCTATAATACTATCTCCCCATCTATTTCCAATAATATATCTACTATTCCTACTTTACTATTTTTATTTTGCTTTAATAATTCACTATTTAAATACTTTATTTTTTAGCCTTTACATCAAAAAAATCTGACAATAATTCTTTTAAATATTCTTGATTACTAAATATTTTTTTAAATAAGTAATCATTTTCTAATGTATATAATTTCATATATGTTAATTATTAATTAATTATATATAATACTTTTTTAATTGTCAATATATAATCTAAACTACCTCCTTTATATATAAACATACAATAAAAGTCCTAAAATCCCTTTATAATAATAAAAAACTGTAAGAAATAATTGTTTTTTCTCACAGTTTTATATTGCCTCTTTTAACAATTCTTTTAAATTAACAATTTCTAAACCTCGACTATTTATATAATTAATAATTGCTGGTAATTCTTGCTCAAGTGCTTTATTAATTGGCATAGCTATAATACTCCCATTAGTAATACTACTCTTTATTTCTTTTAATGGATAATTTTTAACAATAATACTCGGCTTAATTGTAAAATTATTATTCATTGCGCACAATTTTAAATCATCGATGTTTTCTTCTTCACTATAACAAAAACCATATTTTTCATGTGATAATCTTTTAATTATTGTATCCATCCAAGCAAAAGAACTATTTTGATAATTCCGATTATAACTTAAATTTCCAACATCATATCCTTTCGAAATAATTTCACTTAATAATTCATTATTTTTTTCTAACCAAGCGCCATCTATAAAGAAATTAGCTTTAACATTCTTATTTTCTAATATTGATAATATTTTATCTATATTATCAGAGTCTTCAGCAAGAAAAATTAAACTAACCATATATTTATTTTTATTACCACTAATTATATATTTATCTAAATTATCTTCTAATTTATTTTTGGGCTTAATCTCATTATATTCCAATAAATTCTTATTAAAGCCGCCATATTTTCGCATACTTTTATAACTCTTATCACAATTAACCTCGTTTCCACTTATACCTGGTATAAAATTAATATCATCTATTATCATACCATCAATTGGATCAACATAATAATCACTACTTATATCATTAATAGTTGTCATAACATTATCAAATTGTCTTGCTACCTCTATTGTTTTATTTGTATAAATGAAACTTACAATAGCTAGTGTAAAAATTCCAATTACACTAAAAAACTTCCTCATGTTATCACCTATTTAAGTATATGTAAATAGAGATATTTCATAACAAATTATAATTTAAATGTTTTAGTTCTGGCAAAACAAACAAACCATTTTTTCTAATTAAAGTATGATCGAAGTAAATTTCACCACCACCATAATCGGCTCTTTGAATCAGAACCATATCCCAATGAATTGCTGATTCATTTCCATTAGAAGCATCATCATAACACTTACCCGGTGTAAAATGAATACTACCAATGATTTTTTCATCAAATAAAATATCACCCATTGGATGTAAAATTTTAGGATTTAGACCTAAAGAAAATTCGCCAACATATCTAGCTCCATCATCTGTATCAAAAATTTTATTTAAAGCCTCATTATCTCCACTACAAGTTGCTTCAATTATTTTACCATCCTTAAACGTTAAGGTAACATCATTATAAACATTTCCTTGATAAGGTGATGGTGTATTATATTTAATCGTCCCATTAACGCTTGTCTTAATAGGAGCTGTAAAAATTTCACCATCTGGTATATTAGATTCACCACAACAAGGAATAACAGGAATACCCTTAATACTAAAAGTTAAATCCGTACCAGGTGAAACAATTCTAACCACGTCCGTTTTTTCCATCAATTCTTTTAAAGGCAACAGCCTTTCATACATCTCTTTATAATCAATAGTCATAACATCAAAAGAAAAATCTTTAAACTCATCATTTGTCATATTAGATTTATAAGCATCTAAATGTGAAGGATAATTTAAAAGCACCCAACGTCTTTCATTTGTACGAATTGCATCTAAATCAATAGTTGATAATAAAAGTTTATTTCTTATTTCGGAATCAACATTACGACTTATATAATCATTAATATTATAATGTATATTAACAAAACAATCATAATTATCTACTTCAAATTTTCTTAAATTACGATGACATTCGATACGTTTATCATTAGTTTTACTACTTAATAAGGCATTAATTTCTTCATCAACTAATTTTGTAAAACAAATACCACCACTATCAGTAATTTTAGTAATTAATGCCTTCACTAATGGATGACATTCACTAGAATAATAAGTAATTAATATGCGGTCACCATCTTTAATTTTCAATGAATAATTTGTGATTGTCTCACATAAAGTTTCAATTTTTTCTTGCATCATTTTCACTCTTTTCTATTATTTTTCATAGTATATTACGAAAGGGGAATTTTTATGAATTATGGAGTCAATTATATGAATCGTCCAAATAATTTCCGACCAAGACCTAATCAAGATAGATTTATTGGTGGTGGATTTTTAGGACCATTCGTTTTAGGAGGCATTACTGGTGGACTTTTAGCGCCAGCTTTCTATCCAAGACCTAACTATAATAATTTTTATCCTTATCCATATCCATATTATGGACCATATTATAGATAATAATGCAAAAAGTAGGAATTTTTTATTCCTACTTTTTCTTAGCAGCAATTTCTTGTTTTCGCATGTCATTATATATATCAATTGTATTTACCGCTGATTTTAAAAATTCAAAACCATCTGTTGAAATAGAAACACCCGAATAATTAAATAAGCTTATTCGCACACACTCACTATAATTATTATTAAAATTAATAAATCGCTTTACTTTATTTAAGTTAATCTTAACAAATGAAACCATGTCTTGGAAAGCCATATTTTCTAATTCTTCTGGTCTCATAATATAAAGCTTATCATAATCATCAAAGCCCATAAATGCATATTCATTACCATGTTTTAAAACAGTATAATCTTTATATGACAAATTACCTGCTGTAACTAAACCAACTGTTCTAATTATTTCATTGTTAGTATTTAAAAACTTATGAGTAATTAAATCATATCCTTCCTTAGTAAGATAAAAATGAGGAATATTGAAGACATTTTGATACGTATCTTCATTATTTTCTAATACAGAACTATCGTTTTTATATGCAGATACAGCCTCAGAAATAATGTTACACCAAGTAGCACCTTCTTTATTTACATCTGATATTCCCACTTTCAATTGTCCAACCACTATATAATCTTTTCCTTTATCTGTTTCAAATTCGTGGACTAACAAAATTTCTATATTATTATTTTTATTCAAATTAATCGTATAATATTTTTCATTTCTAACATTTTCATATTTAATTATATCATTATCCATATTATCACCTATTTTTATATTAGCATAATTTTAAAAAAATGTAAATAATTTTAATATTTGAAACAATTTTTGAATATATTTTTATGAAAGGATGATTTTTAATGAATAATAATTATTATAGTAGCCAAAATTTTCCAGGAACACCACTATATGTTGGAACAAATCCAACCCCAACACCAAATCAAACAACTGCACAAAATACACTTGATATGCTTCCTATGGAACAATCATATATTGAAAATATCTTAAGACTTAATAAAGGAAAAAAAGTAAGAATTCACATGACTTTTCCTGATTCCAATGAATTTAGAGACCGAGAATTTGTCGGCATTATCGAACAATCAGGTAGAGACCACATTATTTTAAGTGATCCAGCGACTGGAACTTGGAATTTACTACTTATGATTTACGTTGATTTTATATCTTTTGATGAAAAAATAAATTATAGTCCAGAATTCATACCAAGCAATTGAAAAATAAATCAAACTTTGTTATAATTATCATAGGTGGTTAAGATGGAAATATTCACATACTGTATGATAATTATTATAGTAATATCGATTCTCGGCATTGGCTTTGCTACTATATATAATAAATTTCAAACATTCATCATAAGAATGAACGAAGCTGAAGCAAATATCGATTCGACCTTAAGAAAAAGATTCGATCTGTTAAACAAATCAATAACTATAATCAAAACAGCAACTAAGGTTGAAGAAAATATTATGGAAAACATCGAGAATTTACGTTCTCAGAAATTATCAAATTTTGATTTTGATCGTAAACTCTATGATTTAATTAACGAATTTAATAAATATAAAGAACTATATCCTGAATTAAAGCAAAATGATACATTTGTTAAAATTGATATTGAACTTGGTGAATCAGAAGCTGAAATTGTAGCATTTAGAAAATACTATAATGATATAGTAACTGACTATAACAAACTGATTCATAAATTTCCATCTAATTTAGTAGCTTTAATATGTCGTTATGGGCATAAAAATTATTTTGATGGTAAAGACATGACCGATGATGATACCGAGGATTTTAAAGTATAACTATTCATAATGAATAGTTTTTTTGTATAGTATAAAAAAAAGAGCTTAAGCTCTTGATACATATTTCCCATCACTTGTTGAAACTAAAACGTTTTCGCCCTCTTCAATAAATAATGGAACCTTAATTACTAAACCAGTTTCAATAGTTGCTTCTTTTGTCGCATTATTAGTTGTATTTCCTTTAACTGCTGGTTCTGTTTTTGTAATTGTATATTCAATTTTATCAGGTAAAATTATACCTAATACTTCACCTTCATAAAAAGTTATATTAACACTTAAATTTTCCTTCAAAAACTTAGCATCGTCACCTAAACGACTAACAGGAATTTCAATTTGTTCGTATGTCTCCATATTCATAAAATTATAGCTTTCACCACTATTATATAAATACTGCATATCAACTTTTTGAATCATCGCACGCTCTAATTTAATACTACTATTAAATGTTTTTTCAACAATCGAACCTGTACGTAAATTCTTTAACTTTGCCTTAACAAAAGCAGCACCCTTTCCAGGTTTAACATGCGAAAATTCTAAAACAACATAAATATTATCTTCAAATAATATTGTCATACCGTTTTTTATATCATTAGCATTTACCACTCTCTACACCTCCTAACAAATAATTTAATAACAATTTATTTTGTTTCTTTATGAGCAGTTGTCTTTTGACATTTTGGACAAAATTTATTTAATTCTAAACGATCAGTAGTATTTCTTTTATTTTTTTCAGTACGATAGTTTTGTTCACCGCAAATAGTACATTTTAGAGTAATCCTTTCTCTAGCTTCTCCTTTTTTAGCCATACTCTTTTCCCTCCTTTTGATAACTACATACTATTATAACAAATTATTGATAAATTTCAAAGAATTTTTTTGAAACTTCGTAAGATATTCGTTTATTTACAGCTGAGGCGTAAGAATTTCCATTATAATAATGTGTATAATCCGGAGAAATTACTGTAAAAGTAACAATTGGATTGTCATAAGGCGCATAAGCTACAAATGTATTAGTTAGTGTTTCTTTATCGATTTTGCCATCGGAATCCGTATCAATAAAACTTTGACTTGTACCAGTTTTACCAGCAGCATTAAGGCTTCCTTCTATATAGCCATAACCTGTTCCACCTGTAATAACTTCTCTAAATCCAAGTTTAACACGATTTAAAAATTGTTCCTCTGTTTCAACTTTATTTAGAATAGTTGGTTCAACTTTATAAATTATTTCATTATCAACACTTGAATGGACCTCTTTTAATAAATTAAATTTCATGCGATTTCCACCATTAGCTATCGTACTAATATATTGTGAAAGTTGAATAGGCGTATAAGTATCATATTGACCAATTGAAAAATCCAAAAGTAATCCTGCTTGTGTACTGTCCCCAATATATCCTAAACTCTCAACTGGTAAATCAATCTCTGTTTTAACACCTAAACCAAATTGATTAAATGTTTTTCGGTAAACATCAAAAGCCTCAGGATCAATTTTTAAAGGACTATCATACTGATAATAACCTTTGCCTACATTAATAGCTGTTCTGAATTGATACGTATTAGACGATTGCTTTAACGCAGTTATATCATTAATAGTACCTAAATATGTCCAAGAACATTTTTCTTTGGTTGCAGCAATTTTAATACAACTATCATCTCTTACTTCACCGATTTGTAAAGCTCCCGTATTATATCCAACAATGTGCGAAGCACCCTTTACAACTGAACCTACCGCTACTGGCGAAGTCAAAATACCTGGTGTATAATCATAAATTTTATAGCCATCACTAGTCCATACAATTTGCTTACCAGCCATAGCTAAAATTTCACCAGTATTTGGATCGGTAATAACTACAAATGAACGATTGTAAAATTCTGTATTCGGTTCGTTTTTCGTAATTAATAATTGCTCTTCTAAAATTTCTTCAACACTTTTTTGCAATTCAATATCAATAGTTAAATATAAATCATTACCTCTTTCTCCTTCTTCTAACAATGATAAAACACCACCATTTGATATTTCATAAACATTTTTTTTACCACGTAAAAAATCTTCATATTGATATTCTAAATAACTTAAACCAACACGATCATTAAGATTATATCCTTTAGCTAAATAATAATCTTTCAGCTCGTAAGGTATTCCACTAGAAGATGTAGAGACATTACCTAAAATTGAGCGAAAAACATCACCATTTGGATAATTTCTATCCCAATCAAGCTCAGTATTAACACCTTTCAAATTAGATAAATTTTCCGATATATATGCATACTCAAAATCAGTAATATCGTTACCTCTTTTTAAAACCTTAGTATCATAATAATATCCTGTGTTCATTAAAGCATAAATAAGTGCTGCCTTTTTACTAGTTTCATCATAATATTTTAAATTTTCTTCTGAAACACGTTCTTTTTTTAAATTATTAATATCTGTATTAGTAATCTCCCTAGCTTTGAGGCTGCTCCATTCAGCATCTGTTATTAAATTGTTCGCCTCATCACTATTATTTATAATCCAAAAATTTTTTAAATCATCACTTGTAAGCTTATTAATATTAACATCTAAAATATCTGCTAATTTATAAGCTAACTCAACTTCCTCATTAACTTTAACACCTGATATTTTTTTATACGTAATCATTTTAACAGGTTCATTATCAACAATTAACTTGCCATTTCGGTCATAAATTCTTCCACGAGGTGCAGTCGCTCCTTCAACTAATTGAACACTTAAATCTTGTTTTTTTTCTAAATACTTAGTATGATTCACAATTTGAACAGAGTATAAACCAATTAATAAAATTAAATTAAGTAAAATTACTAGGCCAATTAATATATTATATCTTCTTAAAATTATTGCTTCTAAATTTCTTTTTGTTGTATTACTACGATAAATGCTTTTTTTACTTTTTTTGGATTTTAGAGTATGCATTTTCATAGTTTTTATTTATATTATTAAAATCAATAATTTTAAAGAAATTTTCAATATATTCACCGCGGCTATTTTTATAAACTAAATAATATGCATGCTCCCATAAATCAAGAGCCATAATAGGTATTAGACCATATAAATATGGTGTTTCTTGATTTGATGTATTAATTATTTCTAGATCACCACTTTTATTAACAACTAAAAAAGTATAGCCAGATCCGACTACATAGTTAGCTGTTTTAATAAATTCTTTTTTAAAATCTTCAAAACTACCAAATTGATTAATTATTTTATTACGAATTGTTCCAATTGGCACATTAATATTTTTATCACTCATCGAATAAAAATATAACTCATGATTAATAACTCCACCTAAATTATATAAAACATCATCTCTAACATTAAGCGGAATTTCATCAATATGATTAACTAAATCTTCTTTAGTATAACGATAATCATAGTTAACACTATCAAGGAGTTTATTTAACTTTTCTAAATATCCTAAATAATGTTTATTATAATGCGTATCAATTGTATCAGCATTTAAGATTGGTTCTAAGGCATCATAAGAATATGGTAAAGAAATACGTTTATACATAAAATCACCCAATAATATTTTATGGATTTTACTTTAGTTTATTCTTAAATTTTCAAGTTTAGAATATATTATTAATGGTGATATAATGAAAAATTTTTTTATAAAAAGATATATTGATAAATTAACCATACAAGATGTGAAAAGTTTTGCTACTTCAAATAATATTATTTTAACTGAAGAGCAATCAATATATATATTTAATTTAATTAAAAATGATTGGCAACAAATATTAAATAATGATACTTATGTTCTAAATAAAATAAAGGAAAAATTTGATTGTGAAACAAGTAAAAAAGTCGAAAAACTATATTATGAATATAAGAAAAAATATCAAAATTATTTAAGCTAGGATAAAAAAACACTAAATAATTTTAACAATTTTATTTAAGTGTTTTTTATATACAAATCATTTATAATAATTTCTAATTTCTGTTATTAAATTAGGATTATTTTTTTTACTCTTTATCATTTCAATTTCTTGTTTATAGGGCGGATATAACCTTTCTTTACTATCATCATCAAAAGTAACATAAGGTGTTTCTAAAATTTTAGGAATATTTTCAATTCTTGAATTATAAATAACATTAATCAAATTATCAAAACCAATTGTACCTATGCCAAAATTTTCGTGTCTATCCTTATGTGAAGATATAACATTTTTACTATCATTTATATGAATACAACCTACTTTTTCTAACCCAATTTTTTCCTGAGCTTCATCTAATATTTTATCAAAATTTTCTATATGATAACCAGCATCATTTAAGTGACAAGTATCTAAGCATACACCAATTTTATCTTTATATTTTATATTATCGATAATATATTTTAGTTCATCAAAACTAATCCCTAGTTCTGAACCTTTTCCCGCCATTGTTTCTAATAAAACACGTACCTTAGTATTTTTATCAATAACAGCATTTAAGGCGTCAACTATATTATTAAGTCCTTGTTCACGAGGTAATTTTAAAGCACTACCTGGATGAAGGACAACTTGGCCCACTCCCAATAATTCCACTCTATCGAGTTCCTCTTTCAAAAATCTAACATTAAAATCAAAATTTTCGGCATTTGCTAAATTAACAATATAAGGAGCATGAACAACTACATTTTCTAAAAAAATATTATTTTCTTTCATTAGTTGATAGGCTTCATAAGTTAGATTATCATTAATAGTTGAACGATTAGTATTCTGTGGTGCTCCTGTATAAAACATAAATGCATTAGCCCCATAACTAAGTGCTTCTTTAACACTACCTAATAATTGAGTACCTTTATTAAATGAAACATGTGAACCGATTATTAACATAATATACCTCTTTTCTTCTTATATTTTTACATAATTCAGTGTGATCAAATAAATTTAATAAATCAGAATTTATTTGCTACTTAAAAAATCCTTAATATTATTTATTGTTTGAGTAGTTGCTCTAATATCGCTTTATTTTGAATTTCCACATATCTTATTTGTATAAATTGTTTTTTGGTGATGAATTATTTCTTGTGTTTTTGGTATATTACTAACGTAATCACATATATGATAATTTGTTCCTGTATCTAACCATTTTTTTAATGCATTAACATCATAACAACATCCTATAGTAGTATTAACATAAATTTTTCCATTTCCTAATTGCTTAAACTCTCTTTCAGTTAATAAAACTACATCTCTATTCAAATGAGTCGAAATTATATCACATTTCCTTAGTAATTCTTCAAGTGGAAGATACTTAATTCCTTTATCCTCTTCTTTAATCTTTCTAGATTTACTATAATAATATACATCTGCTCCAAAATACTTAAGAGCATTAGCAACCATAGTACCTATTTTCCCAAGACCTATAATTCCTATTTTTATATCTGTTAATTCGTAAGGTCTATCTTTCCATTGTTTATCCCCCAATCCATGTAATAATCTTATTAATTAAGAGATAATATATTCTGGAACGGCTTCATCGCCATAATCTTTTAAATACTTAACTGTAATACCTTTTTTCGCAGCTACTTTCATATCTAAATTTGAATATTTATCACCATAATACGAGCAACTCATACCAATATATTTTATATTATTGCATCTATCTAAAATGTTCTTAGATATCTTAGTAGTAAAAGATAATAAAATACAGTCTGCATTGTCAATTCTATTTATGATTTCATTTTCTGACTCAGGTTTTGAATTATAGAAAACTACCTCTTTTGAATACTTTTCTAGCTCACTTTTTCCTTCCTCAGTAATTAAAATTGGTTCTAAAACAACAATTTTATTAAACATAATTATTACCCCTTAATTATAAATTTATAATTCTAAAAAATAAATTCGATTCTATAATATAAATATTAAGAACTTTTAATATATATTTATCTCTTTTTACAAAAACTATTTTGTAAAAAAATATAACAATGACCTTATTTTGGCAATGTTAAACTTAAGCATTTATTATATTCTCTATATTTCAAAAAGCACTTTTTGGGATTTGTAATTATTTTGCCATGATCATCATAATTTGATACATCTCCATAAAAACCATTTTTATGATACCAAATACCATCATTATGTTGCCTTAAAAAGTGAAAATCTTCTAATAAATTCTGATTATACCATGTTATAAATAAAGCAATTTTCCATTCATTACTGCTTATTTTATCTAATGGACTAATTTCTCTAAATACTATTCCTAATGCATTAAAATCTAAATAAAGATTATTTATTAAATCATTGTATGAAAAGACTTCTTTAGAAAAAAAATCAATTTTAGAATTGGCTATCACACCAGGCTCATAAGCACCATATTTAATTTTGTATTGTGGAATATCTAAGCCTAAAGCATAAGCATAACAATTAGTGTTATGTCCACTAGTCCACTCCTTTTTACCTATATCAATGCTACTTCTTAATTCTTGTAATGACATTTTTAATCCATTTTCATAAGTTTGCATATAAATACACCTCGATAATTAAATATTATATCATATTGCATTAAAATATCAAACTTTTTAAGTAATAAGCAACTATAACAATAGCATCATAATAAATTTACTGAAAATTATTCTAACTTTTAATATATATTCTAAACAAAATACTATAAATCACTATATGTACTAAGATTATATTCACTATAAAAACAATTATCTTTTAATTTTTTTAACTCATTAAGTTCAACTTCACGTAATAAATAAGAGGTTCTTTGTTTAGTATCCTCATCAACATAACCACAATGCGTTAATATTTCAATACTATCGCAATATTTATGATTATTAACAAAATTAACAATATTTTCCCATCTTGCACCCTCATCGTAAAAATCAAAACTAAATTCATCTGGTGTTTTTATACCATTACGCCTAACCTCCTCTCTAAAATCAGCGTCCATCGTTCTTAACGGCAATTTATATTCTAAAGCCAAATCAATTAAGGCTTTCCTAATAGAACTATTTACATGAATAAAATGGTGATAATCTAAATGATCTATTCTCACATTATAAGACAAAAGTTTCTCAATTTGCGCCTTTATTTCTTTATAAGCATCAGCATAAGTAATATCTACTTCATTATTTTCAACTTTACCATGTTTATGAAAAAATCCTTCATCATCAACTAAAGAATTAACATCATTAGATATAGGTGGCCCTTGTGTTAAATTAATGTGTAATCCTAATCCAAGTGAACTATTTTCTTTCCACTTCGAAATAGCATCCCAAACGTATGGCATATTTATCATAATGGTAGTTGAACTAATAAGACCATTTTGATAAGCTTCTATTATTCCCTTATTGATACTTTCTGACAAACCAAAGTCATCAGCATTAATAATTAATTTCAAAAAAATCATCTCCAAAATCTATTATACTATAGTTTATAATAATAAACAAATTATACTTTTAAAAATTTAGTATTTAAATATAAAAATCCCCATGAATATCATGAGGAATATTTTTATTTAATTTTATCAACCATTAGACCTTTATAATACTTCCATGCTAACACTTTCAAAACCGCATTATCAAGAACACTCTCGCTTATTGTCCCATCATTTATAGCATCTTTAATATCATTAACACTCTCTACATAATCGGTCACAATCAATAAATCATTACCAGCCAAAATGGCTTTAACTGTAGCTGAGCCAGTTATATTATCAGTTACGGCTTTCATTGATAAATCATCAGTAATAATAACACCAGTAAAATTCAATTTATTTCTAAGTAAATTATGGATATCAGATGATAATGAAGCTGGATTATTTTGATCAATACTATTAACAGTATTATGGCTAACTAAAATAGCTTCGGCTCCTGCTTTAATTCCCGCCGTAAATGGTGGTAAATCATTATTTAAAATATCATCATAACTTCTTGTATCAGTAGTTGCCCCTAAATGCGTATCAGCATTGTTTCCATAACCAGGGAAATGTTTTAATGTATAAGAAACTTTGCTCCCTTTACTAGCATCTATTACTGTCTTCGCATATTCACTTGTTTTGGTTGTATCTAAACCAATCGTTCTTTTATACATATAATCATTAGGATCAGTTGAAACATCAACTACTGGAGCTAAATTAACATTAATGCCTAGCTCTTGTAGGATTTTACTTTTATTAATTGTATCCTCCTTAATTAGACTAAACCCGCCTTCTTTATATAATTGCTGCGAAGATTTAAAAGGAGCACTAACTAAATTTTTATTAGAACTTACTCTAACAACACTTCCCCCTTCTTCATCTACCGCAATTAACAAAGGAATATCCGAAGCTTCCTGAAATCCTTTAATCATGTTGACTACTTCTTGTTTTGTTTTAGAATTAAAATCTTTAGCAAACAATAAATACCCACCAAAATGATACTTTGTTAAGTCTTCTATCTTATTTGTATCAGGAACCCTAACTAATAATAATTGACCTATTTTTTCATCTAAAGATAAAGTTTCCAATTTTGTTTGAGCCATTTTATAAAAATCAGCAAATATATCATTATTAGTAACTGCTTTAGTCGACTGATTTGAAGTTGTATAATTAATCACATTGATACTTTGATTAGATATATCTTTATTTAAAACACCTGTATATTCTAAAACAACTGTATCACCAGATTCTAATGTAAAATCATTAATATTATCAAAAGTATAAATAATATTATTTCCATCTCTAACCATCACCAAATCATCAGATACAGTTAGTACCATTGCCGTTAAATATTTAGATTCATTCTTAGTTGAACTATTTTTAATTAAAAATATGATAGACAAGACAATTATAAATAATAGAACAGCAATTATAATCTTAGTTCTTTTACCCATATAAAACTCCTTCCTATAATAAATTATATTACTTTCATAAACGATTATGCAACTTACAAATTATTGACATTTTTATGTAAGGCTCTATTAATTCCATTACCAATGACATCACTTAACTTATCCATTTCAAAATCTACTTCCTTTGGAGTAACCATTAAATTATATCCAATTGGTGTTAGTACCTCAAATATTAACTGTTTAACTTCATCATCATTTAAACTACCAATCATTCCAAATAATTTATGTTTTAGCTCTTCATCAATTGTTACATCTTTTTTTAAATAATTTATATTACCTACGGTTAATCGGTTACTTGGTTTATTAATAGTATCTTTAGTATATGAAAAATGCTTATACATATAATTTATAGTATCACTAACAATTGTCACCGCATCAACAACGGTTGGAACACCAACCGCAATAACAGGTTTTCCAACTGTATCTTTAGAAATCTCTTTTCTTTTATTACCGATTCCACTACCTGGATGAATACCTGTATCTGTCATTTGAATAGTACGATTAACTCGCTCTATTGACTGACTGGCTAAAGCATCAATTACAATAATAAAATCTACTGCAAGTGAATTTATAATACTAGTTAGTAAATCGCTTGTTTCAATACCAGTTGTCCCCATTACTCCAGGAGAAATAGCTGATACTCTTCTAAATCCTTCCTCAACATTACCATACATAAACAAATGATTTGTAACTAATATATTATTAATTGTAAGTGGACCTAAAGCATCTGGTGTTGAATTAGAATTTCCTAAACCGATAATTAAACATGAAGAATCTTCTTTAATTGCTATTTTTTTTAGCAACTCTTTTAATTTAAGACTAAAAATATCCTTCACTTTTTCTTTTCTGTTATAATCTGTTATATCTGTGAATTCAATTGTTATATAATTCCCAACTTTTTTCTCAATTTTTTTACTACCCATTTCATCAATATATACATGTGTAATTTTAATATCATCATACTTCTCTTCCTTACAACTAATTCCTTCTACTTTATTTTGACCAATTGCTTCAATAGCTAAATCGGTTCGAAGTTGATATTTACTTAAATCAATATCATGTTCCATTTTATCACCCAATAATATTGTGGATAATTTAACATTTTTTATTTTGTTTTATCATATATTTATAATAAAAAATATCATTTTTGTTGCTTTTTTCATTAATTTTTGTTAAAATTAAATTACTTGAATTAACTGGGAGGTGAAATTATGGCAAACATGAAAAACGCAAAAAAGAAAATCAAAGTTATTGCCAAAGAAACAGTAAGTAATAATAACTATGAAGCAACTATGAAAACAGCTATGAAGAAAGTTGAAAGAGCTGTTAGTGCTAATGATAAAGAATCTGCTCAGGCAAATTTAAAAAACGCTATTAAAGCAATTGACAAAGCCGCTTCTAAAGGTGTCGCTAGTAAAAACTTTGTAGCTCGTAATAAATCTCGTTTATCTAAAAAAGTTAACGCTATGAACTAATCAATTCTAGGATGAATTGATTTTTTTATGCACAAAAAAAACGCTAAATGCGTTTATTGAGCTTCTGGAAAAACATTTATATCATAATTATGTTGACCAGTATTCTTATTATCTAATTCAGTTGATGATATTAGAAAAAAATTGTGCAACAACAAGTTTTCTTTGGTATTAACCACAGGATCATCCCAGGTTAAATCTAAATGCAACCATTTATTATCTATAAAAACAAAGTTCCAAACATGATTATTACTTGATATTTTATAATTAGGAATATTCATTTTATTTAAAAATAGTGCCATCGCATCACTATACCCTCCACAAATACCATAACCTTGTAATAACGGTCCATATGCTGTTTGTGATTTATATTTTGACACATATTTTTCATTATTTAAATTATCAGCCTTTTCACTATCATATACAGTATTATTAATAATATAATCATGAATAGCTTTTATCTTATCTTTATTTGTCATATCATTTGTAATAATTGTATTATAAATTTCATCAATTTTTGAGTTAAGTTCTAAAATATCATCTTTACTATATAGTTTATTTACTTTAATAGTAACCTTGCCCAAATTATTAATACTGATTTTAATATTACTAAAACTATTATAAGGGTGAATAAAATTATTCATATATGAAACTGTAACAGCATTATTTGTTATATCCTTAGAATCCATGATGCAATCTTCATACTCCATTGTACAAAAATAACTAAACTCATCCCATCCATTGTTTAAACCACTATAAATAATATTTAAGATATCCTGTCTATTTTGCGGTTTAAAATTATCAGTTTGCTTAACAAAACTGTTATTATAATCTAATTTATATTCATTAGTATTACCAGCTGTAAATTCCTCTTTATATATATAGTTTAAAACAATATACTCAAATAATTGATCTTTATATGTATAGATTATAAAAAGAATAATTGCAGTGATAATAAATATTAATAGTTTTTTCATATCATTCACCATTATTATTATACCAAAAACTAAAAAAAAAAGAAGTACAATTAGTAAAATATTTTCGATAAATTATTTATAATTTTAATTAAATCTTTATTAAAAAAACTATTACGTTTCATTTGTAACAGTTTTATAAATATTCTTTATATTTTTTAAATTCACTACTATCTTCTAAATTTGTTTTCGATAATTGTTCAAATAATTTTTTCTGATCTTTAGACAATTTAGTTGGTGTTATAACTTTAATAACAACATACATATCACCTTTTCGACCTGTTTGAACATCTTCAACACCTTTACCTTTTAAACGATGTTTATCACCTGTTTGACTTCCGTCTGGTATTGTCAATTTAACACTACCATAAAGAGTTGGAATATCTTTTTTACACCCTAAAACCGCATCTACAATTGTTAAAGGTAACGTAAGGTAAATATCATTTTCATTTCTTTCAAATAAGGCATGTGATTTAACATTAAATTCTAAATATAAATCACCATTAGGACCACCATTATAACCAGCCTCACCTTTACCAGCCAAACGGAGTTGGTTTCCAGTATCAACACCAGCTGGAATTTTTACCTCAATATCTTTATTTTTTCTAATACGCCCAGTTCCTCGACATTTAGAGCAATTTTCATCAAATACTTTGCCCTTACCTTGACAATTAGAGCATGTCGTTCTAGTCATAAATGTTCCAAGAAGCGTTCTTTGTTCTGATGTTACTTGACCACTACCATGACAAGTTGGACAAGTCTTTTCGCCATGACCTCCAGTTCCCGAACAACCATCACAATCTTCTGTAACATCTAAATTTAATGTTTTTTTACACCCAAACACAGCTTCTTCAAACGTTAAATTTATTCGCATTACCGAGTCTCGCCCTTTACTTTTCCTTGCTTGGGAAGAACCTCTGCCTCCACCAAAGCCAAATCCAGAACCAAATATATCACCAAAAATATCAGAGAAATCAAAGCCAGAGAAATCAAAGCCTCCGCCACCCATACCATTATTATCGAAAGCCGCATGACCAAATTGATCATATTGACGTCTTTTGGCATCATCAGATAAGACGGCATAAGCTTCCTGTGCTTCCTTAAACTTTTCAGCAGCATTTGGCTCCTTAGAAACATCTGGATGATATTTTTTTGCTAATTTACGAAAAGCACTTTTTATTTCATCTTGACTAGCACTTTTTGAAACACCAAGTACTTCATAATAATCTCTCTTATTCATACATCTTACTCCTTTCTAGATTAATTCTTTTAATAATTGTAATTTTTCATCAAACATATTTAGTGCTTTTTGAATAGGCTCACTTGTCGTCATATCAACACCAGCTCTTTTTAAAATATCCAATGGATATCCATTACAACCACTACTTAAAAACTCTAAATACTTTTCTTTTGCACCAGATACACCATTTAAGATATCACTAGCTATAGCGATAGCAGCCGATATTCCTGTTGCATATTTATAAACATAAAAGCTAGTATAGAAATGAGGTATTCTTTTCCATTCATGTTTAATAAGTTCATCACTTACCATATTATCACCAAAATATAATTTATTTAAATCATAATAGGTCTTATTAAATTCTTCTTCAGTAAGTGGAATATTTTTACTATATTTATCATGCATTAACATTTCAAATTCAGCAAACATTGTTTGTCTAAATAAAGTTCCTTTTAACTTATCTAAGAATTCATTTAAATATAAAATCTTTTCTTCTTTTGTTTTCGCATTTTTATATAAATAATCATTTAATAATATTTCATTAACTGTTGAAGCTATTTCTGCCAAAAATATAGAATAATCATGATAAATATATGGTTGATTTTTTCTTGAATAATAAGAATGCATAGAATGACCTAATTCATGTGCCATTGTGCTAACCGAATCAATTGTATTATTATAATTAAGCAACACATAAGGATGTGTATCATATGTTCCCCAACTATAAGCTCCTGATTTTTTACCAATATTTGGATATACATCTATCCAACATTCATCAAAGGCTTTTTTTAAATCATTTAAATATTCATCACCTAATGGTTTTAAAGCCTCAAATATAATTTTCTTTCCTTCTTCAAAAGAAATGTCTTTTGGTACATCACTACATAAATCAACATAAACATCCCACATATGTAATTCATCAACACCTAAAACTTTTTTACGCAAAGAAACATAATCATACATTTTATCCATATTGTTATGTACTGTCTCAATTAAATTTTGATATACATTTATACTTATATTATCTTGAAATAAACTCATCTCTATTGGACTATTATATTTCTTTACATTACTATTAAAGAAATTTTCTTTAATTTGCCCCTTATATGTAGTCGCTATAGTGTTTTTAATACTATTCCAGTAATTATACATATTATTAAAAGCAGATTCTCTTACATTCCGATTTTTACTACCCATATATTTTATATAATTGCTATTAGTTAATTTAACATTTTTTCCTTCCTCATCAATTATATCACCCAAATTAATATCCGCATTATCTAAATTATAAAAGGCTTCAGCACACCCACCAAAGGCATTATTAGCATTGGTTACAATCTCTTCTAATTCTTTCGATAATGTATGTTCCTTAAATCTAAAAGTTTTTTCTAAATCGAAACGATATAATTCTAATTTTGGCTCTTCCTTAATTAAAATTTCAACATCAACAAAGGATTTTTCTAACATTTCTGGCAAAACAAACGACAACTTTAACCCACAATCCTCATATAAATTTTGAATTTTCATCTTCAATGCTTGGTTTTTTGTATTTGTTGTATCACTATCACATAACATATTTGCATAAACATAAAGTTTTAACAAAAGACGATTATAATTATTTAAAAGTTCGTAAAAATTATATAGATTTTTGCCACTATCCATTATTTTGCCTTTATATGCTTCTAACTCAGTGCACAAATCAGTAACTTCTTTAATTGCACCGTTAATTTCATTTTCATTCGAAAAGACCTTATCAATACTCCATTTATATTGCTCACTAATTTCGTTTCGCGTTTTTTCTTTCTCCATTATTTCTCCCCATAGTAGTACTAAAGTTCTAGTCACCTAGAACTTCAGTTACAATATTTAATTTTTATTTTTCTTCGTATTCAGCATCCTTTATATTATCATCTTTTTTACTCTCTGTTTCTGAAGAAGATTCACTACCTTGTGCAGCTTGATTAGCTTTAGCTGCTTCTTCATAAACTTTTGCGCCCAAAGCCATAGCTGATTCATTTAATTTTTCTTTTTTAGCTTTAATATCTTCTAAATCATTCTTGTCTATTGCTTCACGTAATTCTTTAATCTCTTTTTCAGCTTTTTCTTTATCTTCACTACTTACTTTATCTCCTAAATCTTTAATTGATCTTTCAGTAGCAAAAATTAATTGTTCTGATTCATTTTTTAAGTCAGCTTCTTCTTTTTTCTTAGTGTCAGCTTCTTTGTTAGCTTCAGCTTCTTTTACCATCTTATCAATCTCTTCATCACTTAATCCTGTTGAAGATGTAATAGTAATAGATTGCTCTTTATTTGTTCCTAAATCTTTAGCCTTGACATTAACAATACCATTAGCGTCAATATCAAATGTAACTTCAATTTGTGGTACTCCTCTTGGTGCAGCTGGAATATTTGTCAATTGGAATCTACCCAATGTTTTATTGTCTCCAGCCATACTTCTTTCACCTTGTAATACATGAATATCGACAGCAGGTTGGTTATCAGCAGCTGTTGAGAATACTTGACTCTTGCTTGTTGGAATAGTTGTGTTTCTTGGAATTAATACTGTCATTACACCACCTAATGTTTCAATACCAAGTGAAAGAGGTGTAACATCTAATAAAACGATGTCATTAACTTCTCCTTGAAGTACACCACCTTGAATAGCAGCCCCCATTGCAACAACCTCATCTGGGTTAACTCCTTTAGAAGGTTCTTTACCTAATTCATTTTTAATTAATTCTTGAACTCTAGGAATACGAGTAGAACCACCAACTAATAATACTTTATCAATGTCACTCTTACTTAAATTAGCATCTTTCATAGCTTTTCTAACAGGTTCTAATGTTGAATCTACTAAATCACGTGTTAAATCTTCAAATTTAGCTCTTGTAATTTCCATTTCAAAGTTAACAGGTGTTCCATTAACTTGCGCAATAAATGGTAATGATACTTGGGTTGTTGTCATATTACTTAAGTCTTTTTTAGCTTGTTCAGCAGCTTCCTTTATTCTTTGCATTGCCATTTTATCATCTTTTAAATTAACGCCTTCTTGGGAATCAATTTCAGCAATAATATAATCAACTAATTTATTATCAAAGTCATCGCCACCTAAACGGTTATTACCACTTGTTGATAAAACTTCAAATACACCATCACCAAGTTCTAGGATTGATACATCGAATGTACCTCCACCTAAATCGTAAACAAGAATTCTCTCATTTTTATCTTGTTTATCAAGACCATAAGCTAAAGCAGCAGCTGTTGGTTCATTAATAATTCTTTTAACATCAAGACCGGCAATCTTACCAGCATTCTTTGTTGCTTGTCTTTGAGCATCGTTAAAATATGCTGGAACGGTAATAACTGCTTCTGTAACAGTCTCTCCTAAATAAGCTTCGGCTGTCTTTTTTAAATCTCCTAAAATCATCGCACTAACTTCTTCTGGACTATAAGATTTACCATTAGCCTTTACTTTTTCATTAGTTCCTATTAATCTTTTGATTGAAGAAATTGTTTCTGGATTAATAACAGCTTGGTGTTTTGCTTTTGTTCCAACTAACATTCCTCCATTTTTAAAAGCTACAACTGATGGAGTTGTTCTTCCACCTTCGGCATTAGCAATAACCTTTGCTTCGCCACTTTCATATACACAAACACAACTATTTGTTGTTCCTAAATCTATACCTATACATTTACTCATAAATTATTCACCTTTCCTTTTTTCTATTCACTAACTTTAACCATTGCTGGTCTAATAACTTTATCTTTAAGTAAATATCCCTTTTGTAAAACTTCTATTACCATACCTGCTTCAACGCCCTCTTTTTGTTCAGTCATAACAGCTTGATGGTAAGTTGGATCAAATGGTTTATTGCCTCCATCAATGGCCTTAACACCATTTTTTTCTAAAATAGAAACTAATTTACAATAAATCATTTTAAATCCTGATAGAAATTTAGATACTTCATCTTCTAAATTATCATCATCCATACTAATAGCTCTTTCAAAATTATCGACAATTGGTAAAATTTCTCTTACAATATCTTCACTAGAATATTTAAGCATTTTACTAATTTCTTCGTCTTTTCTTTTACGATAATTAATAAGTTCAGCATTAGTACGAAGATTTTGTTCTTCTAATGCTTTTACCTTTTCCTCTAATTCTTTTATTTGTTCTTTATGTTTATCTTTTTTATCCTTTTTATTCTTTTTTTCACAATTTCCTTGACCATCACCAATAGGGTCTTCATCGCTATCTAGGCAATCACACGAACTATGATCTCCGTTATGACATTCGCAATTATCATCGCAAGAACACTCAGTATCGCAATCGCACTCATTATTACAGTAACATTCTTCATCTTTAAGCTCTTCATTTTTTATCTCTTCTTCCATCGTATCCTCCTTTTTACAATTTTGTTTCATCAATGTTTTCCATTATATAATTCAGTAATGTAATAACACGATCATATTCCATTCTCTTAGGACCAATTAAAGCAATTGTTCCTTCTTCCCCATTAGCCTTATATTTGGTCTTAATAACAGTCATATCATCATCAAATTCATTCTCGCTACCAATATAAATTTTAATGTTTCCTTCACCTTCACTATCATCAGCGGTAATACTACTAATAATATCTTTATCATCAAACTTACTAACAATTTGACGAATCTTGTCAATATTATCAAATTCTGGTTCCATTAAAATATTACTTGGTTTATGAAGACTTATATTGGGACTATTTGTGAAATCTGTAAAAGCATTATAAAATGCATTATATAAAACCTCATGTTGATGTACATACTGTGGAATGATTGGTTTAATTTCAAATTCTAGCTTACTACTAACTTCATTTATTGGTGTTCCAACAATTAACTTATTAATTAATTCTACCATTTGTTTTATTTCTTCTAAAGAAACCTGTTCTTCTAAAACAATATTTCGGTGTTCCACATGTCCTTTATCCGTAATAACAATACCAATAAAACGATAATCATCAAGTGGTACAACTTCAACTTTTGTTACTTTATTTTCACTAGCTGTAGTACCTAATACTATTGAAGTATAATGTGTTAAATCTGAAATTATCTCCATACTTTTAATAATTGTATCACTAATCATTAAAGAATTATTTTTAAAAATCGTTTGTAATTTTAGCATATCATCGCCTGTTAATTCTTTTGGTTGCATAATATTATCTACATAATAGCGGTAACCTTTTTCACTTGGAATTCTGCCTGAGGACGTATGTGTTTTCTCTAACAAACCTAGTTCCTCTAACTCACTCATTTCATTTCGAATCGTAGCACTTGAACAATTTAAAATTTCACATAATGACTTTGAACTTACTGGCCTAGCTGTCTTAATATAATCTTCAACAATTAATTTTAACAATTCAATTTGTCTATTGCTTAACAATATATCACCTACTTTTTAGCACTCAATATTCCTTAGTGCTGTTCTCATTATACTATTATATGTTAGCATTGTCAATATATGAGTGCTAAAAAAATAAATTTTACATTTTTATAATAAAACAAAATAGAATCTTTAACTGTTACTTTAAAGATTCTATTTCATTTTCTGATAAATTAGTATATTTTGAAATAAACAAAATATCTATTCCATCTTCAAGCATATTTTTAGCAATTTTTCTTTTTTCTTTATTAATTCCTTGACTAAGTCCTTTACTAAGACCTTGCTTTTGAGCACTAATTATTTGTGTCCTTCTTATTTTTTCTTCTTCAACCTCAGCATCATATAGTCCAATCATTTTTTCAT
>CAMSCJ010000019.1 GCA_947056845.1 uncultured Mycoplasmatota bacterium
TGTTTATATTTATAATAGATTTATTCAAAGCAATACGTCAATTGTAGTTGTTACTAATACTTTATATGAGGCAAATAATTTTTATAAATCTTTACTTAATTATACCGAAAGTGTATTATTTTTTCCTATGGATGATTTTTTGACTAGTGAAGCATTGGCAATTTCTCCAGAATTAGAAATCACTAGGTTAGAAACAATCAATAAATCATTTGATAGTGATAAAAAAATAATTGTAACTAATTTAATGGGATATTTAAGATTTTTGCCAACAAAAGAAATTTACCAAAGAAGTATAATTTCTTTAAAGAGAAATCAAGAATGGAATATTAAAGATTTGGAAAGAATTTTATATAGTATTGGTTATAGTAAAGAAACTTTTGTAAATAAAACTGGTGAATATGCTCCACGTGGTTTTGTTTTAGATATTTTCCCACTGGGAATGTCTAATCCTATTAGAATTGAATTTTGGGGCGATATAATTGATAGTATCAAAACTTTTGATATTGATACACAACTGACAAAAAATAATATAGATGATGTTCAAATTTTTCCTAATACTGAATTCATTTTAAATATGGAAATAATCGAAACTGAACGAAAACAAAAGAATTTAATTAAATATGGCGATGTAGTTAATATAATCCATTATTTTGATGATTCCATTTTGGTTTATATTGATTATACAAGTATTAAGTTAGGATATAAAAATTTATTAGAAGATATTTTAAATTTTAATCAAGAAAAAAATTTACCTAGTGATACTAAATATATGTTTAACTTAGAAAGTTTGGATAAAGAAAATTCTTTTTATTTATCTAGTTTTGATGATGTAGCAAAAGAAAATCTCAAAGTTAAAAAATATATTTCTGGAAATATTGAAAATTTTGAACTTTCACCTGATAAAATAAATGACAAATTGACAAAATACATTAAAAATCAGAAAACAATAATTCTTTGTTTAAAAGATAAGTATACCATAAATAAGGTTATCGATGAATTAAGGAATGATAATTTTATATTTACTAATTTGGATAATGTTTATCAAAATAAAATAAATTTAGTTGTTAAAAACATTAATAAAGGTTTTGAATTTAATAATTATATTGTTATAAGTGAAACGGAATTATTTAATCGGAAAAATAATAGTGTTTTATATAAATCAAGCTTTAAATATGGAACTAAAATAAAAGATATTACTAAATTAAATGTTGGTGACTATGTTGTTCATGTTAGTTATGGTATTGGCCAATATAAAGGTCTTAAAACATTGAGTAAAAATGGGTTGATGAAAGATTATTTGACGGTGGAGTATTCAGGTGGAGATAAATTATATATACCAGTAGAGAAATTAGAATTGATTACAAAATATTCTACTAATGATGGAATAGTTCCTAAAATTAATAAGTTAGGCGGAACTGAATGGGCAAAAACTAAAGCTAAACTTAAGAAAAAAATTGAAGATATTACGCAAGATTTATTAAAATTATATGCTGAGAGAAAGCGGGCTAAGGGATTTGCCTTTTTGAAGGATACAGAAGAACAGGCTATTTTTGAAGCAGCTTTTCCTTATGAAGAAACAAAAGATCAATTACGCGCTATTGATGATATAAAAAGAGATATGGAAAGTGAAAATCCAATGGACCGCTTATTATGTGGTGATGTTGGTTTTGGAAAAACAGAAGTAGCTTTTCGAGCTATTTATAAAGCAATTTTATCAGGGAAACAAGTGGCTTTTTTATGCCCTACAACTATTTTATCCAATCAACATTTTAATAATGCTATAGATAGATTTAAAGATACAGGTGTTAATATTGAAGTTTTAAATCGTTTTGTTTCTTTAACAAAAGTAAAAGATATTTTAGAGCGATTAAAAAAAGGTCGTGTAGATTTATTGATTGGAACACATCGAATTTTAAGTAAGGATATAATTTTTAAAGATCTTGGTTTATTAGTTGTTGATGAAGAGCAGCGATTTGGAGTAAAACATAAAGAAAAAATAAAGGAATATAAAAATAATATAGATGTTTTAACATTATCAGCAACACCAATCCCAAGAACCTTGCAAATGTCAGTAGCAGGGCTACGTGGTTTAAGTTTAATCGAAACACCACCTGTTAATAGATATCCTGTTCAAACTTATGTTTTAAGTGAAAGTAAACAAATTATTAAAGAAGCTGTTTATCGTGAAATGGCTCGTAATGGACAGACTTTTATTTTATATAATCGTGTTGAGGATATGGAAAGAAAGAAAAAGGAATTAGAAGGGATTATTCCTGATGCTAAAATTGGTATAATTCATGGAAAGATGACAAAAATTCAAATTGAAAATATAATGGCAAAGTTTTTAAATTTAGAATTTGACATTTTACTTTGTACTACAATTATTGAAACAGGGATTGATATTCCAAGTGTTAATACTTTAATTATTATGAATGCCGATTGTTTTGGGTTATCACAACTTTATCAAATAAGAGGGCGTGTTGGTCGTAGTGATAAAATAGCTTATTGTTATTTAATGTATAATCAAAATAAAATGTTATCAGAGATAGCTATAAAAAGATTAGATGTAATAAAACAATTTACTGAATTAGGTAGTGGCTTTAATATAGCAATGCGCGATTTATCAATTAGGGGTGCAGGTGATATTTTAGGTAGTGAACAAGCCGGCTTTATTGATTCTGTTGGAATAGAACTATTTTTGAATATGTTAAATGAAGAAATAAATAGACTAAATGGAAATATGCCTATTGAAAATGAAATTAAAGATATGCCTTTATTAGATGTCGAAACATCGATTGATGATAAATATATAAGTGATGATGAAATTAAAATATCAATACATAAAAAAATTAATCAAATTGATTCTTTTGATAGTTTAGAAAAAATAAAATATGAGTTAGAAGACCGTTTTGGGAAATTATCAGAAAATATGATTATTTATATGTATGAAGAGTTATTTGAAAAAATGGCTAGAAGAGTTAATATATATAAAGTAGAGCAAAATAAAAATTTCATTAAATTAATTTTTAACGAAGAATTTACAAATAAAATCAAGATTGATGATATATTTGTTGATGTTAATAAAATTTCGCGTATGTTTAGATTTAGTACTTTAGGTAAAAAACTAGTGATAATTCTTGATATAGTATATTTAGAAAAACATTTTGTTTATTATTTAGTTGATTTAATGAACTTAATTTTAGAAAAATATTGTAATTAGTCGATATAATTATTATAATTTTATTGGATAAAAAATTCAATTTCTTATTATAATGATATTTCACAAAGGCTATTAGATAAAAATTATTATTTAAGGTAATATAATGATAAAGGAATGCTTGGCTTGAATGATTTAATACATTATTTGAAAGGATATCCCAGAAAATATGATATAAGAGATGATTTTTCCTTTAAATTGAATCAGAATATTTTAATAATCTTAATATGAGTAATAACTATCCATATTTTGTAATTTCTAATGAATAAAAAAATATCATTAGATATTTTTTTTATTCAATTTTCTTTTTAATTTTTGTAAAATATTACTATTTCCAAATAAATTTTTAATGATACCTAATTTAATTATTAGGAATAAATAAATGGCAATACCAATTGTTGCGTAAATAATAGTTTGAATTAATGCTGATCCTTTAGTTAAACAATTTAGTGGGTAGATAAATGAAATTAAATATAATACTAATAACATAATTAGCGATGATATTGTAATTTTAAAAGTATTTTTTATAGTAGCTTTATAATTTACTTTTAATTTTTTCTTAATAAAATACATTAAGAAAATAATTGGTATTATTTGTGTTATGAGTGTGGCTACTGAGGCTCCTTGATAGGCAATACCAAATCTATCTAATAAATTCATCATTGGTACATTTAAAATAGCATTACCTAAAAAACTAAATAAAAGTGTTAAAATAGTAGTTTTAGTATAATTAGTTGTTTGAGTAATATTTAATAAGATAGAAAATAATGAAAACGTTATGGCCTGAAAGATAAATAGTTGAAAAACACTAATGCTCAATTGATCATAACTATAAAAAACTATCCATACTGGTCTTGATAAAAAGAATAGACCAATAGTCATAGGTATAGTTATAACTAATAATAATTGAATTGCTTGATTTACTTTTTTATTTATCTCTTTATAATCTTTTAAGACAAAGTCACTGGCTAATGATGGTATTAAACTAGTTGTTATTCCAATTGAAATTGAAATGATAATCATACTTAATTTATTTCCCCAAGTGGCAATGGTTGCAAATGTTAAATCGGCTATTGTTTGGCTATATCCTAAACTTGTAAGCGTTCGCGTAATTGTAAAAGTATCAACTAAATTATAAGCAGATTTTAATAAATCAATAATTATAAATGGTAAAGCATAGAGAATAATTTGCTTTATTAAGTATTTAGAAGTTAGTTTTTTTTCTTCAAATTTTATCTCATTTTCATTTTTGAATAGCTTTTTGTTTTTCTTTAATTTAAATAATAAATATAAATAGGCTAGAAATGCTCCAATTGTTGCCGCAAAAACAGAAATAGCAATGGCAACTTTTTCATCAGTACCCATAATTTTTAAACTGACAAAACAACCAATAAGAATAACAGCAACTCTTATAATTTGTTCAATAATATTAGAGATACTAGTAGGGGTCATATATTTGTGGCCTTGAATATAACCCTTTGTAACACTTAAAATCGGAACAATTAGAAGGGCTGATGAAATAATTCTAATAACTAATGTAACATCTGCAACCGTATTTCCACCACTTGCATTTTTACCTAAAATAAAATCAGCTAAATTAGGAGCGAAGAATATTAATATAATAAAGAAAAATAGTCCTAAACAAACAATTATATTTTTTCCTAATTTATAAATTTTTTCTTTGGTATGATAGTATTCCAAACTATTATATTCACTGACAAGTTTACTCATAGCAATAGGTATACCACTAGTTGATAAACTTAAGAATACTGTATATATGGAATAGGCAAAACTATATAATGCAGCACCTTTAGAAGTTATCATTGCGTAAAATGGAATAACATATAAAAGCCCGATTATTTTACAAATGATAATTCCAAAAGTTGCTATAAATGATCCTTCAAAAAAATTATTTTTTTTCAATTTTATCACTTCCTAATATATAATGATTATATCATATAAAAAATACACATAGGTGTATTTTCAATTATTTTTGAAAATTTCTATAGTTTCAGCTGATATTTTTATTATGTATCATTATCAACTATTTAAGAAAATATAGATAAATTATTTTTTATCTGTTTTTATTTTTTGACTACTCTTAGTTAAGGCATTAAAAAATAAATTATCATATTCCCCATTATAAAGTTTATTTAAAAATTCTTTTTGCTCTTTGATTATTTCTTTTTTTAATTCTTTCATAAATTTTCTATCTAAAACATTAACATCTGTTAATTTTTCCAAATAGTTAAATAAACTTATCGATATCTTGTATATAGGCATTACATCTTTTATTATTTTTGGAGTAAATAAATGTTGCAATGAAATATCTAAAACTTGATCCTCAAACATCTTAGCAACTCCATCATTGAAACATTGATTTTGTAATTTCATTTGCTCTATTTTTTTTACAAAAGCCATCATTTGATAGTATGTTAAATATATATAATCTTTTTTCATTTTAGTTGTACCTAAGAAATCTTAATTTATTTGATTGCTTTCTTCCTATTTTTTATATTTTATTTTAGTTATTTTTAACATTATTTATTACTTTAGTTAAAATTTTTGTTTTTTCTTGATCTAGTTCAACTAAAGGTTCCCTTAAAATGCCATTTGCCATACCTAATATTTCCATTGCTTTTTTGATAGGAATCGGATTCACATCACAAAATAGCGCATTACATAATTCTAGCATTTTTAATTGCATATCTCTTGCTTTTTCAATATTGTCATTTAAATAATCCATAACCATATTATGCATTTCCCTTGGGAAAATATTAGCAACGACTGATATAACACCAATACCTCCTAGAGACAAAATAGGAACGGTTTGGTCGTCATTTCCTGAATATACATCTAAATTACTATTAGCTAGTAATTTTGCTACTTGACTAATGTTACCTGAGGATTCTTTAATTGCTATAATATTTTCATTATTATTAAAAATTTCAATGGCTGTTTCTGGATTGATATTAACGCCGGTTCGTGATTGAACATTGTACATAATAATTGGAATATTAACACTATCGGCGATTTTTCCATAGTACCTTTTTAATCCTTCTTGGTTAGTTTTATTATAATATGGTGTAACACAAAGTAATCCATTAACGCCTAGTTTTTCAGCTTCCTTAGAAAGATAAATCGCTGTTTTAGTGTCATTAGATCCTGTTCCAGCAATGACTGGTATTCGTTTGTTTACATATTCTACGCAAGCCTCAATACATTTTAGATGTTCATCATTACTTAGGGTTGATGATTCACCTGTTGTCCCACAAATGATAATACTATCGGTTTCGTTTTCAACGTGAAATTCAACTAATTTTTTTAGTGTTTCAAAATCAATTTCTCCGTTTCCTTTAAATGGTGTAATTAGAGCAACACCTAATCCTTTAAATATAGACATAAAAAAATCCTCTTTTTTCTATACTATATTTTAAAAAGAGGAATATAAAAAGTTATCTTAAAAAATATTAAGTAGCTCTCCATCTTTCGATGACAGTTATATAGCTATTAACTATATATCCAGTAATTTAATAGCTTGAACTATTAAATCCTTCGGCAATTTTTCCTTTCTTATACAATCATCTAATTCAAGTTATCCTGTATAATACTTTTAAAAACTGCAACCTATACATAAAATATAAGTATGAGTTAATATTATCAAATAAAATTAATACTGTCAATATTAACTTTTTCGTTTTATAATTATTAGTGAAAAAATTTAAAGGAATCTTTCATATTTATGCCCATTATATACCTTAACTAAAGTTTTTTTTCTATTTACTTTATATAAAGGATAAGTAGGACTACAATCAGTAAGAACTGGTGTATTTATAACCATGATATCTTGAGTAATTGTACTTTCCATTCCCTTAAAAATGGATTTCTAACTAACCCGTTAAGTTCTCCTAGTTCTTCACCTTGTTTTAGAACTTTTCTACATTCATTATAAAATTTTATCGTATTTTCAGATAATTTTTTTTCATGTTTTTTAACTCTGCATTATTAAGCTGTTTTAACAGTTCATCATAATATTCATCTATAGTAATTTTGTCTTTAAAATAATATTTTGGTTGATTATACTCTTCTGTGATTTTCATAAATAATTTTTAATTATACTCAAACACTATTCCTTTATAACTATTGTTTGATAAAAAATTATAATTCATGTATAAAATAATTATTTCTGTTCAATATTAAATAGGTGATAAAAATGAAGAAAACAATTTTATTATTAGGTATGATTTTTGGTATTTATGTATTAATAGGTTATAAATTTAGTGAAATAGAAATTCCTAATGAAGCCCTTCGTATTAGAATTTTAGCTAATAGTAATTCAGAATATGATCAAAAAATTAAAAATAATGTAAAAGTAGAAATTCAAGATTATGTTTATGATTTACTAAAAGATACTACCAGTATTGAAGAAGCTAGAAAAATTATAAATTCAAAATTAAATAATATATCTAATTTAACTGAGTTGTCTTTAAAAAAACAAAATTATAATTTACCTTATTCTGTTAATTTTGGTTATAATTATTTTCCAGAAAAGATATATAAAGGTATAACGTATGATGCTGGTTATTATGAATCCTTATTAATTACTTTAGGTAGTGGTAAGGGGGATAATTGGTGGTGTGTTTTGTTCCCACCTCTTTGTTTATTGGAAGCGGAGGAGTCAACGGAAGTAGAATATACAACTTTGGTAGGCGAATTACTTAAAAAATATAAAAATAAGTAATAAATAAATTCTTCCTAAATACAATCTTATAGGAGGTTTTTTTATGTCTTTTTTAATTGTTTTGGTAATAGCTGTTAGTCTTAGTATGGATGCTTTTTCTCTCTCATTAGCTTATGGAACATTAGATTTATCAAAGAATAATATTAAAAAATTATCAATAATAGTTGGCGTTTATCACTTTGTGATGCCATTATTGGGATTGTTTGTTGGTAATGCCATTTTGAAATTTTTTCCAGTTTCACCAAATTTAATTGTAACTATTGTTTTATGCTTTATAGGTTTACAGATGGTTATTGAAACATTTAAAAATGGTGAAGACATGAAGATTATGTCATTATCAGAACTTTTACTTTTTGGTTTAGCTGTTAGTATTGATAGTTTTTCCGTTGGGATTGGTTTAAACGCAATAAATAATAACTTTTTATTATGTTCATTACTATTTTCATTAAGTAGTTTTTGTTTTACATACATCGGCTTAATATTGGGAAAAAAAGTTAATCAATTAATTGGTAAGGCCTCAACGTTAATAGGAGGAATTGTTTTAATTATTATTGGGATAATTTATATATAAAGTTTACTTTTGTCTTAAAATAATCTATAATAATAAGTAATGCATTTTTTATTAGTCTAAATATTATTTAGGATGTAGCAAAAATTTTTTAGAATCATTAAATATAATGAAAGACTAATTTTTAGTTTGGGGGTATACATGAAACAGATTATTATAGAAGGTAATCATATATTAACGGGAAAAATTGAAGTTGGAGGGGCTAAAAATAGTGCGGTTGCTTTAATACCAGCCGCATTGTTATCTGATGATATTGTGACAATTGATAATATTCCTAATATTTCAGATATTGATGCTTTAAATGAAATATTAGAGTATTTAGGGGCAAAAGTGGTTCATAATGACAAGGTTATGATAATTGATTCAAAAAATATTAATAATCGTGAAATTCCTGAAAATATTTCGAGTAAATTACGAGCTTCGTATTATTTTATGTCAGCTCTATTAGGAAAGTATAAGCATGTTGAAATGTATTTTCCTGGTGGCTGCTCAATAGGAGCCCGTCCAATAGATCAAACTTTGAAAGCTTTTGAGCAATTAGGGGCAACAGTAATTGAAAAAAACAAAAAATATATAATTGATGCTGAAGAATTAAGGGGTTGTACCATTTATTTGGATATGCCAAGTGTGGGAGCTACAATAAATACAATTTTGGCATCAGTTAGAGCAACGGGTGAAACTATAATTAGAAATGCGGCTAAAGAACCAGAGATTGTTAACGTTGCGACATTTTTAAATAATATGGGAGCTCAAATTAGTGGAGCAGGTACTAGTGAAATTAGAGTTATTGGTGTTACTAGATTAGGTAAAGGTTTTACAGAAGTTATACCAGATCGAATTGAAGCTGGTACATATATTATAGTAGGTGCTTTAGTTGGAAATAATTTAGAAATTGCTAATATTATTCCAGAACATCTTGAGGCATTATTATTTAAATTACGAGAGATGCATGTTAATTATAAAATTAAAGATAATAGTATTATAATATCTAGAGCAATAGATATGAAACCAACTAGGGTGAAAACACTTGGTTATCCTGGATTTCCAACAGATTTACAACAGCCTTTGACATCATTACTTGTACATTGTAATGGTGTATCTACTTTGGAGGAAACAATTTATGAAAATCGTTTTAAAAATGTTGATTATTTAAATAAAATGGGCGCTAATATTGATATTGTAAATAATCAAAAAATAAAAATAACTGGACCAACAAAGTTGATTGGAACAGAAGTGGTTGCAACGGATTTAAGAGCAGGTGCTTGTATGGTTTTAGCAGGACTTGCGGCTACTGGTAAAACAGTTATTAAAGATGTTGATCATATCTTAAGGGGGTATGAGAATATAATAATTAAACTTACTAATGTTGGAGCGAAAATATCTTTAGAAGAAAAATAGGGTTTTAGAATAAATAAGATTATATTCAATATAATTATATAGGTGATATCTTATGAAACTTAAAATAGCTCTATTTTTTTCAATTGTTATTTTATCAGTATTTTTAATATATTTAACGTTATTAGATAAGTCTATTTCCTATTTAGCAGTAGGTGATTTTCTAACAGTAGGTGTAACGGCTGAGACTTCTCAAAATTATAGTTTTACCGATTATGTCTATGAATATTTAGAAGAAAAAAATGTTGTTGATGAATATATAAAAGAATTTGCTGATAATACTTATCGTACAACCGATTTAATTCGTGATATTAAAGATAATAAAAAAATAGATATTGAAGGAAAAACACGTACTTTAAAAAATGCTTTAATAAAGGCTGATTTAGTAACTGTATCAATTGGAACAAATGATGTTATTAGTATTATGTCTAGTGAGAATAGCAATAGTAATTTTTATGATTATTTAGATTCAATTTTAGTTGATATGGATGAGTTATTTAGTCTTTTAAGACAGTATTGTAAGGAAGATATTATTGTGATTGGTTATTATAATCCATATTTTGGCAATAAAAAGTTTGATAGTGCTTTTTCTTATATGAATACAAAAGTTAATTATTTATCACAAAAATATGGTATAAAGTATGTTGATATATATGATTTGTATGAAAGTAATTTAGATTTTTTACCTGTTGTTAATGATATTCACCCATCTAGTAAAGGATATAGTTCAATTTTTGATATGGTAAAACCAATATTAGATGATACGATTTTAAAATAAATTATTATTTTTAGAATTTAATAATAGTAAATAAAAACTGCAACAAAAATTGCAGTTTTTCTACTATTCTTCATCAAAAGTTAATAGATTTTTAATATCTTTTTCGGATAATTTTTCGAGATTATTTTGGTCTCTGTTTTCACCTTCAATTAAGGTATCACTTAATATTTTTTTCTTATTTTGTAGTTCAATAATACGTTCTTCGATGGTTCCTTTACATATCAGTTTTATTACTTCAACTTTTTTTGTTTGGCCAATACGGTGTGCTCGATCAGTTGCCTGATTTTCAACTTGTGGGTTCCACCATAAATCGAGGTGAATAACGACATCGGCACTTGTTAAATTTAATCCTGTCCCGCCTGCTTTTAACATAATTAAAAAGACATTGGTATCATCATTATTAAATTTATCTACTAATTCCATTCTTTTTTTACTAGATACACTACCATCAATTGTATATGAAGTTATATTTTCTTGATCAAATTTTTCTTTAACAATATTAAGAGCAGTTTTAAAACTTGTGAACAATAAAATTTTATGACCGTTTTCAACAATTCTTTTTGTCAAGTTTATTAATTCATCAATTTTGATGCTTCCACCTTTATAATTATCGAATAAAATTCTTGGATCAATACAAATTTGTCTCAATTTTATTAGTAATTGTAATATTTTAAATCGAGCTTTTAAAAAACCTTCAGTTGCGATAATTTCATTCATCTCTTCTTTTGTTTTCTTAAGTTCTGCTAAATATAATTTCTTTTGTTCAGGATACATATCAAAATAAATATTATTTTCTTGTTTTTCTGGTAAGTCTTTAGCAACATCTATTTTTTTTCTTCTTAAAATAAATGGTGATATTTGTAAATTTAAATTATCCAAAGTACTAGTCTTATCATCATTAAACTCTTTTATATTATATTTAGCTTGGAATTTTATTAAATTAGTTAAAAATCCTGGCATTATAAAATCAAAGATGCTCCATAATTCAATAACTGAGTTTTCAATTGGTGTGCCAGTTAGGGCAATTTTACATTTAGCATTTATTAATTTTGCTGTTTTAGAAATTTGAGCCGTTGGGTTTTTGATATTTTGAGCTTCATCAATAATCATTACTTCAAAATTTAATTGTTCGTATAACTCTTTATCTTGTCGTAGTAATCCATAGGTAGTTATAACAATATTACTTTTTAGATTATTTAATATTTCTTGGCGTTTATTTTTTCCTTCAGCAATAACACAGTAATTTAATTCACTAGCAAATTTATCAAATTCTTTTTGCCAATTATAAATAAGTGATGTGGGTGAAACAATTAACATTCGAATGTTTGGTTTTTCATTTAAAACAGCCTTAATAAAGCAAATTGTTTGAAGTGATTTACCAAGTCCCATCTCATCAGCTAAAATTCCGCCTAGATCACATTTATAAATATTGTATAGCCATTTAACACCAGTTAATTGATAATCTCTTAGTATTTTTTTATCTTTTGTATTTATATAAGGTTTGGCATTTTGATATTTTTTAAATCCCTCAATGAAATTATCAAAAAGATTATCAGTTTGAATAATACTATATTTATTTTCTTTTAGACTATCTAAATAAATAGCTCGGTATTTTGGTAATTTGCCACCTAATTTCAGATTACTGTAATTAAAATCTAAATCTTCCATTAAATTTTGCAATTGCTCTAGTTCTTGATTATTTTCTAGGTTTAAAATATTGCCATTTTTTAATTTATAGTATTTCTTTTTTTCATTTAAGTCTTTAAAAATATTTGCTATTTCATTGATGTTGATATTTTCTATTGAAAATTTATAGGTCATAATATTATCTTGGCCAATGGAAAATTGCGATTCAATTTTATTTTTTTTAATAATATTTGTTTCGTTTAATTTTTTGGTAGTATAAACATTGTAATTTTTAGATAATTCGATTAAACCATTTTCTAAAAAATTTCCAACATCTTGAATAGAATCAATAAAAATTAATTGCTGGTCTATTTTGAAATTCAAAAGCTTTAAATCATTAATAATATTTTTTTCATAATCACGATTTCTAATTATGCTAGTATTATCAAAATAATTTATTTCATTATTATTGTAATCCAATTTTATTTCACAAATAATATTTTCATCTTTGATATCAAAATATAATTTGGTAATTGGGTCTATAATAGATAATTCATTTTCAATATTTTTATCCATTTGAATAGACTCTTTAATTATTGGATAAATGCTTTCAGCGAAAAGTGCGAGTGAATCTTTATTAAATTGAAGTTCAACTATGTCATGTTTAGCAAATTGTTCAATAATTTTAGTATAATTATCATTTAAAAGATATATATTTTTATCTTTTAATAATATATTTGAACTAAGAAAATTATAGTTACTATTTTCAAAATTAAATTTAAATATATAATTATCGTGGTTTTTGGTTAGAGTTGTATTAAAAGGGAATTCATCTTTATATCCATGAAATAAACCATATCCCATTATATAGTAGTCCTTATTTTTTAATAGGTTAAAAAACTTTATGTATGTATTTATTGGGAGATAAATTTCAGTATTATAATAATTTGTAGCCATTGTTTTATAAAATTCATTACTTAAAAAGTCGATAATTTTACAATCTTCATTAGAAAAGAATTGTTCACTAGGAATATAAGTAAAATTTTTACCAAATTCTAAATTTCTTATATCGTCTCCATTGTATAATTCAAAAAAATATTTAGCTTTAGAAGATGCGGAATACAATTTATCAATACCAATCTTGAATTTTATATATAATCCTGAACCATAGTAATTTTTTCGAAAATTAAGTTCTAATTCTAATCGTAATTGTTGCTTATTATTGTTATTAGAATTAATAATATCTTTAAATATTATATCTGCGATATTTGATTTTTTGATTATCTTTTCTTCCAAGAAAATTTTTTGTTTTTCTTTAATTAAGCAAGCAGCAATGTGTTTGCACTTTTTTTCTAATTCAAATTGGGGACAGGAACAATATGTCAGAATTATATCATTATTTTTTGTTGTTATGTCGACATTATATTTTTTATTAGTTCTTTCAGATATACTTGAAAATTTATATATTTTGCTTTTATCTGTCATATAGATTATTTTTATTAAAGTTATTTTATTATAATCATAATTTCTTCCTTTTAAATAATTTTGTTTATTCACACAATTAATTATTTTTTCTTCTATCATATTAATACCCCCCAAAGTCTTTTTATTATATCATATTTTTTAAGTATAAGGCATATAATAATAAAAAGTTATTGCTTTTTTTTTATTTAATTGTTATAATATAGTGGCTAATGAATTACTATAACTAATAATTAGTTATGGCGGAAGGAGAGATTAAAATGAAAAAAGGAATACATCCAAATTATGTAGATACACAAGTGACATGTGCTTGTGGTAATACTTTTACGGTAAAATCTAATAGAGAGAATTTACATTTGGAAGTATGTAATAAATGCCATCCATTTTTTACAGGTGAACAAGGAAAAGCATCTAAAACTGGCGCTGTTGATAAGTTCAATCGTAAATATGGAATTAAAGATGCAGCCTAGGCTGTTTTTTTCTTAAAGAGGTGAGAAATGAAAGTGTATAATTATAAGTTAATTGGTATTATATTAACTGGGGTAATTTTAGTCAATTTAACAGGTTGTAAGAATGAGGAAGAAAAGATTACTAAAGGTGTTCAAGAAAGCATTAGTAATACTAATATTATTTCTGATTCTATAAAGGATGATATTAATAGTGATGAAGAAAAAAATGATAATAATTCTTTGTTAATTAATGAAAATCAAAATCAAACTCACAATTCAGATATTAATATAAATAATAATATTGACGAAGAATTAAGCAAGGATGAAATTATTATTAACTATTTTAATGCTGCTGCAGATGATATTGATAATCTTTTAAGTTCAGATAATGTTATAAATGCCAAAGCTAAATGTAAGGAGTATTTTATAACATTTGTCGATTTTATTTTCTATGATGGTAAGATTGGAAATGTTATTTTTTCCGAATTAAAAGATAGTACTAAGATGACTATTATTAAAATAGTTGAGAAAATAGATACATTAATAATGAAAAAATTTCCTAATTATAAGGAGACAATTAGTGAGACTTCTAAGGGTTTATATGATAAAGCTAGTGATGTGTTACATAGTGGAAAAGAACATCTTGAGGACTATATTATTTCTAAGGTTGGGGAGGATAAATATCAACAGTCATTAGAAATAATTGATGAAATTAAGGAAAAGGATAAAGAGACTTGGAATGATATCAAAGAATTTGGTGGCGAGGTTTATGAAACAGGAAAAGACAAAATAAAGACTTGGTATGAAAATTTTAGAGATAGGTAATTTTAATATGATTTAGGTGCATGATAATTTCGTGCATTTTTTTTTGTCAAAATTGTAGTTTTAATGTTATAAAAGACATTTTATCGATAATTAATGAGAAAATTATTTTAAAGTAAAGGAGTGTGATATTTTGTTGTAAACTTATTAAAACTAAAATTTTAATATTGAAGAAAGGAGAGGAAATTGTGAAAAAACTTTTAGTTTTAGGTTGTATTTTTACATTGTTATTTATCCATTTAAATAGTGCTATGGCATTAGATGTAGATTATACTGTTTATAATGTTGGCGATAGTGTTACTTTAGTAGATGGTACTAAGTGGCATGTTATTTCTTATAGTGGAAAAGATAGTGACAACTTAACATTATTTAGTGATTATTTCGTATTACAAGATGGAACACAATATCAAAGTTGGGATATAGAATGACTTAATAGTCTTTTTGATATTAATGCTGAAAATTTTGGTAGTTTTGATAAGGGAAGGCTATATGTTAATAATACTTTTTGTAGTGAGCCTTTAGAAGATGAGGAAAATGTAATTTGTAACGTTTATGAAAAGGTTGATGGTATTTTTACAAGGGCTGATAGGTCTGGAACCGTTAGTGAAGATAGTTATATAAAAAAATATCTTAACGATAAATTTTTACCAAATCTAAAACTTAACTTAGTTAATAATAAAGGGTTAGATGATTATATTTCGGTTAGATTAATTACTATTGAAGAAATATCAAATATAGATGAATTAAATTTATCATCTAGTGATGTTAACAACATTTCTGAAGAAAATTCACTTATATCAATTGCTAATCTAAAAACGAATTGGCTAAAGGCATATAGTAGTGATAAAAACGCACCATATCTAGGTTATTATACAATGAGTTCCGCATTAGTTTCTTGTGATGAAGATTGCGATTCATCTATTCAATCTGAATATGTTTATGCAGTTTCAGGAGATACAATTTATATAACAAATGACTTGAATGGTGAATTTTATTTAAATTTGAATGGGACAGTAGGTGGTTCTACGGGAGTTCGCCCAGTAATTACTCTGAATAAAGCAAATGTTATTGATTCTAAAGAGTATAAATATTTAAATAATAAAGATGATTATGAGCCAATTGATAAAGATCAAAAGGATCCTAATCTAACTAAACCAACTTTAATAGATAAGGTTAAGAATCCAAAAACATTAGATTTAAATAGTAATAAATATTTATTATTTATTGGAATTGGTGTTATTGGTGTTGGTGGATTACTTTGTACTTTATCGTATAAAAATAAGAAAACTAAAAAATAAATTTAATTTTATACATTTTGCGAAAAATGTCGAAGAAGGAGAAAATTTTTATGAAAAAAAGTATTATTCTATTGTTTTTAACATTAACAACATTGTTAATGAGTGGGTGTTCAGTTCCATTTTCATCTAAAGAGGAAAAATTAACTTGTAAAATGAATTTTATATTTGATATGCAAGCAGATGCTACTTTTAAAGATGATAAATTAACAAAGGTGGTTTTAGTGCAAACACTTGATACTAGTGATATGACAAAAGAAGAAATTGATTTAATGAAGGAATCAATGTCAGAAGGTACAAAGGAAACAGCGGGTGTTTCAATTAAAATGGAAGAAAAAAATGGCTCTATCATTAATACAATAACTTATGAAGTTGCTAAAATGACAGATGAGGATCTTGAAGAAAGAAATATGTCAAGAAATATGACAAAAGAAGATTATAAAAATATCATGAAAGAATCAGGAATGGTTTGTGATTAATAATTTAAATGAAACAAGTTTTATTATGTTTATTTAGTTGTTTATTGTTGTGTGGTTGTCAATTTAATAATAATAGCGATAAAGTTAATGCAAACAATGAACAAGAAATTATAGATTATAAAAATTTAAAAACAATTAAAATGGGTGGTATCTCAGTATCAACATTATTTGATATAGTTGGTAAAAATAATATTAGTGAATTTATTCAATCAAAGCGTAAAAATAAAATAATAATGGTGTATGAAAATAATGGTATAAATCATCAAGATTATATTAAGTATATCACTTATTTATATGATGAATGCTTTGGACATACTAGTCTTTTTGGCTCAATGAATCTTATTAGCGAAATAGGTAATTATCAAGAATTTTATAAAAAAACTACTAAATCTGGAGAGGTTTTACTAATAACAATAAGTGAGTCATTAAGAAATTCTAAGTCAGTTTATACAATTTCTTATGAATTGATCGATTTTGATGATGAGATATATTATACTATGTTTATTGATAGCAATGATGGTAAATGGAATGCCAAGTGTGCTGGGCCAGAGGATTTTAATTTTTTTGATTAAATTATAATGGGATTAAATAATAAAGATATATTAGACTAATTTTAGAAGTAATTTAGTACTTTTAATTTTATTATAATAGTAATTAATAAAAATCATCTTATTATAGGGTGGTTTTTTTCTTTTTAAAAAGTATTTACAAATTTTTACGTTATTGTCTTGCTTTATACTTTAACTATTTAATATTTATTGATAAACAAATTTTTTTAAGATAGAATAATAATAGGTGATAATATGAGAATAGGATTTGCGTGTGATCATAGTGGTTTAAAAAAAAATAATCATGGATTTATAGTTAAAGATGAAATTATTAAATACTTAAAGAAAAATAATTATGATGTTGTTGATATGGGACCCAAAAAATTGATACCGACAGATGATTATCCTGATTATGTAATTCAATTGGGAGAAGCAATAAGGGATAAAAAAATCGATTTTGGTATTGTAATGTGTGGTACAGGAATAGGTGCTAGTATCGCTTGTAATAAAGTTAAAGGTGTAAGATGCGCTAAAGTAAATACAATGTATGAAGCTAAAATGACACGACTTGATAATGATGCGAATGTTTTATCAGTAGGAATGAATATAAGTTTAGATAAATTGCACAAAATAATCGATACTTTTTTAACTACTAAAAAATCTGATCATGAAAGACATCGTCGTCGTATCGATAAGATAACAGCTTATGAATGTTAGAACAGTTTTATATTGTGTAATTGTCCCTATCACGATTTGGGCGATGGAAAGTTTAAATATAAATCATTTATTTAAGAAGAATCGTTATTATCAATCCAGATTAGTCTATTTACTTTTATCTTTAGCAATATCATATTTAGTTGTAAATTTTTTTATGGATTTTTTTCTTAGTACTAGGATTTAGGAGAAGTATTTTTATTTATGAATTTGTATATTGAGAAAATAAAGTATTTAATAGCTGAAATATATGTAAATAAAAATAATAATTTAAAATTACAAAAAGAATTAATAAAAGAATTATCAATGTATATAGGAAAAAATTATTATAATTTAAATATACCTGTTTTATTTGATTCTAATCCAACTGATAATAAGAATATTTTAGGTAGTTACTTAGAAAATCGGGAAATTATCTATTTTTTAGATAATTTTCAATCATATTTTTGCGATATAAAATTTTTATTCAAAGTTATTTTTGTTATAAGTCATGAATTAGGACACGCTTATAATGATAAAAAAAGAAATGATGTATTAAATTTTTTAGATAAATATGAGGATTTAAATAATTTAATATTAGCACAAAATATAGATGACAATTATGAAGAACCTGATTATACTTTTTATATAAATTTTAAAGAATTTTATTTAGACCTTTGTTCTGATGATAAACGTAGTTATTATAAAAATAATGTAGATTGTTGTAATGAAGAGAATCTTGCATCACTTAATGGCATACAAATTACTGAAGATATGCTTATGTTAATTTGTTCTGATGTTTATGAAAAAATTAAAGATGAGGTTAAATTAGAATTTTATAGTTATAAAAATCAATTAGAAAATCATAAAAGATATGATTTATCGCGTAATAGTCAAAATAATGTTGACGTGATGTTTGATAATTCAACAGCTCTAAAGAAGTCTATAGCCAATAATAATAAATTAATTAAAAGAGAATATAGTAATAATTGCAAAAGAAAGAAAACTAGTCAATTATTATTAGAAGTGTATAAAATTATTTTATTATTAAGAATTAAAGGATTTAGTTTTAAAAAGATTGATATATTAGAAAAAAGAAAACAATTTTATCTTGAATTAATATTAAAAAGGGATATGACTTTTGATGAAAGATTAAAAGATTTAGAAGATTTGATAAATTATCATAATGTATTTTATAATATTGAATGGTTAAAAAATTTGGTTGTGTCTTGGATTTATGAAGATAAAATAAATATTGAAAGTGGTTATAGCGAGGATGAAGTCAAAATATTAAAAGAAATGCTAGATAATTATATAAATAAGGATGAAAATAAAAATAGGAAAAAATAATTTTCTATTTTTTTGTATATTTTAATTTTTTTGTCACATAATAAAATGAATAATCTTACTTATACATCATAGATATAATTAGAACGATGGTGATGATATGAAAAAATTAATTTTCGCAACTGTTTTAATAGTTTTAATTCCTTATATCTTTATAAGCATTTTTATTCGTGAACCAGAGGAGATTAAATTTAAGTATATGAGTAATATGACAATTAGAATTAAAAGATCAGCTACAGGTGTTATTGATGTTGTTCCAATTGAAGAATATATTGTTGGTGTTGTTTCAGGCGAAGTTCCTATTAGTTTTGAGATGGATGCGCTAAAAGCTCAGGCTGTAGCTGCTCGCAGCTATGTTTTAAAACAATTAGAGTATAATCGTAATAATGATTATGATGTAGTTGATACAGTTATGAATCAAGTTTATTTAGATAGTGAGCAACTTAAAAATCGCTGGGGTAATGATTATGTTACTAATTTAAATAAAGCTAAAATGGCTGTTTTAGAAACTAAGGGTGAATATCTAGACTGTAATGGAAGTGTTGTGGAAGCCTTATTCTTTTCAACAAGTACTGGGTATACAGAAAATAGTGGTGAAGTTTTTCCAACCCAACAGCCTTATTTAAAAAGCGTGGCTTCAGCATGGGATGCTGATGTATCACCGGTTTATAATGATTATTTTTATTTTAAATTGTGGGATTTTTATAATAAATTAGGATTACCATATTCAGATAATTTGTATGTTGAACCAGTAAATACAACCAGCACAGGGCGTATAAAACAAGTAAAAATTAATGGGAAAATATTTAGCGGGGATGATGTTCAGTATTTGCTTGGTTTAAGGTCAACTTTTTTTTCGATAATTCAAAATGGAGAAGATATTACAATTAATACCAAAGGATACGGTCATGGCGTCGGGATGAGCCAATATGGTGCCCAAGGTATGGCTTTGAATGGCTATAAATATGATGAGATTTTAAAATATTATTATCAAGGGGTAGAAATTAAAAAAATTTATTAATTTTTTGTATAATTTTTGTCATATTGTTAAAACTTAAAATAGAGGTGGAAATATGACAAAAAGAAGATTAAAAAAACCTGTGGCTTATGCTTTATATGGATTAGTTTTTGTTTCAGTATTCGGAGCAATTTTTTCAATTGAATCAGCGACGAGTCCTAAATTACAAGAGCCTGATATGGAGTATGTATCAAAAACAATAATAGAGAATAATGAGCCTGTTATTGCGATAAATAATATAATTAAAAGACCTTATAATAATGAAACGGTAAAAATAATTAAAGATTATTATGATTATAAGGATGAGTCAGTAGAACAAGAAAATTCGATTATTTATTATGAAGATACTTATTTACAAAGTAGTGGGGTTTCCTATGGTGGGGATGTTTCGTTTGAGGTTCTTAGTATATTAGATGGAACGGTTAGTTCAGTATCTGAGAATGAGTTGTTAGGTAATATTGTGGAAATTGATCATGGAAATGGAATAATTGGTTATTACCAGAGTTTAAGTGAGGTTGAAGTTAAAAAGGGTGATACAGTTGTTCAAGGTCAAAAATTAGGAAAAAGCGGTTTTTCTAATATTGCTAAAAATCTAAATGATCATTTAAATTTCGAGTTATCGATTAAGGGTAATTTAGTTAATCCTGAAAATTATTATGATCGAAATATAAGTGATTTAGAGGAGCAATAGCTCTTTTTTTAGGTATAAAATATACCCTTTTCTATATAATTTAGTAAAGGGGTGTAGAGATGAGTTCTGCTATTTCAGAAAGAGTTAAAAATGAGGCTCTTTATATTATTGATACTGAAAAAACAATAAGAGAGATTGCAGCAATATTTAAAGTTTCTAAAAGTACAGTTCATAAAGATTTACACGAAAGACTTTTATTGATAGATGAAAATTTGTTTACACGTGTTGAAAAGATATTAAAGTATCATATTGATGTTCGTCATATACGAGGTGGTGAGTCAACACGAAATAAATATTTAGAGCAAAAATATAGTTAGAAAGGAAATTTTATGTTTGCAAAGGATATAGGAATAGATTTAGGAACAGCTAATGTACTAATTTATGTTAAGGGTCAGGGAATAGTTTTAAATGAACCAAGTGTTGTAGCAATTGATTCGGAAACAAGAAAGCCATTAGCGGTTGGACGTGAAGCTCATGAGATGTTAGGAAGAACACCCGGGCGAGTTAATGCGATAAGGCCACTAAAGGATGGGGTAATTGCTGATTTTGAAATTACGGAGATAATGCTTAATCATTTTATAAAGAAAATTAATGGTAAAGGTTTTTGGTCAAAACCGCGAATTTTGATATGTTGTCCCTCTAATATTACACAAGTTGAAAAAAATGCGATTAAAGAGGCCGCTGAGCGAACTGGAGCGAAAAGGGTTTTGTTAGATGACGAGCCCAAAGTGGCAGCTGTTGGTGCAGGATTGGATATTTCTAAGCCAAGTGGTAATATGGTTATTGATATTGGTGGAGGAACAACAGATGTTGCAATACTATCACTTGGGGGAATTGTTACAAGCGAATCAATCAAAGTGGCAGGGGATACATTTGATTCAGATATCATGAAATATATTAAAGATAAATATAAATTATTAGTTGGGGAAAAAACGGCTCAAGAGATTAAATTGACAATTGGAAATGTATTTCCTGAGGCTAAAGGGGATAAAATGGATGTAAGAGGGAGAGATTTAGTTAGTGGCTTACCCAAAACAATTACAATATCCTCTAAAGAAATTGAGGAAGCATTAAAAGAGAGTATTGAAGTAATTATTCATGCCGCTAAAACAGTTTTAGAAAAAACACCACCAGAGTTATCAGCTGATATCATTGATAAAGGTATCGTTTTAACAGGTGGAGGTGCTCTTCTTCAAGGGTTTGATAAATTATTGTCACAGGAACTCAAAGTGCCAGTATATGTTGCTGAGAGCCCACTTACTTGTGTGGCTGAGGGAACTGGAATAATGTTAGACAATTTAAACTTAGTAACTGATTAGAAAAATTATTAAAAATCAATAAATCCTTGATTTTTTTTTTTGTACTGTCTATAATGAGGTTAGGTGGTTTTATGGAAGAAGTAATTGTAAAAATAGTAATGATTGTTGTGACAACTTTTTGTTTTGTTGCAATTATAATGCCATTTATTAAGAAGTTGGCACTTCAAATAGGGGCAGTAGATATGCCAAGGGTAAGACATATTCATACTAAGCCTATGCCGAAAATGGGCGGAATTGGCATTTTTTTAGGTTTCTTGTTAGGTTATATGTTGTTTGGAACACCTAGTGTACAAATGAATTCTATTTTAATTGGTGGATTTATAATTATTTTAATTGGGTTAATTGATGATATGACAGAGTTGAGGCCATTAATAAAGTTTATAGGTCAATTAGCGTCTGCGTGTGTTATTGTTTTTTATGGACAATTTTTGCTTAATGATGTGAGTGCTTTTGGTATCTATTTGCATTTTGGTATTTTAGCTTATCCAATTACAATATTTTTTATATTAGGTTGTATTAATTGTATTAATTTAATTGATGGTTTGGATGGTTTATCTAGTGGAATAAGTTCTATTTATTTTTTAACTGTAGGTATAATAGCAACAATGCAAGGACATTTTGGTTTGGATTTCCTTTTATCTTTTGTAATGTTAGGGTCTACTTTAGGATTTTTAGTCCATAATTTCCATCCAGCGAGTATTTTTGTTGGAGACTCTGGTTCAATGTTTATGGGTTTTATTATTTCGGTTATTGCCTTGTTAGGATTTAAAAATGTTACTATGACATCATTGATAATTCCATTACTTATATTGGCAATTCCAATTTTGGATACTTTGTTTGCTATAATTCGTCGATTATTAAAAGGTGAAAGTCCATCTAAAGCTGATAAATTTCATATTCATCATCAATTTTTAAATCGTAATTTTTCGCAAACAGCTACAGTTTTAATTATTTATTTTATTGACATATTATTTGCTTTTGCTTCAATACTATATGTTTTAAAGGATAGGACTCTTGGTTATATAGTTTATGGTATTCTAACATTTATTGTTTTAATTTTTATTTTGAAAACTAACGTAGTTTTTGATAAGGATAATAATATTATTATTGATAAAATTAAAAAAAGCAAAGAGGCAAGTGATACAAAAGAAAATATAAAAAAGAAAGCAAATAGTTCTAAGAAGAAAGTTAATAAAAAAGAAAAAAAATAGTATATTTTAATAATCATCTATAATAATAATAATAGGTGATTTTTTATATGGAAATGATTTATAAAGTTGATATGGTAGAGGTAATAGAGGTTATTATTAGGAGTTTATTATCATTAGCGACGCTTTTTATTGCGACTAAAATAATTGGCAAAAAACAAGTATCAGAATTAAGTTTGTTTGATTATGTTATTGGTATATCAATTGGAAATTTTGCGGCTGAAATATCATTAAGTAATGATATCCAATATATAAATTCCTTTGTTGCTGTAATGGTCTTTGGTATAATATCATATTTAGTCTCTTTATGGAGTTTAAAAAGTATGCGTATGCGAAGATTCTTTTTAGGAAAACCGACGATATTAATTCAGGATGGGCATATTATTCGTAAGAATTTAAAAAAGGTTAGAATGAATGTTAATGAGTTATTACAACAATGTCGTACTAATGGCAATTTTGATTTAAATGAAGTGGAATATGCGATAATGGAATCAAATGGACAAATCAGTATTTTACCAAAAGCAGAAAATAAACCAGTAACACCCAAGGATACAAAGTTAAAAGTGGATAAGTCATTTATGTGTGCTAATGTTATAATTGATGGGAAGGTAATTATAAATAATTTACTTAATATGAACAAAGATAAGGAATGGCTAGAAAAGGAATTAAAGGTAAAGGGATATGAAGATTGTAGTAGAATATTACTTGCAACATTAGATCCGAATGAAAAATTGACAATTTATGAAGATAATAGAAACTTGAAAGTTAAAAATATTTTAGAATAGACTTTTAAGTTTTTTTTTGTTATATTAATAATAGGTGAAAAGTATGGAAGATTATTTTGTTAAAGTATGGGTAAGTTTTATTTGGCCTTTACTTACAGTTGCTATACCTGTATATGCGACTATTTTTACAGTAAATAATAGAATTAAAAATGAAAATCGTGAAAATCATAAACCTTATTTAGCATTAAAAAGGGTTAATGATATTGAAACAATTAATAAATATAAATATTATTTGATTTTAATAGGCAAGAACTATTTATCATCACATGAAAATATAGAATTATCTAAACTACAATTACTTGAAAATGATAAAGATATCTCTGTTAGTCTATCAATTGAAAATATTGGTTATGGGGTGGCAACAAATATAAAGTTATATAATTTATTAACAGGTAAAGCTATCGATGGAATGCAAGAGATAAGCGAAAATAAAAATCAAAAATTATTTACAACTTTTGATATTGCTGCTTCTTTTGAAAAGCAAGTAGAAGCAAGGATTGTTAGTTCTATTTTAGATGATGATGGAATTGTTGTAGAGGATCATAATCGAATATTATGTGTATATAAAGATTTAAATAATAATATTTATAGTTTTATAATAAGTATTAATATTAAACAAACGGGACATTACGATTTCTTTTCTTATCAACCCTCTAGTAAAAGTTATAAAAAATGGGTTTTAGAAAATAAGAAACAATATAAAATGATTTTGAAAAATTATCGCGAATTTTGATTAAATATATTAATTACGAGAAATCGTAATTTTTTGATAAAAAAACTTCTAGAAAATTAGAAGTTTAAAATGGTTAACATAATATTTTTATAACATAAGGTTTTTCAACTTGTTGTTTTTCATCAGTAGCATTTATATCTATTTGTTTATATTTAACAAAATCTTCAATATTTTTATCTACTAGGTCTAATAATTCAATAGGCAACCCTAATTGATTAGAAATAAATTTATCTTGTTGCTCACCAATTATAATTAAATCTTTTACTTTGTCGTTATAATCAAAAACGGTATTGTTTTTAAATTCTTCAATGACTTCTTTTTTATATTTAAAATTCCACTCAAAATTTAGATATTCTTCTTCATCATTTTCCAATGTATAAAATAATGTTGGTTCACCAAACCATTTAGATAGTACTTGATAAAAATCGCTTAGTGCGGCAAGTTTATGCCCAACCGTTTTTTTACAAAGTGAGTTGTTTCCGACACCTATCCTAAAAAAACCATCTTTTAAAAACTTATAATAAAATTTTACTTGTTCTTTTTCTCTATTTAAAAATTCAAAATAACTATCGTCTTTAGATAGAATGCAATTATATGATCCCCCCATTATTTGATTAAAAACATTCCATGAAAAAGAAATTTTTCCCTTTATCTCACGTTCTAATATTCTTGCTAATTCTTTACAGTCTTCACCATTAGAATATAATTCATTATATTTCAATTCCAAAACCTCCTTTATGTGTTTAATATTATAACATAAAAATATAGATTTGCAATAAAATATTTACTTTTTATTAGTTAATATGATATAATACTCCAGTCAAAGAGGAAGTGTATTTATGAAAATAAGAAATATTGCGATTATCGCACATGTCGATCATGGTAAAACAACCTTGGTTGATAAATTATTACAAATGTCGGGTACTTTTAGAGTAAATGAAGAAGTTCAAGAACGTGTTATGGACTCAAACGATATTGAAAGGGAACGTGGCATTACTATTTTAGCTAAAACAACAGCAATTGATTATAAAGGAACGCGTATTAATATTTTGGATACACCAGGTCATGCTGATTTCGGTGGTGAAGTTGAACGTATTATGAATATGGTTGATGGTGTTTTGCTTATTGTTGATGCTTATGAGGGAACAATGCCTCAAACACGTTTTGTTTTAAAGAAAGCTTTAGAAGCAGGTGTCATTCCTATTTTAGTTGTTAACAAAATTGATAAACCAACAGCTCGTCCTAAAGAAGTAGTTGAAGAAGTTTATGATTTGTTTATCGAATTAGGTGCTGATATAGAACAACTAGAGTTTCCGATTATTTATGCCTCTGGTTTAGCAGGAACTTCTAGTTTTGATGCTGATGTAGCAACCCAACAACCAACAATGGATCCAATTTTAGATACGGTTGTTAATTATATTCCATCTCCTAAGGTTAGTGAGGGAACATTACAATTTCAGCCAGCTTTATTAGATTATAATGATTTCGTTGGAAGAATTGGAATTGGTCTTATTAAAAGGGGATCAATGAAAGTAAATTCGACTGTTTCATGTGTTAGATTAGATGGTTCTATTAAACAGTTTAGAATCCAGAAAATGTTTGGCTTTATTGGATTAAAGCGTATTGAGATAGAGGAAGCGCATGCTGGTGATATTGTTGCGATTGCTGGATTGCCTGACATTTCTGTTGGTGAAACAGTTTGTGAGGTTGGGCATGAGGAAGCGTTACCCGTTTTGCGTATTGATGAACCAACTCTACAAATGAAATTTGGTGTTAATTCTAGTCCTTTTAGTGGTAAAGATGGTAAATTCTTAACAGCTCGTAAAATAGAGGAACGTTTATTTAAGGAAACAGAAAAAGATGTTAGTTTAAAAGTTGAACAAGCAGAAAATGAGTCTTGGATAGTATCTGGTCGAGGAGAGTTACACTTAGGCATTTTAATTGAGAATATGCGTCGTGAGGGTTTTGAACTTCAAGTATCAAAACCAGAAGTTATCATTAAAGAAATTGATGGGGTAAAATGTGAACCTTTTGAGGAATTACAAATAGAATGTCCAGAAGAAAGTGTTGGTAATGTTATTGAAAAATTAGGTGTTCGTGGTGCTATTATGGAAAATATGACCAATTATAATGGCTTGGTTAGACTTTTATATACAATACCATCACGTGGTTTAATTGGTTTTACAACTGATTTCATGACGATGACAAAAGGATATGGTATTATAAATCATACTTTTAAAGAATATCGCCCATACGAGACTGTTGATATTGGGGAACGTAGTTTAGGTGTCTTAGTATCAATGGAGAATGGGAAATCAACAGCGTATGCCTTAGGCCAATTAGAAGATCGCGGTATTATGTTTGTCGAACCTGGTGAAGATATATATGAAGGTATGATTGTCGGTGAGCATACACGTGATAATGATTTGGCTGTTAATATTGTAAAGGGTAAAAATTTAACAAATACAAGAAGTGCTGGAAAAGATCACACAGTTGTTTTAAAAAGACCTCGTTTAATAACATTAGAATATGCGTTAGATTATATTAATTCTGATGAATTAGTTGAGGTTACACCAAATCATATTAGACTTAGAAAAAAGATTCTTAATACTAATGAACGTAAGAAATTTGATAGTAGAAAAACGGCCTAAATTTAAATGGAAATTATATTCCATTTTTTTTATTTACATTTTATAATTTTAACGTTATAATATTCAGTAATAATTTTTATTTAAGGAGTTTAATATGGACGTAAATAGTTTAAATATGGACGAAATAAAAAGTTTACTTGAATATTTCAAAAGTTTAATTGATTGTTTATATCATCAATATTTTTCTATGCATGTAACAGATGATATTACTACCTTTATTTATGAATATATGCTTGATGATAATAAAGATTTTAGTGAATTTTCTAAAGATTGTTTTAATTGTGGGGAGTATGAAGAAATCGATAAAAAGGATATTTTTCAAAAAATAATGTTTGCTGTTTATTTTATGATGAAATTTTACTATGATGAAGTGGAAGAGTTATGTGAATTTAATATTCTTGAATCATATAATGATGCACAATTAGAAAATAATTTGGATGATTTATTTAAAATGGAAGAGTTTGGTTTAGAGATTGTTAATGAGTTTTTATTATATTTTGATTTTTCGGCAGCAAGAAAAAAGAAAATGGCTTTAAAATTAATTAATAATAGCGAGTTTCTTGATTTATCTTTTAATAATAATTATATTAAAATGCTTCTTAATAATGATTTAGGTTTGAATATCCCAGAAGTTGCAGCGCTAGTTGATGAAATCGCGGAAATCTATAATTCAGTTAATTTAAATAGTAATTTTGATGAAAAGAATTATAAATCAATTAATGAAGCTGCTGATGACATAAAAACTGATTATCAAAGTTTTGATAAGGTTAAAAGAAAATTAGTGGTTTACTCTTTAAATAATAAAAATGGTATAATTCAAAGTCAAAAGCAAATGAAGCATTGGTTTAGTGTAATGTTAAAAAGTAATTATATAAATATATATAAGAAAAGACAAAATAGTATTAACGAGTTATCAATATTGGATACTAAATTTTTTGAAATGATAAGTAAAAACGAAGGGACGTTAGATGATTTATTTTATCAATTTATGCATGATAAGAATTTCTCGGCATATTTGTTAGGTAGTTTTTATTTTGATAATATTGATAAAGAATTAATCGATTATGAGAATGATGAAGAGCTATGTCAAGAAAAACAAATAGATGAAAAAATTAAAAAATATTGTATTTAATAGGTGATATAGATGAGTGAAAAAATAATTAAAATAATGATAGCGCAGGATAAGTTAAATATGCTATGTAATGAATCATTTGATATCGCATATCCAATTAGAAATATTAACTCCATAATTAAGGCTGATAATCAGTTTCAGGATTATATGATAGATATTGTTATGGCTAATTATTTAACTAGAAATTATAATTCCAATAATAAAAATAAAATGGGATTATGTAATTTAATTTTCGATTATGCTGAAAACAAAGATTTTTTGCACCAATTGTTTATTGGTAATGTTGGGTTTGCTAATGAATTAATAAGTAATTATTATAATCATCATTTTTCTGGTACTGATATTAATATTAAAATGCTTGATGAAAAAATCAAACAAAGAGTTTTAGCAATTTCCTCAATTTTTGATAGTATAGATTTTAAATTTTTAAATGATTTCGCTAGGATAGTGTTATCTAATTTAATTGATTCTAATCATCAAAATAAAATTCATGATGATTTTGACAATGATTTTATATTAGAAATAATAAATGACATGGTATTACAAAGACTTATTGTTGGTGATGCTTATACATATATGTGTTATAATAATGGAGGTGGAGAATTTAGTAATTATATCAATATCATTGAAGAAAATTGTGATGATTTTGCTATAATTTGGGATTATTTAAATCAGTATAATGAAAGCATTCGTAGTTTCATAATATATGCGAATAATCTTTTTAATGGTGATACTGAGTTTACTGAGATTTATGAAAGTTTAAATAAAAATAATTCTAATTTTTTAGCGACAATAAAGAAAGTCAATCCATATTATATATTAGATTATTTAAGTGATATAAATATAAAAAGATATAGAAAGTAGTGTTTTTATGCGAGGCGACAATTTAAATTTAAGTTTTGGTGTTAATGAAATTTATAAAGACGCTAATTTTTTATTAAATGAAAATGATAAAGTAGGTATAGTAGGTGTTAATGGAGCTGGCAAATCTACTCTTTTTCATGTAATATTAGGTGATATAAGGTTAGATAGTGGCAAGATAACCGTACCAAAAAATAAATCTATTGGCTATTTACCACAAGAAATTATTGCTTTAGATGATATTACTGTTTTAGATTATTTATTAGAAGCTCGACCAATTAAAAAGTTAGAGAAAAAATTAGTTAAATTATATGAAGATGTTGCTGCTGCTAATGAGAAAGAACAAAATAAAATATTCAAAGAAATAGCTAAAACACAAGATTTATTAGATTATTATGATTGTTATAATGTCGAAAATATTTTATTTGAAATAATTGATAATATGTATATTGATTATGAGTTATTAGATTTAAAGATGCGTGATTTGTCAGGTGGTCAAAAATCAAAAATAGCGTTTGCGCATTTGCTTTATTCTGCATCATCCATTTTATTATTAGATGAACCAACTAATCATTTAGATGTTGATACAAGAGATTATGTCACCAATTATTTAAAGCATTATAAAGGAACAATTTTAGTAATTTCGCATGATATAGATTTTTTGAATAAGATTATAAATAGAGTAATGTATATTGATAAAGCTAATAAAAATATTTCTGTTTATAATGGTAGTTATGATGATTATTTAAAAAAATCAGAAATGTTAAAGATGAGTAAAGAAAGAATGATTGCGAAACAAGAAAAAGAGCAAGAAAAGCTACGTAGTATCGTTTTACAATATAGTAATTCGTCTGGAAAAAGAAAAAGAATGGCTCAAAGTCGCGAAAAATTATTAAATAAAAAAATGCAAGATAATATAGTTAGAGATAAAGAATACAAGTCGGTTAAGATTAATATTAAACCACTAAGAGAAGGTTCAAAGATTCCCTTGACAGTAAACAATGTTAATTTTGGTTATGATAAATTATTAATAAATGATTTATCATTTGTTATTAACAATCATGAAAGATTTTTAATTGTCGGTGAAAACGGTGTAGGGAAAACGACTTTACTTAAATTATTAATGGGTGTTTTGGATGTTCAAAGTGGTACTATTAATTATGGCAGTAAAACGGATATAGCTTATTATGCGCAAGAGCAAGAGTCGTTAGATTTAGAAAAAAGTGTTTTAGAAAATGTTGATGATTCTTTATATAGTGAAAAAGAGCTTAGAACAATGTTAGGCAGTTTTTTGTTTTTTGACGACGATGCTTTTAAGCAAGTAAGTGTTTTATCACCTGGTGAAAAAGCTAGATTATCACTTTTAAAAGTTATGTTAAAAAAGGCTAATCTATTGTTATTAGATGAACCAACTAATCATTTAGATCCCGAAACACAAAAAATAATCGGTCAAAATTTTGCCGATTATGAGGGGACGATTATTTTAGTAAGTCATAATAAAAATTTTGTTAATCAAATTGGCATTGATCGAATGCTTATTTTACCAAGTGGTAAGATTACCAATTATAGTGATGATTTGCTAGATTATTATTATGAAATAAATAATAATAAGTAGTTAGGCATTTTCAATTAGCTTAGTAATTAATTTTTTATATGATATCTTTTCATTTTCCATTAATTTGGGATACATACTAATTGTTGTGAAACCTGGTAAAGTATTAATTTCATTTATAAATATTTCCTTTGTTTCTGGTTTGTAAAAGAAATCGATCCTTGCTAAGCCTTTAGCATTTAAACCAATAAAGGCTTTTTTAGCGTATTCTTTAATTTGTTTTAAAATGTCCTTTGGAATATCAGTAGGGATAATTGTTTTCGAATTATCATTATAATATTTTGCGTCATAATCGTACCAATCATTACCTGATAATATTTCACCAGGTTCTGATATAATTAATTCTTTATCTTCTAAGATGGCAATTTCTAATTCTCTTGCTTTAATGAATTCTTCGATAATAATTTTCGAATCATACTTTTTTGCTATTTCAATGGCCTTATTTAATTCTTTTCTATTATTTGCCTTTGATATTCCTATTGAAGATCCACCATTAGCAGGTTTAATAATCATTGGAAATTTTAAAGTTTTAATAATATTTTTAACATTTATATTATTGTCAAAACTTAAATATTTTACTTGCGGTATATTTAATTTTTCAAAAATATATTTAGAAAATTCTTTGTCCATTCCAATCGCACTACTAAGTGTTTTACATCCAACATATTTTATATTAAATAAATCAAGCATTCCTTGTAGATGCCCATCTTCACCATTTGTTCCATGAATAATTGGAAATACGATATCAAATTTTTGTAAAAATTCCACAATATTATCTATTTTTGATACATCTTTATCAATCCAATCTCCAGTCTCTAAGAATTCAATTTTGTCATTATAAATATACCAATCATTATTTAAATTAATTCCAGCACTTGTTATGTCATAATTTTTTTTATCAATGTTTTCTAAAATACATTTGGCTGATTTGCATGATATGTAATGCTCTGTTGAATTACCTCCGAATAAAATTAAGATTTTTTTCATAATTCACCTCGATAAATAATATGTTATAGTGTCACGAATGTTGAATTTTTTCTTTATGTGTAGTTGTAAATGATGTGAGACTAAATTTATAAAAATAAAGTAAAAAGATA
>CAMSCJ010000020.1 GCA_947056845.1 uncultured Mycoplasmatota bacterium
CCGGCTGTTAACCGGTAGGTCGTAGGTCCGAGTCCTACATCAGGCGCCATATTTGCTCAATTAGCTCAGTTGGTAGAGCATCCGGCTGTTAACCGGCAGGTCGTAGGTCCGAGTCCTACATTGAGCGCCACTTATTTGCCTGATTAGCTCAGTTGGTAGAGCACCCGGCTGTTAACCGGTAGGTCGTAGGTCCGAGTCCTACATCAGGCGCCATATTTGTTAATGAAATTTCTGAATTTTGTTGTTCAGAATTTTTTTATATAAAGGAGGATTAGTATGAATAATAAATTTACTAGTGAAATGGTTAATGATTATGCTGATAAGTTGTTAATTGGTTTAACTGATGAAGAAAATAAGATGGTATTAGATGAGTTTGAAATAATTGACAAAAATATCGACGTAATTAATGAGATACCAGATATTGAAAGTGTTGAACCAATGTCTTGGTGTTTAGATGATTTCTCTTTTGAATTAAGAGAAGATGAGGTTGAAGAATCGATCGAAATTGATGAATTACTTCAAAACTGTGATGTTTATAACGATCGTGAAGTAGAAGTACCAAGGGTGGTGGAAGAATAAAATGAGTTATATGGAAAAAACAATTAAAGAGCTTCATGAAGATTTAAAAAATGGGGTTGTTACTAGTGATGAATTAGTTAAAGAATCTTTAAAAAAATCGCATGAAATAGGAGAAAAGTATAATGCTTTTGTAACAATTTTAGATGACGCTAAAGGTAGTGCTGTTACTGATAATTTATTATCGGGTATTCCTTATGGTATTAAGGATAATTATAGTACTAAAGATGTTTTAAGTACGGGTTCATCTAATACTTTAAAAGATTATGTTCCTTTTTTTACGGCAACAGCAATAAAAAATCTAGAAAAATCTGGAGCTGTGGCTGTTAATAAAACCGTTTTGGATGAATTTGGTATGGGCGGCACAGGAACAACTGGACATACTGGTGTTGTTAAAAATCCGTGGGATAGAACAAGGATGTGTGCGGGGTCTTCTTCAGGTAGTGCTTGTGCTGTTGCTGCTGGAGTATATCCTTATGCAACAGGTAGTGATACAGGGGACTCAATTAGAAAACCAGCTGCCTATTGTGGAATTGTTGGTTATAAGCCTACTTATGGTATGATTTCTCGTTATGGTTTATTTCCTTTCGCAAGTAGTTTAGATCACTGTGGTGTTTTATCTAGATGTGTTATGGACGCAGCTATTGTTGCCGATAATATGAAAGGCATAGATAAAAACGATATGACTAGTTGGGATTCTAGTGATATGCATCTATATGATTCTTTAAATGGCGATGTTAAGGGTAAAAAAATATGTTATGTTAAGGAAATATGTGATATTGAGAACTATCCAAATGCTAGTGATGAGTTAAAAAGTCATTTAGAAAATTTCCATAAGACACTTGATAAATGTCGTGCACTTGGTATGGATGTTGAAGAAGTTTCTATCGCTAAAAGATTATTAAATGCTGTTGCAAGTGTTTATGTTGTTATATCTTGTGCTGAGGCAACAAGTAATATGTCTAATTTAACAGGTATTATTTTTGGACCACGTGGGGAAGGTAAAAGTTATATCGAAATGATGAAAAATTATCGTACTGAAGGTTTTTCACCACTTATTAAACGTCGATTTGTTATTGGGTCTTATGTATTACAAGCTCAAAATAAAAATCGTTATTTCTTTAATGCTCAAAGGGTTAGAAGATTGTTAGTCGATGAATGGAAAAAACTTTATCAAAAATATGACGCTGTTATTTTACCAGTTGGAAGTGGACCTGCTAAACATTTAGATGGTTCGCTAGATATTTTGGATGAAAATACCCAAATTTTAGAGGAACATTTACAAATTGGGAATTTTGGTGGTTTTCCATCAATAACTATCCCAAATGGTTTTGTAAGTAATTTACCAGTTGGTGTTAATATAACAGGAAATTGTTATGATGATATTAATGTATTAAATATTGCGTATGCTTTGGAAAGCTCAATGAATTACAGAAATCAAATTGCTAAGGAGGTAGAATAGATGAACGGTTATAAAGTTTTAATCGGTTTAGAAATGCACTGTGAAATTAGTGAAACGAAGACTAAAGTTTTTTCAAGTGCTGCTAACTCTTACAGCGATATACCTAATAGTAATATCAGGCCTGTTGATATGGCATTTCCAGGTACTTTACCAGTCGTTAATAAAGAAGCTATAAAAAAAGCTTTGATGGCTAGTATTATTTTAAATTGTAAACAACCAGAATATATTTATTTTGAAAGAAAAAATTATTATTATCCAGATTTGCCAAAGGGTTTTCAAATAACACAAGAAACTAAACCAGCTCCGGTTGGTAGCTATGGTAGTTTAACTTATGAATGTGATGATGAATTAAAAACAGTTCGTATTAATAATATTCACTTAGAAGAAGATGCGGCTAGTACTGATCATTATGCAACTGTTTCAACTATTGATTATAATAGAGCTGGTGTTCCACTTTTAGAATTAGTTACTTATCCAGATTTCCATTCAGCTAAAGAAGCCGTTTCTTTTTTAGAAACAATGAGGTCTATTTACCAATATGCAGGTATTAGCGAGGCTGATAGTAAAAAAGGACAAATTAGATGTGATGTCAATGTTTCTATTATGGATGAAAATTTAGATGAAACCAAAGAAGAAAATTGGGGAACGAAAGTTGAAATAAAAAATGTCAATTCGTTTGGTGGAGTTCGTGACGCAATCAACTATGAAATTGAACGTCAAATTGAACTTAAAGAATCTGGTGAATATGACAAAATGGAACAACAAACGCGTAGATGGGATGAGGAGTCAGGAACAACTATCTATATGCGAAGTAAAGTCGACGCGATTGATTATAAATATTTTATTGAGCCAAATTTACCAAAATTCAAGTTATCGCAAGAATGGCTAGAAAGTATAAAGGAGTCTATTCCTGAACTTGCACCTGAGAGAAAAGAAAAGTATATTAATGAGTATGGTATTTCTAATTATGATGCAACTATTATTGTTAAAGAAAAAGCCGTTGCTGACTATTATGAAGATGCGATTAAATTAGGAGCTAATCCTAAATCGGCTTCTAACTGGGTTACTAGTATTATTTTGGGTTACTTAAATAAAAATGATATGAAAATAAGTGAATTATTTTTTGAACCTAAAATGTTAGTTGATTTACTTAAAATGATTGAAGATGGAAAAATATCATCAAAACAAAGTAAAGAAGTTTTTTATAAGTCTGTTGAAGATAAAAAAGAACCTAGCATTATTGTTGAAGACTTAGGTATTAAACAAATTGGTGGCGAGGATGAAATTTTAAAAATTGTTACAGAAGTTCTTGATGAGCAACCAGCTGCGATTGAGACTTATAAACAAGGAAGAACAAATATTGTAGACTTTTTAGTAGGTCAAGTTATGAAAAAAACGAAAGGTCAGGCTAATCCAGCAATGACTAGAAGTATGATGATTAGTGAAATTGAAAAGAGGTAATTATGAGAGAAAATAAATATCGTAATTGTTACTGTGGAGATATAAATAATGATTATATTGGTAAGTCAGTTAAATTTTCAGGATGGATTGAAAATATTCGTGACCATGGGGGTGTAATATTTCTTGATATTCGCGATGAAAAGGGAACTGTGCAAGTTGTAAGTAATGATGATTCGATTTTTGAAGGATTAACTCGTGAATCAACAGTTTGTTTAAATGGTGATGTTAGAAAGCGTAATGAGGAAGATTATAATCCGCGTTTAAAATCAGGAGAAGTTGAGGTTGTGGTAGAACATATTGAAGTTTTAGGGAAGGCTAAAAATGTTTTGCCATTTGAAGTTATGACATCAAAGGAAAGTAGTGAAGAAGTTAGACTTAAATATCGTTATTTAGATTTAAGAAATAAAAAAGTTCATGATAATATTATTTTTAGGTCAGAAGTTATTAAATTCTTAAGACACGAAATGGAAGATTTAGGTTTTACAGAAATTCAAACGCCAATTTTAACAGCTTCATCACCAGAAGGGGCAAGAGATTTTATTGTTCCATCACGTCTTTTTCATGGTAAGTTTTATGCTTTACCGCAAGCTCCTCAAATCTTTAAGCAACTTTTAATGGTAAGTGGATTTGATAAATATTTTCAAGTAGCGCCTTGTTTTAGAGATGAGGATGCAAGGTCAGATCGTGTTTATGGTGAATTTTATCAATTGGACTTTGAAATGGCCTTTGCTGAAGAAGAAGATGTTTATCAAGTAGGAGAACAAATCTTTAAAGATGTTTTTAATAAATTTAGTGATAAAAAAATGTTACCAACTCCTTTTAGACGTATTCCTTATCGTGAGGCAATGTTTAAGTATGGTTCTGATAAACCAGATTTAAGAATTCCATTTGAAATAATTGATTTAAGTGATATTTTTGAAAATTCAGACTTTAAACCATTTAGAGGAGTAACTGTTCGTGGTATTAAAGTACCTGATTTAGCAATAAAATCAAATAGTTGGTTTAATGAGGTTGTCGATTACGCCAAAAGTATTGGTATGCCAGGTATTGGATATATTACAATTCAAGATGATATGAGTTTTAAGGGACCAATCGATAAATTTTTAACAGAAAAAGATAAAGCCGATTTGATTGAAAGAGCCGATTTGAGTGTTGGTAGTGTATTGTTCTTTATTGCCGATAAGAATGAATTACAAGCAAGTAAGCAAGCTGGTCAAATTCGCCTTTATTTAGGTCGCAAATTAGATTTATTAGATCCAAACAGATTTGAATTCTGTATTATTAATGATTTCCCAATGTTTGAATATGATAGTGATGTAGGACATTATATATTTACACACAATCCATTTAGTATGCCACAAGGTGGAATGGAAAGCTTAAATAATAAAAATCCTGAGGATGTGTTAGCTTATCAATATGATTTTGTTTGTAACGGTATTGAGTTAGTTAGTGGTGCTGTTCGAAATCACGATATAGAAATTATGAAGAAGGCTTTTTCCATCGCTGGTTATGATGAAGAAACTCTTAAAGATAAATTTAAATCGTTATATACAGCATTCCAATATGGAGCTCCTCCACATGCAGGTATGGCAATTGGAATTGATAGAATGTTAATGTTACTTAAAGATGAAACAAGTATTCGTGAAACAATTGCATTCCCAATGACAGCGAGTGGTGCTGATATGTTAATGGGGTCACCTACTGAGGTAACTGAACAACAATTAAGAGAAGTTCATATTAAAGTTAGATAGAAAAATAAGTATAGATTAAGTTCTATACTTATTTTGTTGTTTGTTTTAACATTTCTTTTTTAGTCATAATCCATTCTGAGTTATTATTAACGATAGAAGCTTTACAGTAAGGACAATCGGCATCTTTTTTAGAATCAATTGTTGCTCCACAATTAGGACATATATCAATAGTTTTATTATTTTTCATAAATGTTAAACGATATATATAATATAATTTTTTATTTTTATTACCTCTAATAACTTTATTATTACTGTCTACAATGTAGTCGTAGCAAGAAACGGATAAAATTGTACTAATTGTGGTTATATCATTTTCTAATTTTATATCGCATATATAATTATCTATAAAGGTAATATTTTCCATCATATTTTTTTGACCTTTAATTTTTAAAGTATCAAGTTGCATAGAATACATATTATAAATTTCGTCACTGACTAGGCTTTTAATAGTATCTAAGTCAAAATTCATCCAAGCCTCTTGAATGTCTTTGTAATTATTAAAGACAATTTCATTAAATTTTTCGATATTTAAATTAGGCAATTTATTTTTTATCTCTTCATCATCCAATTTTGATAGATTATTATTTTTTATTTTATTACTATCTTTTTTTAACTTTTTGTTTATTTTTATATAAAGAATTATCAAAGGTGTCCAAACGATAATGTTAAATATTAGTATAATTAGAATATCTACTAAATCCGGGTCACTAGAGAAACTATAACTAGACGAGGAACTAGATGAATTCCAATCGGATGAACTACTACTAGATCCACCGCTATCATAACTAGAATCAAAACCCGAATCAGCTTTAATAAGAACAGGTTTATAAATGATACCTAAGAATAAGATAAATAGGGTTAAAATTATTAAAATTTTTTTCTGCATATTTATCACCTATTTTAATTTTAACATAATTATTTTTAATAAAAGAAATTGATTATTAATTATTTACATAAAAAAATAAAATTCTGTAAAGTATGAAGGAATATTTTTTCTAAAATAAAAAGGATTTTTAATACTTTTAGATAATATTTATATTTGGAGGTATTAATAATGATTGAAATAAAAAATAAAAAGTTAATTCCTATAAAATGTGATATGGTATTTAAAAAAGTGTGGGGAGATCCTGATAATGTTGATCGTCTATCCACACTACTCAGTATTATTTTAAGAATTCCCTATGAAAGAATAAAGAATAATATTGAAATAATTGAATCCGAAAAAAGGATTACTAATCATAAAGAAAAAATAAATAGATGTGATGTAGTCGCAAAGGTTAAAATCTGTTCATTAGGGAAAGTCAATTTAGAGATGAATTTAGGATTTTATAAAACAGATCTTGAGCGTAATTTAGGTTTTATTAGTTACTTATTTTCTAGCTATCTAAGAAGTGGCGAAGATTATCGTAATATAGAGCCAATTATTCAAATAAATTTTAACGATTATGATGTTGATAGTAGTAATAAAGATATAATAGATATATATATGTTTATGAATAAAAATGGACGTATATTAACCGATAAGTTACAAATACAGGAGATAAATATTGAAAAGTGTTTAGGAGAAATAAATATGGAAGAGAGTGTAAAAAAAGATATAGAAGCAACAGAAAGACTATTAAGTGCAGAAGAAACGATAATGGCCTATTATGGTTCAGAAGAGGAACAAAGAAAAAGGGAAAAATGGACAATGCAGGACGCGATTGATGAGGCAACAAAACGGGCTCTAAAACAAGGAATCAATAAAAATAAGGCTGAGATAGCGCAAAATATGTTAAATGAAGATATTGATATAAATGCTATATCACGATTTATAGGATTAACTAAAACAGAAATAGAATCTTTAAGATGAGTTTTAGAGATTTTTTTTGTGTAATAAGGGGAAAAGCTGTCATTTTTTCTGATGAAGCTAATAGTATATTATAAATATGTGTAAAGCTAAGTAAATATGTTAAAAAATTGTTGAAAATTGAAAATACATTTTGTATAATACGATTGAAAAGGAGCTGATTTATATGAAGAGATTTGTTAAAATGACTTCAATTGTTTTTATATTTATAATGATGCTTTTTATAGGTAATGTAAGAGCGGAAGAGAATCAAGAAATTTATTTATCGGATATTGATTATACATCAGATTCAAGATCAGGGTGGGGTTCTCTTTTAAAGGACAAGACTAGTAATAATAGTAAGATATCGGTTAAAATTGAAGGGGCTTATTATACTTTTGAAAAAGGTATGTGGGCTCATGCAACTTCAACATTAATTTATGATATAAGTGAAATTTCAAATACTTATAGATATTTTACAGCTTATCTTGGTTTAAATCAAACCGCAGCTAGTTCAAGTAATGGCGTAATATTTAAAATATATACATCTAATGATAAAAAAAATTGGAATTTGGTTCATGATACTGGTGTTGTTAAACCAGGAGCTAATGCGACTTTAGTTCAAATAGATATAACAAATGCTCATTATTTAAAATTAGTGGCTGATTCTAATGGTAGTAATGGTAATGACCATTCAGTTTATGCTGATGCGAAATTAGTAAAAAATATTGAAAATGACAATGTCATTGATTTAGGCAATGGGAATGTTATTAAATCATTGAATGAATATGATAAAATGTTAAAAGAGCAATATGCTAATGCTACCTTAGATAATAAAGACTATGAATTAGTTCTTTTACAAAGAGAGTTTATTAAAAATGTTGGTCAATATGCTTTAAAAAGGTTTGTAGAGGAAAGTGATGCCCATAAGGAAACATTAAATTGGTTATTTAATAATGTTGATAATTTACGTCTTTATATTGGTGGAGGGGCACCAGATGGTGGCTCATATTATAATTCGTTAAGTGTTTTAAGTAATTTATATAACACTTATAAAGCTGATTTAAATAATACTACATTATTAAACAATAAGTGGTATCCTTCTTTAACTTATGGCGATTTGTATAAAAAAATGATGGTTACATTATCCCTTACGCATTCAACCACGGTAGCTCTTTGGATGCAATCTTCACCTGATAATATATCAAATCCTGTAACAAGATATCAAATATATAAAGATTTGCATTTAAAGAGTAAGAGTTTAAGTGTGGGTGAGACAGGTGGATTTAAGGCTTGGGAAGGTATGGATTTTACGCCACTTTTTGAAGCCTTGCATGTAGAAGAAATGCGTTTTGTCTTAAATAATATTATAGACGATCCTGAAATAGTATGGTTAAATGAATTTACACAATCATATATTGATGCTGAACAAAATAATAAGGCACGTTATTTAACACCACATCCATATATGCGATATGTTTGGCCAAATTATGGTGATCAGAGATTCCATGATCCAAGCCAAAAAGATTATTGGGATTCAAGGTATATGGGCATATTTTCGAAATATGGAGTAAAGTATGAACCGGGTTTATATAAAGTATGGATGAATTTGAACCGAAGTGAATTTGAAAGTGGGGCTGTATGTGGCGGTATTTCTAAAACTGGTTCTAATATTAGGGCTGTGCATGGAATACCTTCATCAGTTATATCACAACCTGGTCATGCCGCTTTAATATATTATAATAAAACTGCCGATGGCAGAGGATATTGGAATATTGATAATGATGTATCTGGATGGGCTCAATCAGGTAGAACAGAAAGATTAAATTTAAGAATGCCTTTAGGTTGGGGTAATGAAGAATATATTGATTTTAATAAAGACTGGTTAGGTATGGCAACTTATGTATTACTTGCCCAAGGTGCTTTAAATGATTTTGATAATTATATAAAATCTCGTGAGGTATTAATTTTAGCAGATGTTTATAAGGATGATACTATTAAATTAACCGAAATATATCGTAAATCCTTAGAATATACACCAATTAATATTGATGCTTGGTATGGCTTAATTAAAACATATAAAACGGAAAAAAGAAGTGCTGAAGATTTTTATAATTTAGGTAATGAAATATTGACTAATTTAAAGGATTATCCTCTACCAATGTATCATTTAACTAGGGAGATAGGTGAACAATTAAAGTCACCTGTATATTCATTTGTCTTTACACTTAATCAAACAAAAGTTTTAAAAGAAGCTAGTGTAAAAAATAATAATGAGCACCTTCAAGCAGGCGCTATTAGACAAGAGGCTAGTTATTTACTTGGAATTTATGATTCTAATTTGGCTACATTTTCATTTAATGGGGAAAATGCGAATAAAATTATTCTTTCATCTAAATATGATGGAACTGGTATTAGATGGGATTATAGCTTAGATGGCAAACAAACTTGGAAAGAAGTTTATTTTACGGCTGATGAAGAACACAAATTGTTACTTACGGATGCTGAGGTAAATAGTATTACTTCTGGTAATGATATTTATATTCATATAGTTGGTGTTGATTATGATGATGATAATTTATATAAAATTGATATTACAGAACAATCAATACCAAGTGTTTTATACGCCAATGATTTAGAAAATCGTATTATAGGTGTAAATAATAATATTGAATGGCGCATTAGTGGTGATACCAATTGGACATCATACGCTACTGCTTCTCCTGATTTAACAGGTGATAGAATAGTTGAGATTAGGGTAGCAGCAAATGGAACAAAATTAACAAGTGATTCAGTAACTTATACATTTACTAAAAATAGTGATGATTTAACAAGAAGGTATGTTCCAGTATCCCGTTTATCAATTGTTGGTGTTTCAAGTGAAGCAACAGGTCAAAAAAGATATGCAACTAATGCGATTGATGGTAATTATAATACCAATTGGCATTCAGATTGGAATGGTAACGATACCCAAAGATATATTATAATTAAAGTTGATAAACCAATTTATCTATCTGAGATAGAATATGTTCCTGGTGGCGGTGGTAATGGTAAAATTAAAAATGGCACTATTTATGGAAGTAATGATGGAAAGAATTGGGAAGAAATTAAAAAAGTTTCTAATTTAACTTATAATAATGGTGGGGTTAATGATTATGACCACGGATTTAAGAATACTAAGAATTTTAAAATAGAAAGTGACAAAAGATTTCAATATATAAAAATAGTAGCTGATACAACAACAAATGGCAGAAATTTCTTTGTAGCAAGTATGTTTAATATATATGAAGATGCTACTAAACTACCTAAAAATCCGACAGCTGAGATTTCTTATAGTACAACAACTTCAACTAATGATGAGGTTATTGTTAAACTTATAAATCCGTCAACTAAAATAACAATTACTAATAATAATGGCTTTGATTCATATCGTTTTACAGAAAATGGCACATTTACGTTTGAATTTGTCTCTGATGATGGACTTAAAGGAACAGCAACAGCAACGGTTAATTGGATAGATAAAGACTTACCAACAGCTGATGTTGAGTATAATATAGATAGTGATAATAAGCTAAAAATCTTATTAGATAGCATTAGTGAAGATGTATACTTATTAGATAAAAATGATAATAAGATTAGTTATATTGAAGTTAAGGATAAAAAGGTTTCTTCTATTCATTATTTAGATTCTAATGAAGAAATTATTAAAACAATAGCTATAGATGAAAACGGTAAGATTCAAAAGGTTATATACAAAAATACAACAGGAAATGTTGGCATTGTTGATACTTATGTGACTACTTTGGAAAATGGCGTTATTGTAAAAGAAGAGTGGTTTGATTCTAGCAAAAATAATATCATTGCAGGAAACAGTTATGTTGATGATTTTGGAAATAGTGTTTCAGTCTCACAAGTCCAACTAGATTCTTTAAAATGTTTACAACAACCGATATCAAGTCCACTTGAATATACTTTTGATGGTAGTGGTGACTATGAATTTAAATTCCAAGATAAAGCAAGTAATATAGCTTATAAGAGTATTAAGGTTGATTATATTGATAATAAAACTACAATTATCGCTAGTGATATTACTTATAATATTACTAAATTAACTAATAAAGATGTTATTGCAACAATTAATCCGTATATTATCGATACTACTAAAAAAGAGGCTGTGATGCTAAATAATCAAGGTAAAACATATACATTTAAAGAAAATGGAAAATTTACTTTTGAATATAAAGATCCTACTGATACGGAAAATTGGGAGGTAAAATCGCATACAGCTGAAGTAGATTGGATTGATAAAACACTTCCAACCGCTTCTATTAATTATAGTACAAAAGAGGAAACTGATAAGGTAATTGTCACTTTAGTAAATGAAAGTGAGCCTATAAAGATCATTAATAATAATCAGAGTAGAGAGTATATGTTTACAGAAAATGGCTCATTTGAATTTGAAATCGAGGATGAAGCTGGCAATACTAATAAGGTAGTAGCAATAGTTAGCTGGATAAAAAGACAAGATGATGTATGGGAAGAGCCTGATACGCCTAAACCTAGTGAGCCTGTTACCCCAGAACAACCCGGTGACATTGTTATCATTCCTGACAATCAATTCGGTAATGCTAATAATCAAGTTGATAATTCAGATAATCAAGATAATAAAACAGATACAGATATAGAAGATAAGAAACCAACTGATAATGACAATAAAAAACCAACTGTTTCTGAAAATAAACCTAATAAAGAAAATTCAAATAAAACAGATAATGAAAAAGTAACTACTGAGATAAACGAAAAAAAATCAAATTCTTGGTTAAAAATTGTCATAGTTGTGACATCAATTATAATTGTATCCATTTTAGGATTAGTTATAAAGCATCGATATGATAATAGATAAAAATTTATAATAAAATTGCGATTTTTCGCAATTTTTTGTATTTAATGAAGAAAACTGAATTTTCAATTTAAACTTAGAAATTTTCTTTTTTAGGATAAATTATAATAGATATTAAGTTAATATAAAAATAAGCAAGGCAAATAATTTTTAAAATCTATGATTATATTGATGCAATTTTTTTATAGATAGTAAAAATAAATTTTTTAAATAAATTTGGCATATTTTTCTATATTTGTTTCATTATAAAAATGGAGGGAAAATATGAAAAAAATAATAGTACCGTTTTTAATGATTTTGACAATATTATTAAGTGGTTGTGGTGAAACTTTGAATAATACACCTACAAAACAGGTAGAGATGTTTTTTATGAATTATCAAACATTAAATAAGGATGTTATTGAAGATTTAAATGATGTATTAGCAACTGATAATTCAATGACAGAAAGTCAAAAAGAAAAATATAAGGATATTATGAAAAATCATTATAAAAATCTTGTTTATGACATAAAAGATGAGCGAATAAATGGTGATACAGCTATTGTAACGGTTGAAATTGAAGTTTATGATTATTCAAAAATAATTGCCAACGCTAATACTTATTTAGAGGATAATATGGAAGAATTTTTAGGTGATGATAATAAGTATAGTCAGGAAAAATTTATTGATTATCGTTTATCTGAATTAGAAAAAGTTAAAGATAAGGTTAAATATACATTAGACTTAAATTTAACAAAAATTGATGATAGGTGGCAATTAGATAAAATTTCTAGTTTAGATGAAGATAAAATTTTAGGTGTGTATGAATATTAAATAAGGCTTAAATTGCCTTTTTTTGTAGTCGATTTTAAGTAATATTTAAGTTTTGAATTTTATATTGAAATAGCCATTTTAATAATTTCTATTACTGACAAATAATTGTATAATATATAATATATTTGTGAATTATAATATTATATAAAAGGACAATTATGGTATAATTATTATAAGATAAAGGGGATAGTAAAATGTATTGTAAGAAATGTGGTAATTCTTTAAAATCGGGAGATAAGATTTGTAGTCATTGTGAAAATCCTATAGAGATAGAAAGTTCACAAAATATTATTAATAACAAAAAAAATAATGGTATAGTTATTTTATTAACAATTTTAGTTTTTTTTCTTATTACTTTTTTGGTTTATTGTTTTTATATTAAGTATAATAGTGATAAACAAATTACTAATGATATAAAAGATAATAGTGTTATCGATAATGTTGAAAATGACGATAATCAGGATAATAATGGTTCATCTAATGGTTTAACCAATTATATTTTAAATGATCAACTTGCACATATTTATACGCCTATTACTGATACAAAAATCAAAATCGAGGATAGTTCTATAAATCCAGCAGTTATAATGGAAATAGATGCTAGTAAAAATGTTTCTTTTTATAATGATAATTGTGGGGATAATTGTAATAAGCAATTTATTTATATAAATGATGAGCCTGCTAAATATATTACCTATTTAGGCAATAGTGATGCTGGAATATTTAATTATATTATTTTAACTAATGATGGTAATGTTTATAAAGGTGATATTACTACTAATGGTGTTAGTGACGCAACTAAGGTTGAAACAGAGCAAAGGTTTGTAAACATTGTTAGTGGTGGATATAGAGTGGAAACTGATGGCGAAACTGACTCAATTTTGGGCGTAGCTAGTGATAATAGTTATTATAATATTGAGTATTGCCCAAACACCAAAAGTGGTAATTATTTATCATATATTAAGGGTTATGATTCCTCTAATATCAATGACCAGAAGAATGAATATATTTTAATATATAATGATGGCAGTATAAGTTATTTAAACAAAATTATGAATAATGCTGAACAATCTCATTGTGATAATTATGATTATTATCAGTATATTGTTAATTCCAATAATGAAAAGATACAGGCTCAACTTGTTTTTTATAAAGATGGATTTTATATTTTGGGTACTGATGGATATTTATATGAATTAACTTCAAATAAGATTGAAAATAATTATATTGCTGTATTGCATAGTTCTAAAGAGATAAGTACATATAGATATAATCAAATAGGCATGTTAATAGATAGTATAACAATTGAATACACAGATAATACGAATGAGACATTTGATAATTTACAGTCAAGAGGTGCTCAAATTGTAATGGTGAAAGAAAAATAATTAGGTAAATTTAATTATAAAAAAATAGGTTATTGAAAGTAAAATTAACTTTTAATAGCCTATTTTATTGTGTTTCAATATTAGTTAAAATCCAATCGTAGTCTTTATTATTATAAATGGTACCACAATAATCACATTTACCAGTGTTATTTACATTCATGTTAGCTCCACATGATGGACACTTTCTAATGCTATCTTGAATTTTGAAGTCTCTTATTTTAGCAAACGTTAAGATATTTATTTTTTCTATACGATGACTATTGTTTCCACTTACCAGTTTTTTTGAGTATGAATCAATAATATAATCCATATATCTAGATATTAATTTAACGGTAATAATAAAGTAATCGTCTGTAATTTCAATATTTTGAATTTCAGTTGATTTTACATTTAATTCGTCAAACATCTGAATTTGATTATTATTGTTTAAATTATTTAATCTTTCATTAAATTCATTATATATTTTTTCATTTATAAAATGTTTAACTCTATCTAAATCTTTTGTCATAAGTGCTATATGTAGCATAACAAAGATATTATCTACTTTGGTTTTAAATTTACTTTCGGTGAATGTATTATCTAATTCGATTAATTTATCTAACATATTTAGCTCCTTTACTATATCTCTCTTTCATATAACAATTCAAGTTTTTGAATAAGGTAATTAGAATTATTTTTTACGATTTCAATTTCATAAGTTTGTAATGTTTTCTTATTATATTTACCTTTAATCACATTATTTTTTTTATCAACAGTATAATCAAAGCATTTAATAAGAATTCTTAAGTTTACAGTTTCGTTATTATTTATAACATTAGTAATATATGATTTTATATATTCGATTTGTTCAATAATATTTTTTTGTTGTTTATTTTTTAGAGTTTCAATTTGTATTGTATATAAATCGAAAATATTATCAGTTGTGATAGCCCTGATTTTATCTATATCAAAATTCATTTTTGCAGTTTTTAAATCTTTGATTAAATTAAAGGCCTCGATTTGGATATTTTCTCTATCATTAATTTCTTTTGTTGTTAATAAAGGGTCATTATGATTAATATCAAGTTTTGTTATGGGCTTTTTATTTTTCATTTTAATTTTGGTTATAATTGTTGTTACTATTATTAATGATATAACTATTAATATTATGATGATATTGTCATTTATAAAATTTTGAATGATCCCTAATATATCGTTTATGTTTAATTTCATAATTCACTCCATTTTTTATTTTTGAATCGACATCTGTTTTTTTGTCATAATCCATTTTTCTTCTTTATTTATAATATTTGAGTTGCAGTATTCACATTGACCACTAGAATTAATATTTATCTTTGCTCCGCAATTAGGACAATTAGTAATATTTTGATCATTATTATATTTAGTAAATGTTAGTATATATGTATAGGTCATTGTACGATTTTTATTACCACGTACTACCTTGTTATTACTATCAATAACATAGTCATTACAAGTTACTGTCAAGACAGTTTGAATAGTGGTAATATTGTTTTCTGTTGAAATATTAGATATATAGTTATTAATATATTTAATATTTTCCATCATGTTTTTTTGCCCCTTAATTTTTAGAGTATTAAGTTGCATTGAATACATATTATAAATCTCGTCACTAACTAAATTTCTAATTGTATCTAAATTAAAATTCATCCAAGCTTCTTGAATATCTTTGTATATATTAAAGACGATATTATTAAATTCTTCAATATTTAAATTTGGTAAATATTTATGGATATCTTCTTGCGATAATCTTGATGGAATGTTAGACGATTGGTTAGAGTTATTATTTTTATTGCTTTCAGTTAGAAGGATAATAAGTGTAATTATCGATATTAGTAAATTTATGAAACCAAAAATAAAGAAGATAAATATGAAATATGGGGGAAACATAATTATTTTAGGTAAGGCATTATTATTTATTTTTTTTCTAAATGATTGATAAAAAACAAATATAATAAATGTTAATATCATAGTGGTGATAATTGATGCTCCGTTAAAATAAACACCACTATAATATGAACCGCTACTATAATTAGATGAACTACTCCAATCAGAAGATCCTCCCCATGATGAGCCACTATCCCAGCTAGAATCAAATCCGGAGTCAGCTTTAATTAAAATGGGACTTAAGACAATAATAAAAACTATTATTAGAGATAAAAAGTGTTTTTTTTTCATATCATTTTTCCTTTTCTAATACTATTATATCATTTTTAAATATTATTTTATTATAAAAATATTATTTTATTCAATTTTATATTGATAATCTTTGATAGTGAATATTTTGTCCTTTTTTTCATATCTTTTTATAGGTGATTATATGAAGAGACTATTTTGCTTTATTTTAATAGTTTTATCTATTATTCCTTATAGTGTCAAGGCTTTTGATACAAGTGCGACATCAGCGATATTAATGGATATGGATAGTGGTAGAATTTTATATAGCAAGGATATTCATAATGTTCGAACAGTCGCATCAATTTCTAAAATTATGACATGTATTGTTGCTATTGAAAGTGGGAAATTAGATGAAATAGTAACTATTGGTGATGAAATTTTACCAGCCTATGGGTCAGGAATTTATATAAGGCAAGGAGAACAACTTACACTTTTAGATTTACTATATGGACTTATGCTTAGAAGTGGAAATGATGCTGCTTTAGCAATTGCAAATTTTGTTGGTGGAGATGTTGATAGTTTTGTTGAGATGATGAATTCTAAGGCTAAGGAAATAGGCATGAAGGAATCTGAATTTAATAATCCTAGTGGTTTAGATCAAGAAAAGGGTAATTATTCAAGCGCATATGATATGGCTATTTTAACTAGTTACGCGATGAAAAATGAAACTTATCGTAAAATTGTTAGTACTAAAAAGTATACTTTAACTACAAATATGAATTCTTACGCTTGGTATAATAAGAATCGGTTATTGAATAGTTATAAATATACGACTGGGGGCAAAACAGGTTTCACTGATAAGGCAAGAAGAACTTTAGTTACAACGGCTAGTCGTGATAATTTAAATTTAGTAGTTGTTACCTTAAATGATGGAAATGATTTTAATGACCATAAAGATTTGTATGAGGAGGCTTTTAATAATTATTTTTCTTATAAGATTTTAGAAGAGGGCGAAATTAATGTATATGATGAGAATTATTATACTAATTCAACTCTTTATATAAAAGAAAAGTTTTCTTATCCTTTAATGAAGTCTGAAAAGAGTAATTTATATTTGAAAATAGAATTAAATAGAAATGAAAAATACCAAGATGGTGATATTGTTGGAAATGTTCATGTTATGCAAAATGACAAGAAAATTTTTACAACGGAAATTTATGTTCAGGAAAAAAAACAAGAACATCTTAAATGGTATCAACGGTTAGCAAAGTGGTGGAAAAGTTTATGGTAAATAAAATTTGGGGTTTTTTTATAATCGTTGGAATTATATTTTCAATTCTAACTGGAAAAACAGATATTATAAATACAGAGATTTTGAGTAGTACTAAAACGTCGTTAGATATGGTTTTAAAGATATTACCAGTAATGGGTCTTTGGCTTGGAATTATGAATATTGCGTCTAAATCTGGTTTGTTAGCAAAATTTTCTAAATTGATTTCCCCAATTTTAATCAAAATATTTCCAGATATTCCTAAAAATCATGAATCAATTAGCTATATTTCTTCTAATATTGTTGCTAATATGTTTGGTCTTGGAAATGCTGCCACCCCATTTGGATTAAAGGCTATGAAATCATTACAGGAATTAAATCCCAAAAAAGATGAAGCGACAAGAAGTATGATAACTTTTTTAGTTATTAATACTTGTGGTTTAACAATTATTCCGACAACTGTAATATCGCTTAGAATGTTATATGGTAGTAGTAATCCCACATTTATTTTGTTACCTTGTATTATAGTAACTTTTGCTTCCTTAGTTATAGGACTTATTGTTGATCGGATTTTAGCTATTAGGTATAAAAAATGATTAATTTTCTTTCAAATGCGATCATACCACTAATTATTTTAATAATTCTTATTTATGGAATAAAAAAGAAAGTTAATATATATGATGTTTTTATTGAGGGAGCTAAAGAGAGTATAGAACTTGCGATTAATTTGTTTCCATCAATGTTGGCCATGATTTTAGGAGTTAATATATTTCTGAAAAGTGGTCTTATAGATGCATTTTTTGATAAGCTAACAGATATTTTAATGTTTTTAAGAATACCATATCAAATTTTACCAATGATGATTATGCGCCCGATTTCTGGCTCATCAGCTTTAGCAATTTTAACAAATATTTTCGAAACTCATGGTCCAGATTCCTTTTTAGGTGTTTTGGGCTCAATTTTGCAGGGTTCAACGGAAACAACTTTTTATATTTTAACTATTTATTTTGGGACGATTGGGGTAAAAAAAATTAAATATGCTCTAACAGCCGGTGTAATTGCGGATATTATTTGTATAATTATCAGTATAATAATTGTTAATCTGATTTTATAAATTTGACTAATTCAATCTTAAGGTGTAATATTATTTTGGTGGTAGAATGAAATATAATATTTTGATATTATTACTTACTTTAATAATATTTACAGGTTGTAATAAAAGTCAGTTGACATGTGAAAAAAGAGCTAAAAATCCTGGATATACGTATAATGAAAGTTATAAGTTAGTTTATGATGAAAATGGAAATAATTTAAAACAAATAAGTATAAAGATGGAATCTGTTTATAATGAACATTATACGGTAGAAGAGATAGAAGAAGAATATGATGAAGTTGTTGAACATTGTGATTTTTATGAGTCGGCTAGTAGTAAATTAGTTGAATGTAGAGCAAAATTAAATAATTCGGTTATTACAGTTAATGTAAAAATAAAAGTTGATAAAATAAGTGATGATTTGTTTGAAAATATGATGTATGTCACTAAAAAAGAAATAAATAAAAGGAAAGAAGCAAAGAAGATGCTTGAAAATGTAGGTTATACATGTGAATAGAAAAGCATTTGCTTTTTTTTATTTTTTTAAGTATAATCAGTCTAGGTGACTAAAATGGAGAGATTACAAAAAGTTATTGCTAATAGTGGCTATTGTTCTAGGCGAAAGGCTGAGGAACTTATTAGCAGTGGTAAAGTGAAGGTTAATGGGGTTGTTGTTGATCGCTTAGGTTCTTGTGTTGATAAAAATGATACAATAACAATTTTAGGGAAAACATTATTATTTGAAGAGAAGGAATATATTTTACTTAATAAACCACGTGGTGTTGTAACAACAACGAATGATGAAAAAAATCGACAAACGGTTTTAGATTTAATTGAAACTGATAAGCGATTATATCCAGTAGGTAGACTTGATTATGATACAACAGGAGCTTTATTGCTTACAAATGATGGTGAACTGGCAAATTTATTAATGCATCCTAAAAATAAAATTGAAAAATTTTATATAGCTAAAGTAGCTGGCTTTGTTCCTAAAGATATTTTAAACAAATTGTCAAATGGTGTATATATTGATAATTTTAAAACATCTAGAGCTAAAGTACGATTGAAAAAATTTGATAAAAAAAGTAATACATCTTTAGTTGAAATCATTATTCATGAAGGGAAAAATCATCAAGTAAAAAAAATGTTTGAAGCAGTTGGATATCAGGTGTTAAAATTGAAACGTGAAAAAATTGCTTTTTTGGATGTTCAAAATTTAAAATCAGGGGAATATCGTTATTTGAGTTTAAAAGAAGTAAAAAAATTATATGCTGAAGTGAGAAGTTAATAAAAAAACTAATTTTCAATAAAAAAACTAGTTTTTTCTTTATATAATTCTTTTAATATTATATTTTCAATTTATTAGATGAATAATTTAAATGGAATTTTTATCATCGCTATCCAATTCTTCAATTGCCTCAGTTGGGCAACCTTCGATGGCGTCTTTAATTTCATTTTCCAATTCTTCATTTATATTAGCAAAGTCAATATTACTTTTTACTTGCGCTAAATCATCTTCACCAAATTCAAAAACTTCATCTACTAGGCCAACACAAGCTCCACAAGATATACATTTTTCTTTATTAACAATAACTTTTTTCATAAAATTCCTCCTAATAAAGATTATAGATAAATAGTATTAAAAATGCAAGTAAATATTTCAAAATTAAAAAAAATATGATATCATTATTATAATGAGGTGGGATATATGCCAAGTAGAATGGAAAGATATTATCAAACAGATGTTGATGTGGCTAAACGTACTCGAAAAAATCAGCGACTTTATGATGATATACATAATAGTCTAAGTCAACCAAGTGTTGAACAAATATCTAATGCTAATGAAATAAGCCCAGCTAAATTAAATGAGATTTTAAATCGTGATAAAAAAACTGAGCGGAGAGTATCTAGAAATGTAGATTTGAGTTTTTCAATTTCCAATGATGATGAGGATAATCGCAATTATGATATTAGAGAAGTTTTAGAAAAAGCAAAAATTGATAAAACCGAAAAAAATGATTATCATAAATTAAAAGATGAACAAATTAATTTATTAAAGAAAATTGAATCATATAAAGCTAGTAAACAAGAGCAGGACGAAAATTTGGATGAACTATTAAATACAATAGCTAGTACTAAGCTATTAAAAGAGTTAAATGATCGTGATCTATCATTAGATGTATTGGGTGATCTAAAGTCTGATAATGAGAATACGATTGTTGGTGGAATTAGTTCGATTAATAAGGTTATGAATGATATTCCAAAGGTAAAGCCTGTAGTTGATGATAAAAATGAAATTGATCATTCATTTTATACATCGAGTATGAGTTTCAAGGAAGACGATTTTGATGATATAAAGGAGATTAAAAATAAATTAAAAAAGAATAATTTTTGGATGAAGATGATGCTAGTTATTTTATTTCTTGTGATTGTTGTTGTAGCTGTTTTAGTATTCGTCTTAATTTGAAAAATATAAATTTATTGCGAAGTTTTAAATATATTCATTATAGTGATGAATATATTTTTATTAGCAACTATGACCAAGTTCGATAAGTTTTTGTTTTACTGATTCATAATCCTCATCGTAGGTTAAATTACTTTCTATTTTATTATCTTTTGTATAAGTAGTTTTTATCGAAATACTAAATTGATTATCATCTGTATAATCAGTTATTTCATAATTAGAATTCTCCATTAAATATAATGAAAACATTTGTAGGGTTGTAACATAATTATCAAATTGTTCTTTAGCAGTTTCATTTAACAATTTAATTGTCATTAAATTTTCATCTGAGCGAAGTTTTTTATTATGAAAGTTCGTTGTTACTTTTATATCAATTTGTAAGTTGTCTTCTATAGTTGATGATGTACATACTAGCGTTTCTGTAATTTTGTCATTCTTATTTTGTTCTTTTTCCGTGGTAGTTGTTTTATAAGTGTCAATTTTTGTTGTTTGCTCGCTTTTTACAGTTTCATCAGGTTTGAAACTCTTTTTATCAATTATTTTAAAAAAAATAAAAATTAAAGTTATAGTTATAATTATGGTTATCACTAATGCGATTTGTTTAATTGGTATTTTTTTTGGTGGTTCAATATATTCATATTGTTCTAATGGATTAATTATAGTGGAATCAGAATTGTTATCTTTTTTTATTTCAACAAATGATTTATTATGTTTCTTTGCCATATTACCAACTTCCTTAATATAAAGTTTATCATATATCGACTTAAAAAACAACGTTTGAATAATATGAATAAAAATGATAAAATAATTTTGGGTGTTTAAAATGGATGCTGATATTTTACATGAAGTTTTGATTGAAAGATTTGATCATGATGCTAGGGGTATTGGTTATATTGATGGCAAGATTGTTTTTGTCGATAATGTGATTCCTGGTGATAGAGTTATAGTTAGAATATATAAATCGAAAAAGAAATATTTTATAGCTAAGGTAGTTAAATTTTTAGAATATAGTAAAAATAGGATAAAGAATATTTGTCCATTTTTTGATAGATGTGGCGGTTGTGATTTACAATATGTGGATTATAATTGTCAAAGAGCATTTAAAGAGAATAAAGTTAAAGATATTATATTAAAATTTGCGAATATTGGCATAGAAAAAATAAAGCCTATTATATCTATTACCGATAATAATTTTTATTATCGTAATAAATTAACTTTTCAAGTTGAGAAAGAAATTGGGCTATTTTCCAAAAATAGTTATAAATTAGTTAATATTGATGCGTGTTATATTGCTTCAACCAATATTAATGCTGTCTTGTCAAATATAAAGGAAAAGATTTCATTAGATAATATTGAACAAATAATTATTAGAACTAGTTTTTATAATAATAGGACAATGGTAATATTTATAGGAGATAATGTTGCTTTAAAGAATATTAGAAAACTAGAAGATAATGTTAATTCTATTTATATAAAACAAAATGATATTTATAATTTAGTTTATGGGGATGCTTATTTAGAAGAAAAATTAGGGAATTATATTTTTAAAATTTCTCCAGATTCTTTCTTTCAAGTTAATCCTAAAATGTGTGTTAAATTATATGATAAAATTATTGAATATGGCAACTTTAATGGGAATGAAACAGTTTTAGATTTGTATTGTGGTACTGGGACCATTGGAATTTATATTAGTAAATTTGTTCATAAAGTTATCGGTTATGAAATTAATAAGTATGCAGTAAATGATGCTGAGATAAATAAAAAAAATAATTTAGTTGACAATGTAGAGTTCTATTGTGGCTCAAGCGAATTATCTTTCGATAATGTTACTTCTAAAATAGATATTGTTGTTGTTGATCCTCCTAGAAGCGGGCTTAACAGACAGACGATAGCTGGTATTATAAGTGTAAACCCACGTAAAGTTATTTACGTTTCGTGTGATCCTGTAACATTAGCCCGGGATTTAAAATTATTAAGTGATTTTTATGAAGTTATCGAGATTACACCCGTTGATATGTTTCCTAATACTAAACATGTTGAATGTGTGTGCGTATTGAATAAGTATTAAACCTTTTATAAATAAAGATAAAATCAACTAGTCAGTAGGTATCAAAAAAACACTAAAAATTGAGTAAAAAATGAAGATTTTTGATAAAAATATAGAAAAATATAAAGCAGGTTGTTTGAAGAATATATGTTTTCTCATACGGGGTTAGTGGTATGTGTTGTATAGTTAAATTAAGGGGGAATAAAAAATGAAAAATGAAGTTATAGAAAATAATAAATCGGAATTAATAATATATGAATCAAAAGATGGAAGTATTAAATTGGATGTAAATTTAGAAGATGAAACTGTTTGGCTATCTTTAGAACAGATGGCAAAATTATTCGGAAGGGATAAATCAGTAATTTCTAGGCATATAAAAAATGTATTTATAGAGGAAGAATTAGATAGGAATATGGTAGTTGCAAAATTTGCAACTACCACAAAACATGGTGCAATAAAAAGTAAAAATCAAACACATTTAGTTGATTATTACAATTTAGATGTGGTAATAAGTGTAGGATACCGAGTTAAATCTTTAGAAGGTGTAAGATTTAGAAAATAATTTTAAATTTTTAGTCAGATAATTAGTAGATATGGTTGAAAATTTTGGAGTTAAAGATTTATTTAGGTAAAGTGAGTGAAAGATGATAATGATAAAATATATGAGAGTTACAGTTGAAAACAAAATATTAGTAAAGAAAGATAATTAAAGAGAGGGGTTTTTTAGCAATGGATAAAGTAGGAGTTATACATGGAAGATTTCAGTTATTGCATAATGATCACATGAAATATTTATTAGCAGGGAAAGAGCGATGTGAGCATTTAATTATAGGAATTTGTAATCCGGAGGTAGATTTGACTAAATATAATGAGGCTAATCCTCATAGATCAAAAAGAAGTTCTAATCCGCTTACATATTTTGAAAGAATGGAATGTATAAAGTATTCTATGTTAGAGGCAGGTATAGGGCAGGAAGAATTTGATATTGTTCCATTTCCAATAAATTTTCCAGAGAAAATATTTAATTATGCTCCTTTGGACGCGAAATATTATATGACTATATATGATGAATGGGGAGAAGAAAAATTAAAGTCCTTACGAGATGATTTGAAATTAAATGTTGAGGTATTATGGAGAGTTACATTGGCGGAGAAGGGCATTAGTGCATCTGATATTAGAAAATGTATTCAAGAAGGAAAAGAATGGAAACAATTTGTTCCAAATTTTGTTTATAATTATATATTAGATAATAACTTAGATAAGAGAATAAAAAGTTTCTTAGATGAGGAAAATTTAGAAGAAAATTAGATAATGCTCTTAAATATATATAATTGATTAAGCGGGTTATAAAATATTTAGAAATAGAATATTTTGTTAGGAAATATTACAATTGATTTTATTTATTCAGATAAAGAAGATAATATATGTTTCTAATAATAATACATAAAAAAATAATGTAAAATTAATATTAAAAGGAGTGAAGGCTTATGTCAAATTTAAGGATGTGTATATTTTCGGATATACATTATATAAAGGAAAAACCAGTTTGGAGTTTTAATCAAAAACTTACTGAATATGCTGACGACTTTGTTTTACAAATGGTAGATATGGTTAATAATGAAATAAAACCTGATATATGCATACATTTGGGAGATTTAATTCAGGCTTCTGGGTCTAAGGAAACTGATATTCAAAATATAAAACATATATTATGTATGCTTAATAATTTTAATGTACCATTTTATACATTGCTAGGTAATCACGAATTAAAAAATATGGAAAATAACAAAGAAGTTTTAAAGGTTATTGGTTATACTGAAGCTACTTTTTCTTTTGATATAAATAGTTATCATTTATTATTTTTAGGAACAGATGTTAATTTAGATGATTATAAATATAGAACACAGTATTTATCTGATAGGGATTTAATATGGATTAAGGATGATTTAGAGAGAAATGCTGATAAAAAAACAATTATATTTTCGCATTTTGGAATTGCTGAGGATGATATGATTGGGAATTTTTGGTTTGAAAATGATATAGAGTCAGGTATGCTTAGAAATAGAAGAGAATTAAAGGAAATACTAATTAATCAAGAAAACGTGCTGGCTGTTTTTGTTGGACATCAGCATTGGACCAAAAGAATTGAAGAATCGGGAATAAATTATTATCTTGTTGGCTCACTTGTTGAAAATATCAAGCAAGATGGAATACCTGATGGGGTTTATTTCGAGGTTTGTGTCGATAATGATTATTTAGATATTACAGAAAGACATTTGTGTATTAATGATAATATAAAAAAGAGATAAATAAAATTATAAGAAAAAAGGTTTGATTTTTTTGATTTTTTTGTTATACTTATTATAATAAGCGAGGGATAGTATGAATAATGAAGAAAATAAAAATCAAGAATTAAATTACGATTTTAATTTTGATAATCAGGTGGTAAAGGAACAAGCAGTTAAAGAGAATGATACTGGGACTTTAAATGATGTTGAAGAACTAGAAGAATTAGAAGAAGTTAATGAAATAAATAGTGATTCTTCTAAAATAGAGGAATTAGAGGAAGTATTAGATGAAAATGAGCAACCAATAAATTCTGATGAAAAAAAGGAAGAAGATAATAAAAAAATAAAGTTATTAGGTAAAGAATTTAATTTTGAGGATATTATATTATTAGTAATTGGTTTAGTTATTGTTGCATCTATTTTCTTATTACCACGTATTATGAATATATTTAATTAAATTGTGTGAGAGTTTATGCTCTCTTTTTATTTGCATAAAAATCAATGTTTGGTATTAATTTAAATTGTATTTTTGACAGAATTCTTTATAGGTTTTGTCCCATATTTCATTGAATTCATCAGCACTAATTTGATTTAGATTTTTTATTTTAGAATTGAACAATTTAATAAACTTTTCACAATAGCTATTACTATTTTTTATGGAATATAAAATTAAGTTTGCCCATGAATAATTGCTATTATAATATTTTGAACTTTTATATTTATCAGCGAGTTCATTAAATGTATCATTTACTCTAAATTCTTTTAGAACTACATTTATTTTATCTCGAACATCCACAATGCAATATTTATAAGTAGGTGAATCAACAGGTATGCCAATCGACCCTGGATTTAAAAATATTTTATTTTTGTATTCTTTATATAAATATTCATGTGTATGTCCAAAGAAACATATATCAAAGTCGAAGTCGTTTATTATTTGATCAAACATATTATTAATATTTTCATTATGGTATATATCACTATGTATAATTAAAATTTTTAAATTATTTATCGTAATTATATCATGCGATTTTAATGATTTTATATAATCCAAATTTTCCTGATTTAAATTGTTGAAAGTTGTATAAATCGGTTTATAATTATTATAATCTTTTTTTAATGGGGAATAATTTAATATATATTTTTCCCTATTTCCTAAGATTGCATAATCAGCATTTTTTTTTATAATATTTAAAACTTCGTTTTCATTTTCTAAATCTGTAATGTAATCACCTAAAAATATTACTTTATCAATATTTTCTTTTTTGCAATCGGATATCGCTAAATTAAGAGCTATTAAATTGGAATGGATATCACTTATTAATGCTAACTTCATATATCCCCCCTGTAAATTCTATTAATATTTGATAAATATTAATAGATATCATGGATTTTTTATTTACATATAAATTAACATAAAAACGACTTTTTTACAAGCCGTTTTATTATACTTGAAAACTCAAACTTTAATCATTGGTGCCTTTCTCAAAATGATATAACTACTTTTATGTTTAATTAATCATTATAAATAATATGGTATGGATACCCTTTTTTATCTATATTATTTAAATTTAAATTAAGATCCTTTGCAATTTTAATTAGGTTATCATATTCTTTTATAGCATAATCATCATATTTTTTAACTTCTATTTCTATAAAATATCCTAAATTATCAACATAATCCAAAGCAACTTCATATTTATTTAAATAAAGATATGTACTTCTTACTTTATTTACAGTTGCAATCTTTTCTAGCCCTAATATTTTAAATATTTTATCTAAATTTTTGTCATTATCTATCTCCACTTCATATTCATCACAATACATGTTATCATACCAATTTTTATAATTTAATATTTTTTTATTTCCTCTTATCCCAATTCTAAGCCATTCATTTATAGTCTCTTTATCTTTCTTTAGAAACTTTCTATGCATTGGTTGATAATAGGTATCATATTGTTTATTGTTTTTTAAAAATTTAGCTTTGTTTTTTATAGTATTTTCTATAATTTTAAATTCATCTTTAGATAATTTAATTTTAATTTCAGTTTCAATATCATTTTTAGGATTATCCCCATAAATTAAATATCCTATGCTTTCTTCTAATATTTCGCCTATTTTTATTATCATCTCTAAATCAGGCTCTGTTCGATTAGATTCCCAGCTTGAAATGGTTTTATCAGTTACATAAAGTATATCGGCTAATTGCTGTTGTGTTATACCTTTTTCTTTTCTTAATTTTGCTATTCTACTACCTAAATTCATTTTTATCACCAATTAAATTTTAACATATAAATATTTAATATTTCCTCTACAAATTGTAGAGTTATAGCATATTGATTTTGTCAATGCGCAGCATGTTTACTACTAGATTGTCATAATTTAATATAAATATGCTCTATAATGAACAAATATTTAATATTTTTGAATATATCTTAAATATATCAGGAACTTTTATTTTCTATTTTGCATTATATTACTTCTAAAATAGTAAAAGCATCTGATTTCGACATTAGTTAATTTCAGATACCTATATATTCATAATATCATAAAAAGACTTGTCGAAAAGTCTTTTTTCTTTAATCCCGAAAATTTCGAGTTTCAATCACTTTGGTACCAACCAAGGGACTTGAACCCTCATGATATTGCTATCGGTGGATTTTGAGTCCACTGCGTCTACCATTCCGCCAGGTTGGCAAATACAAATAGATTATATCATAATCTATTTCAACTAATCAATAAAATTTATTAATTTTCTGTATATCGCGTTTCGAATAAGTCCTCTTCTTGAATGTTTTCTTTGTTATTGTTTATTTCAAGTGGTGGTAATTCACTTATACTGGATAGACCAAAATAATCTAAGAAGTGTGGTGTTGTTGAATATAGAATTGGTCTTCCAGGTAATTCTGAGCGTCCACAGTCTTGAATAAGAGCCTTAATTAGGAGTTTTCTAATAATATGTGAACTACTAACCCCACGTATTTCATCAATTTGATTTCTTGTAATAGGCTGATTATAGGCAATAATTGCTAATGTTTCTAATGCTGCTTCACTTAATTCGCCTTCTGCTTCACATTTTAACATTTTTTCAAAATATGGTTTGTGTTCTTTTTTTGTTGTTAATTTAAATGCTCCACCTAGTAATTCAAGTTTGATACCACGCGTTTTTAATTTATATTCAGCATTTAATTCAGCAATTAATTGTTTTCCTTTAGCATCGTCTACTTCTAGAATTTCTTTAATTTGCTCAAAAGTTAATCCTTCGCTACCAGATAGAAATAATAAACCTTCTAAAACAGCTTTTAAATTCATGATTTCACCTCGATATCTTTTAATAAAATTGTATTAAAGTTTTTATCTTGCTCAATAAGTATTTCATTTTTTTTAGCCAAATCTAAAATTGATAGAAAAGTAATAACAATATATTCTTTTGTAATTATATCGAACAATTCTAAAAAGTTAATATTTTTTTTAATTTTTAAAATATTTTTAATTTCTAAATTTCTTTGAGCTATAGAGTATTCCCTTTTAGTAACAGTTGTGTTTAATGGTTGCTTTGATTTTTGATTGCTTAAAAATTTATTTAATGCATCAATTAGAAGTGCTAAATCAGAACTCTCATTAATGATTACTTCTTTTTCTAACGAGCTTAAATCATCTGGTTTTTTAGTATAAATATTATTTCTTTCATTTTTTAATTCTTGAAATTGTGGTATAATATTTTTGTATTTGTTATATTCTATAAGTTTATTGATAAGGGTTTCTTTAGGATCAATTTCTTCTTCATTATTTTCATTTGGTTGTTTTGGTAATAACATTTTTGATTTTATTTCCATTAATTCAGCGGCCATAATTAGGTATTCACTAGCAATGTTTAAATTAATATTTTGGCTTGAATTAATAAAATTTAAATATTGAATAGCAATTTCTTCTATATTTATATCATAGATATTAATATTAGATTGCTTAATCAAATGTAGTAATAAATCAAGTGGTCCTTCAAAATCATTTATTGTAAATTTATACTCCATATACTCACTCCAAGCAAAAATATTATATCATTTTAATTTTTGAATGTAAATTATATAAATTTGAGGTATTTATGAAAAAGTTTTTAATGCGTGATGAAAATTTTATTTGCGAAAATTGTAGTAGACAAGTTTTTAAATTAAATTATACAGCTAGGGATCATTGCCCATATTGTTTATATTCTAAGCATGTTGATATTAATCCAGGCGATCGGTTAAATACTTGTAATGGATTACTTATTCCAATTGGTATTGAAAAATTTCGGGATACTTATAAAATAATCTATAAATGTGATAAGTGTCAACAACTCCATAAAAATATTATGGCTATTGATGATAGTTTTGAAGAAATAATCAAATTAAGTAGTAGGTATTAAAAAGTTTGCTTTAAATTAGAAATTATGCTATAATAAGAAATGTAAGGGTGCTTTATTCTTCCAAGCTATAAAGTTTCTATCCTTACTTTTTTTATATATTAAGGACTAGCTTTCTAAAAATTAATTACTTGAAAAAATTAACAAAAAGTTATTTACAAACAAATG
>CAMSCJ010000021.1 GCA_947056845.1 uncultured Mycoplasmatota bacterium
GCATTTTCTAAGCCTGTAAATGTTCTTGTAATTTGATTTGTTGTTCCATTTACGAATTCCCAATTTTCTGGGGCTTCTTTTAATGCTTCATCAAATGTGATTGTCACAGTTGTATCACTTATTGTTCTACCATCTGTTAAAATTGGACTATAGTCTATATTAGTCACACTTGGTGCTTTCTTATCGATTGTGAAACTAATTGTTGTCTCTACACTTGTATTTCCTACTAAATCTTCAACTACTATACCTTCATTAATTTCAGTTTCTTTTCCATTTTCACCTGTAAATGTTCTTGTAATTTGATTTGTTGAACCGTTTGCAAATTCCCAATTCTCTGGTGCTTCTTTTAAGTCCTCATCGTATGTTACAACAACAATTACATCTTGTGTTGATAAGTTTCCATTTATTAAATCTGGTATATATGTAATTCCTGTTACACTTGGTGCTTTTTTATCAATTGTGAAATTAATAGTTTGATCAGTACTTATATTTCCTACTAAATCACTTACATTTACTGTTTCGTTTACTAATGTTTCAATATTTTCTAAGCCTGTAAATGTTCTTGTGATTTTTGTATTATTTATTTCTCCTGTTTCGCTATCAACTACATAATTCCAATTAGCTGGTAAATTAACAGCTTCACTATATGTGATTGTTACGATTGTATCACTTGATGTTTTTCCATCTGTTAAAGCTGGACTATATTCAATTTCTCCTACTATCTCTGGTGCTTTCTTATCAATTGTGAAATTGATTGTTGTTGCTTCGCTTGTATTTCCTACTAAATCTTTTGCAATAACACTATCTGTAACTACTGTTTCTTCATTTTCCAATCCTGTAAATGTTCTTGTGATTTTTGTATTATTTGTTCCTTCAACAATGCTCCATTCTGAATCTTCACCTAATTTAATTGCTTCATTATATGTGATTGTTACAGTTGTATCATTTGTTGCTCTTCCATTTGTTAAAGCTGGGCTATATTCGATTTCTCCTACCATCTCTGGCGCTTTCTTATCGATTGTGAAATTGATATTTATAGTTTCACCTATATTACCAGCCAAATCATTAACTGTAATAGTATCATTAATATCTGTTACACTCTCATTTTTACCAATAAATTGTTTATAAATTTGATTTGGATTGCTTGCTGAAATTGACCAGTCACTACCATCAGCTAAACTAATCTCTTCATTATAAGTAATTGTTACAGTTGTATCACTACCTGTTTGTCCATTTGTTAAAACCGGGCTATATTCAATTCCAGTAATATTACCATCTGAATCTTTTGAAACAGTCGCACCTGTTATATCTATCCAGAAAGTAATTTCATTTTTATTTCCAGCTTCATCAATTACAACTAATTTATACTCTTTTTCATTTTCATCATTAGCTACAATTAAATGCCCATTATCAATTTTACTACCATTTAAAGTGGCATTACCTTCATTAAAATTAATAGTTACATCATGGTTATAATGTCCATTATTTTCAACACCAGTAACCTCTGGAGCTGTTTTATCAATGATAAAACTTACTGTTTTACTATTACCAATATCGTCAGTAACTACTAATGTATAATTTCCATCTTTTGAAACAACTTGTCCATTTTCAATATCTTTACCATTTAACTTAGCTGTAACTGGAACTATTGAACCATTAAAGATTTTGTTAAAGCCAATTGTTACATCTTGAGTATAAGTGGTTCCATTAGCTACACCAACAATTGTTGGTTCATATTTGTCAATATTATTAACATCAATACTAATTTGACGATAATTATTAATACTGTTTTTAGCATAAATTTTTATTGTCTCATTACTATTAGTACTATATGTTTTAGATATTGTTTTACTATTAACCTTTGTCCAACCATCTACATCTAAAATATCTAGATTAGTTACAATTGTAACTGTTACATTTTTATTTGTTCTACTAGTAATACTATAAGTAGGCCCTTTATATGCAAGAGGTATTTGTGGATTAATAGTTTCACTTACTGTATTTGCAGTCATATATACTACATTATCAGTTATTGTAGTAATATTATTGCAATTCAAATTAGATTCATATATATATTCACCATTAACATTTTTAACAGTAATATATGAATCAGTTGTACAAATGGTATCATTTCCTAAAAAACCATTCGCCTTCAATAATGATACTGATATTTCTAATTCTTCTCCTATTCCAATATCATTTTTTTTGATGTAATTAGTTGCTGCTAATAATACATCATCTTCCGAAAAATATGTTTTATTGTTATTAATTAAAGAATAAGTGAAGATTCCTCCAATTAATAATACAAAACTTGCTATAATATAAGATAAACGTTTAATAAATTTTTTACTCATATAAAATTCCCCCCTAATTGGTTTAATATAATAACATTATTTCGATTTTTTGTCAATATGCGTATATAATACCTATACTTTTGCGTAAATGTGACATATATTGCAAAAAAAAGTGCATCATCAATGATGACACACATTAATCAACAACATTGATGTTAGATTTTAATGTATATACAATATTTTCTCCTACTCCCCAGTTAACTGTCAAGCTTAGTTCAGAAGAAATTCCATTAATAAAGCCCTGTGGTATAGAGAAATATGCATATCCCTCTGAATCATATTGTAAAAAGCCAGCATTATATTTTTCTCCGTAAGGAGTTACTATTGAAGCATTTTTTAAAACATTTTGAGAATATTTGTATGGTGCCCTAACTACAACATTTATATAATAAACACCAAAATCATCAACATTTGCTTTTTCTATGATTCCTTTATAAGTAACAATATTTTTTTCTACAACTGCATCAATTCCATCATCAGTTGGAACAAATACACTTGGACCAGTCAATTTATCAACATCAGGTTCGGTTGGCTTATTATCTCCAGTGTTTCCTCCTGTTTGATCTCCTCCAGTGTTTCCTCCTGTTTGATCTCCTCCAGTGTTTCCTCCTGTTTGATTTCCTCCAGTGTTTCCTCCTGTTTGATCTCCTCCAGTGTTTCCTCCTGTTTGATTTCCTCCAGTGTTTCCACCTGTTTGGTTACCTCCAGTATTTCCACCTGTTTGATTACCTCCAGTATTTCCTCCTGTTTGATTACCTCCAGTATTTCCTCCTGTTTGATTACCTCCAGTATTTCCATTAGCTAAATTATTATTAACTGTTGTTCCATCATTGTTGTCTCTATCTAAACTTCCATACTTATTTTCATCATCCGTCTTTGTATCATCTTTGTCTTTATTTGATGTTTGATTATCTTTTTTATCATTATCTTTATTTTCATCATCTTTTGAATTATTGGTATTGTTATTAGTGCCAATACTATTATCATTAAGTTCATTATCATCATTTGGATTTGCAAACGAGAACACTAAGAAACCAGTAACTACAAACATCACTATAATCAATATTGTTTTTTTATTAATCATAAAAATTCCCCTTTCTTTAATGCTAAAGAGATTATAGCATACGCGTAAAAAAATGTCAATTCTTGTTTCAATTTTATTTTTTCTTTTTTCTAATATTGACTTTTTAAAAAAAATGTGTTTTCTATACAATTTATTTTATTAATAATTAATATTCAAAAATATAATTGCATAAAAATTTTACTACTATATAATATGCAAAAAGGTGAGCTAATTCTCACCTAATATCTAATTAATTTAAATTTTTAAACATTTTTTATTCACAATCTCTGTAAAAAATGTTCTAATTTTAACTTTATCTGTTGGATTCATATTCGTAAAATTTAATCGTAATTGATATCCACTATCTAGAGATAAAAGTAGTCCTATTTCTTTAATTTTGAAATCTAAGGCACAAGAGGAAATTGATGTAATAGGGAAAAAATGAATACGCTTATGTTTCCCACTTAATCCTCTAACATCAAATAGAATAATTTTATGATCAGTCAATATAAACTTATCACGCATAGTTCCATATCCTATCAATACCTTTTCATTCTTATCAATGTATTCATTAACATAATCTGGTAAATTATTAATATCAAGTTCTTTATAAAAATTAAAATATTGAGTTAATTCTTTATACTTTATATAAGCCATACATACCACCTATCTAACTATTGGCCAAATTCTGAATTGCACTTTGCCAATTATATCATCACGACTTATTAATCCATATACACGACTATCCTTAGAGTTTTCACGATTATCACCAAGAACAAAATAATATCCATCTGGAATTATATCATAATTAAATTGTGTTAAACTAAAATCTTTAGTAATTCCTGATATATCAAAGTATTCCTTAGTCGCTTCACCATTTATATATAATTTATTATCTTTATATTCAATGGTATCACCTGGTAATCCTATAATCCTTTTAATCATATATTTTGTATCATCATTAGCAATAACAACAACATCAAATAGTCGCGGTTCTTTAAACTTATAAGAGATTTTATTTAAAAATAGCAAATCGCCCGATTTATAATTTGGTTCCATTGAAGGACCAACAACTTGTTCTAATGAAAATACATATTTAATAATTAAAATAACTGCAACCGCGATTAAAATATACACAATAGCATCTTTAAGAAACTCCTTTATATCTCGCATATTAACTACTCCTCTAGTATGATTATAGCATGTATATACTAGAAAGTAAATCAGCAATACTTTTGCTTTACATTAACTAGTAATTATTAAAAGCATAAACTTATAGTCATTTAATTCTTTTTAGACAATATTTACCATTATTGTCTTTCTTTTCACGAAAAGTCATGTGCAAATTATTAGTCTTAAAATTTAAATCTAATAATAATGCATATTTATCCTCATCAAAGATTAATGATGGTTCAATAATCTTTTTCTCATTTCTTTTATAAATTTGCTCAATAAGGAATTTATAAAATATTAATCTTTCATATAGTCCTGGTATTTCTCCCATATTTATTAAATGATTGTTAGCAAAATCCAATTTTTTTAATATTATAGAAATATAATCATTCTTATTTATATTAAAAAAGGTATGAACTTTATTATCAGTCATTTCTTTATTTAATATATCAAAAAAGGTATTCATATAAAAATTATTTATCACAATTTTTAGTTTAGTATCAATAAATTTAATATATTGTTTGGACATACTTATTAAAAATGGGTATTCATCTTTAACTATTCCATATTTAGGAATGCACCCAAAGTATTCAGTTTTTAAACCTAATTGATTAGCAAATAAATCTTTAAGCGGATCAATATAATACCAGCCATAATTACCATGAACTATCAATGCATAATGTGGGATTGACTTTAAATTGGTAGTAATTATACGACTATCAATTTTGAATTCTTTATAAATAGATTGATATATTTCGCAGATAGTTTGACAAACAACTAATTTTCCTTTTTGTTTAAATCCCTTTTGATATATTTTTAATTGCTCATCTTCACTTGCTAAAAAATATGATAAATCTCGTTCAAAAAAAGGTGCTAATTTCACATATAAAAAACGAATAATTTCATCTTTTCCCCAATTTAGATTAACCTCTTTTATTATTTTATTTGTATTATCTATCATAATTATTTTCTTACTTTTATAAGTTGTTGTGATTTATCAACTCTATTTTTAGCTTTTGTATACTCATCTGGATAAACTTTTTCTAATAGAGGAAGCATTCCCATAATATCTAATAATTCTATTTTACTAACACCATCAAAATTTGAAATGAAAACATTATAAAATAAATTTTCAACATCTATTTTTAATTGAGTTATAACAGTATTACCTGTTAATCTTTTAACTAATCTTTGCAATATTTGTTGATAGTTCTTCCATTCATCAATGATTAAAATGGGATCTTTCATGGGATAACATAAATGATTTTCTCTAGGAATCAAATTTTTTCCTCCATTTGGTCTTTCTGCAAAACTAAGCTGGCAACCATTTTCTTTTAACAATAAACAAGTTGTTTTCATGGATAATAAATCAACGATAGGTCTATTTACATTTCTTGCTCTTAGGTATAGAAATGGATTATTTACTATTTTATTACCGTATTTTTTGAAATTTTGATAGGAAACAATCGATATATATCCTTCCTCTAATTTCTTTTGTAGGTAATCTATTTGCAAATTATCAAAGTTATCAACGCCAAAATCACAACCACACTTTTTGCAACACATTCCACCACATATTGCACATATTTCTTTATTCTCATACATCACTGCCATTTAAATCCTCCAAAATTAATATTCAATGATATATATCTTACTATAATTTAAAAATTTTTTCAATCAAATAATTTAATACCTCTTTTGATCGTTATAATCATATTTAATTTATTTTTTTCTAACAAGTTTAATAATTAGTATATTAAAGTTTTAAATAGGTTTATCCAAATGGTAAAAAAAATCCAATACTTGGATTTCATTTTTAAAATTTTAATTATTTTTGTAAATATTTTTTTAAGATTGCATTTAATTCATCTACATTAATAGGTTTTGATAAGTAATCGTTGAAACCAACGCTTAAATATTTTTCCTTAACACCAACAATCGCATCTGCTGTCAAAACTATAACAGGAGTTGAAAAATTATCTATTTTTTTAAGCTGTCTTAATGTCTCTATTCCATCCATATCTGGCATCATTTGATCTAATAAAATTAGTTCAACCTTTTCACCATTATTAATAAGTTCTAAACATTCTTGACCACCTGTTACTGATATTGTTGTAACTTCATAGGGTTTTAATAATTTTTCAGCTACTTTCAAATTTAATTTATTGTCATCAACTATCAAAACTTTTTTGCCAAGTGCTTTAAAATTACTGGCCTTTTTCTTTTGAATTTTTATCATATCAATATCACCTATTGGCTTATCATCAATAATTTTTTGTTCAATAGTGATAGTAAAAATAGAGCCTTCTCCAACTTTACTCTCGGCAATTATTGAGCCATTTAATAAATCAATAAGTTTTCCAGAAATAGATAGCCCCATTCCTTCAATATAATTTTTATCATTATTTGTTATTTTTTTATTATTATCGAATAATCTTGATAACTTATTTTTTTCAATGCCAACTCCCGTATCAATAACAGATATTTGTAATTCAATATTTGAATTATGCTTAATCCCTTTTGACTTAATTGTTATGGCACCATTTTCAGTAAATTTAATAGCGTTATTTAATAAATTCAATATTATCTGTCTAATTTTCCCATTATCACCAAATAATTTAGTTGGTAAGTTTTTATCAATATCTAATACTAATTTTACTTTGTCTTGATTAAGTCTTTCTTTAGTTAAATTATAAATATCTTTAAAAAATTTGGCAGTACTATACTCTTTTTCTTCTAATTTTAAAACACCTGATTCAATCTTAGATATGTCTAATATTCCATCTATAACATCAAGTAAATTGTTACTAGCACTATTAATATTCTCAATATCTTCTCGTACATTTTCGGTAATTTCATCAGCTAATACAGATTCACTTAAACCAATAATAGCATTCATCGGTGTCCTAATTTCGTGAGACATAATTGATAAAAATTCAGATTTAGCATCATTGGCTTGTTTAGTTTCTTTTAAAGCATTTTGTAGCATCGCATTTTGTCTACGTATATATTCTGTATCTTCTGTAACATTTTTAGTTAAAATAGTTACATGTTTCTCTCCCTTATTTGTAGTAAAGAAAAGAGTACTTTCCAACCAAACATCTTGTTCATTATTAGATAAGCCGTATTTAATAGCTGTTGTTTCATTATGTGGTTCATTTGATAATTTTTCTAAGTTATTTATTTCTAATACCTTGAAAAGGTTAGCATAATCTACCTCTTTAACATATCTTTTTATAATTTCTAAAAATTCATTATAACTTCCCTTTTTAGAATCACCAAGATATCTTATATCTTCTTTTAGATTTTTTAAAACAAATTCTTGATTAGTTAAATTAATATCTATTTCGATGTCATAAGACAAGGAAGTGATTTGATTAAGTTGTCGTTCACGTGTTTTTATATCACTTGCCTGAGAAACTAATAAATGTTGTTGTTCATGCTCTTTTGTTGCATCAGAAATTAAAATAACGTAATAGCTAGATTTCTTTTCAATAAATGGATATATTTTTATTTTTAGCCACCTAGTATGTTGATAACTAGGATTTCGATATGAAAACATTTGACTTAAAAATTCGCTTTGTTCATTCCAACTATCTAATTGACTAGATAAAGATTCACTATTAAAAATCTCTCTTATTATAGTCATCTCATTTTTATCGTTTATGTCATTTATCTTAATCCCTAAAACATCATATATATTATGCGTCATATAAACTAATTCACGATTTTTATTATCATACATTAAATAAATAGTGTCTGAATTTTTTACAAGCGAATTGAATAATTTATCACGATGACGCAATTCTTTTGTTTTTTCTTTATTACGAATATAAATAATAATATAAAATATTAAAAAGATTAAAAGAAGTAATACAACACAACTTATAACGACTGTTATTGCCATTTCGGTGCTTAAAGCACTAAAATCTATAAACTTATACATTAAAAATATAGCCATTAAAATAACTATTATTAAAATAGGAAGGAACTTTTTATTACTATGAATCATATTCTATTCACCTCTACTTACCAAGATAGTTTTTAACAACATTAATAATACGTTTAGCTTCTGTAATTAAGTTATCATAATTATTATTAATATAGTTGATGTCATTATTTTTACTTTTCATTTCATGTTCTAATGACATTTCTGCCAAAGCCATAAAACCTAAATATTTAGAATCACTTTTCATTGAATGTGCTTGTATTGCATAATTGGCCATATCGCTACTATCTTTATATTTTTGTAAATTTGGAAGACGTGTCTCACATTCATTTAAGAAATCTTCTAAAGTTTCATCATACATTTCCATATCGCCTAATAATTCTAATCCACTATTTACATCAATACCATTTTGTTTTAAATATTCTACATCTTTCATATTTAAACACCTACTTTCCTAAAATGCTTTGAATCAATAAAATTAATTCATTTTTATCAATTGGTTTAGACAAATAATCATCAAAGCCATCCTTAAGGTATTTTTCGCGCATACCTGAAATGGCATTAGCAGTAAGAGCAATGGTTGGTATTTTAAAATTATCTATTGCTTTTAATTTTTTTAAAGTTTCTACCCCTGTCATATTGGGCATCATATCATCCATCAAAATTAAATCAAATACCTCACCATTTTGAATTTTGTCGATACACTCATATCCACTAGTAACTAACTCTACTTTTAAATTAAAACCTTGTAATAATCTATTAGCTACTTTTAGATTAACTTTATTATCATCGACAACTAATACTTTTTTACCATCTAAATCAATATTTTCTATATTTATACTTTCTGTTTCTTTTTCTAATTCATTTAAATCTTTATGAATAATTCTTTGATCAATTGCGACTGTAAACTTTGAACCCTCACCATAGACACTTTGAACAACAATATTGCCATGCATAAGTTCAATTAATTTTTTGGTAATGGCCATTCCTAAACCCGTTCCCTCGATAGTAATATTTTTTTCTAAATCAAAGCGTTCAAATTTACTGAATAATTTATCAATATTATCTTTTTTTATACCAATTCCTGTATCTTCAACCGAAATAATTAAACGGCAAACATCATCTTTGACAACTGTACTGACATTAAACTCTATATAACCTTCCTTAGTATATTTAACAGCATTAGTTAAAATATTTAATATAACTTGTTTAACCCTAACATGATCACCATATAAAACAGGTGGAATATTAGAATCAAAATTAGTTCTAAAGTCGATAGGTTTATCACCTAGTCTTGCTTTTGCTAAAGAGACTAATTCTTTTAGTATTTTATTAAAATTATATTCTGTATTAACAATTTCTAATTTATTAGCTTCAATTTTAGAAATATCTAAAATTCCATTAACAATATCAAGTAAACTTTCAGAAGCCGATATAATATCTTCAACTTCGTCTTTAGCAGTATCTGGTAAATTTTCTTCTTTTAAAGCCTGACTAAAACCGACAATCGCATTTAAAGGTGTTCTTATTTCATGACTCATATTGGATAAGAATTCCGATTTTGCTTGATTCGCTTTTTCAGCTTGATCACGAGCAATATTAAGTTGCTCAATTAATTTCATATCAGGATTTTCAATTGTGAAATACATTAGGAATGTAACAAATATTATTGAAAATGTCATTACTAATAATTGTGGATAAAAAACTTGCAACAATGAAGCTAAAACACCAAATAAAATTAATCCTAATAATGGTATACATTTTCTTTTTTTAACATTATTAAATTTAAAAATAATTATTGCTAACATAACTATATAAGATAGTATTCCAAAAACTTTTATAATATCTGTGGATAAACCATAAGTATAAACAATACCATTTTCACTATAATTATATAATGAGGTTAATAAACTAATAATTGATATAATTCCAAAAATAAAAATTAATATTGATTTTATAATCATAATTTTCTTTATATTATAGGAAATATATATTGTATAATAAACGAATGTCGTAGAAACGGCTAATAGATAGATTAAATAAAGTTTTGAAATAAAATTTAAATATCTATTACTTGGATCAAATATAGCCAATGATGTACTTGATATATCAATTATTACACCTATTAAATTTACAATCAACAAAAAGCCAAAAATTCGTGTTTCTTCACTTTTAATACGTTGTTTTCCAAAAAAAACAAATATAACTACTACTAAAAATAGAAATGCAGCTACTTGAAAACATAAACCATACATAAAATCACCATTCTATCTAACTAATATAATATCATATAAAGAAAAAAAAGCCAATAAATATTTAGCTTTAATATTGAATATTGTATATTTTTATTATTTAATATATTTTCTTATATTCTAATCTTTTCGCTTCTTCTATATAATTTGCAGATATTTTTTTTGTGTCAATTTTATAAAGATTAGTTTCTGGCAAGGTTTCTTGAATATCAATAAATTGCGGAATAGATTCTCTCTTTAGATTATGGTTACACAGTTCTAATATTTCGTTTTTTACAACTTGGTAGTTTAAGTTATCATCTTTTAATGTTATAGCTGCTACTATTCTTTTACTAATTTCTTCAGTTTCTACACAAATAACAGAACATTCTTTAACCATTGGATGTAATAAAATAACTTTTTTAATTTCTGATGGATAAACTTGTTCCCCATTAATTTTAAACATATCTTTTATTCTATCTACAAAAAATAGAATACCATTTTCATCAATATATCCACAATCACCAGTATGAAGCCATATTTTATCATCATTATGTTTTTTCAAAGCTTTCTTATTATTATCATCATCTTTTAAATAGCCAACCATAATTGAATCTCCACTAAAACAAATCTCTCCATATTCATTGTATTTAGCCTCAATTATATTACCATTTTCATCTTCTTTTACAATTTTGACATTAACATTAATAAGAGGAATTCCAATGCTTCCATGAACATTACAATTGGCGAATGTATTTGTGTATGAACAAGAACCTTCAGTTCCACCTAAAGATTGACTCACATCAATTTTAGCACCATGATTATGTAAAAAATTTGACGAACTATCTATAAATTGTTTAGACATTTCTTCTCCACCTAAAACATAATATTTTAAATGTGACATATCGACATTTTCAAATCCATTTACAGTTATAATGTCTTTACCAATTTTAGGAACTCCAAATAGTAATTCTGGGTGATGTTTTTTAAATATTGCTGGTAAATCACTTTTTCTGTATTTTGATATTAATACAATTTTCCCACCATTTCTCAAGATTAATTCTATACAATTATTCAAACCTAATATATGAAATAAAGGTGGAATTGTAATAATTGTATCTCCTCGTTCAAAATCTTGGATGGTAGCCTCAAAAGCATCATCATTTCTATTTATATTTTGATGCGATAATAGTGTAGATTTACCAACACCTGTTGTTCCTCCGGTATGAATAATAGTAGAAATAGTATTATAATCATTAACTAATTCAGTATTTTCTCCATCTTTTAAAAACTGTTTTACAGTTATATATCTATCATTATTTGGCATTTTAAATGTATCAGTTGTATTATTATATTCCTTTATTAATCTTAAAAATAAATTATCTTTAAATCTAATAATATTATCACTTTTAGACTTTTTATAATTACCTATTATTTTATTAAGATTAATTAAAAATTTACCTGTTTTTGATGATAAAACTTTAACTCCCATTCTAGTCTTTATAGATTCAAACGACTTTAGTGATAAACAAGTATTTAATGGTATAACAACAACTTTTTTAATATCTTTGTTATTGCTTACAACAAAATCTATATTTTCATATGTTTCTTGCATACCAATCATAACTATATATTTTACATTTTCCTTTTTAAAATAGTAATCTATCTCTGTTGATTTTGAATAGACATGTAGTGGTATTGGTATAGCACCAATATTTTGTAAAGCAAAGATAGAATAAATAGCATCTGGGACATTAGGAGCACAAACTGCAACCGAATCATTTTTTTTAACACCCAGGTTTATAAAAGATTTTTGATATTTTGCTACATTTTCTTTTAAATCAAAATAAGTAATATTATTACCATAGTAATCAATTGCAACATCATATAAAAAATCTTGATTTTGAGAACATATATGTTCATATATTGATGAGTTGTTTAGTGAAAATCTTTCTAAATCTCTTAATGCTTTTTTATTATAATATTTTAAAAAGACCTTATCAATTGACGGCTTGTCAGTATATTTGTCAGTATATATTATATTTTCATCTAATATAGGTTCATTAGCATTTTTTAATATATCATTAATTAAATATTTTATTTGTGACTTACTATTATTATTTAAATCTATACAATCAATGAATTTATTATTAATAACACTATTTATATCATCTATATTACTAGTTAATAATACATCAAAATGATTTCTATCCATTATATTAATAATATTTTCATTATTAAATAAAATTGCACGATGAAATGGAAACTTAAGTTGTCGCAATTTTTTTTCATAATCTTTAGCTATCTTTTCTCTTTTTTTAATATTATTTATTGAACTGAAATCTATAGTATCAATTAAAACATAAATTTTATTTACACTACTAATAATTTCATTAAATATATCTATAAACTCTTTATCATTAGCTATATAATTTAGCAAATCACTATATCTTAATAAGAACTTCATAATTACCACCTATCTTTTTTGTTTTTTTATCAATTTTTTTCCATTATCCTCTTCAATACTCTTCAAAGTCATTGCCGATATTGTTTCTTCTAATTTTTTATTAGCGCTAACTAAATCATCTTCTGGATTAACAAATTGTATTTCACCAATCTTAAGATATTTTTTATTTCCATAATAAAGCGATACTGGTATAATTCCTGTTCCTGTCTTTTGTGCAATAGAAACAGTCCCTAATTTAAAAGGTAATTGTAATTGTTTTCTTCCCTCTTCATCTTTATTTTTTCTAGTACCTTCTGGAAATATAAGTGCTATTTTATCATGAACAATTTTTATAATTAATTCTTCCTCGCCCTGCTCCTTACTTTCATTATTGGTTCTATCAATAAAAACTACACCATCTGTCATTTTAAAAATTTTACCTCTAATAGTATTTTTTATTGTTGAAGCTGCAAAACCACAAAATTGGCGATTTCCCAAAGCCCTGCTAATATAAAATTGGTCATAACTATTAAGATGGTTTGAAGCTATGATAAATCCATCTTGATAAGGTATATTTTCCTTACCTTCTATTTTAGATTTAAATATTATTGAACAAGGAATATTAGTTAAACCATACAATAATTTAAATTTAGTTTCGCTATTTTTTAATGCTTTAACATTAACTTTTAATTTTGTTATATAATTTCTATATTCTTTAATATAATTTACTTTTTCGGCAGTACCAAGTTTTAATTTTTCTTCCTTTGTTATTTTTTTATATTCTGATACATCTTCTTTTAATAATCTAATTTGATCAATTTCTTTTTTTATAGCTTCCCAATTCTTAACTCGGGTTATATTATGATGATTTACTTCTTGATTATATGGATTATCTACCAGTAAAACTTTTATGCCATTTTCGGCTAAATATAATGCAACATCTGGTTTATCATCTATCATTACATCTACATTTAATTTTTTACAGGCTAAATACTTGTCTCTAGGACTAAATTTTTCCGAACAGTATTGAATAGTTTTAAACTTAAAACCATTCTTAGTCGACCACTTTTCAAACATTTTTCTATATATTAAACCGAAAATATTTCTGAAAGTTGTAAATTTACGAGCTGTTATTGAATGCCATTCGTCACCACATTCAACTGAAGCATTATTTACAGCAACTGAATTTTCCATAGGCGGTTCATACATACAATATTTATTAAAACAGTATAATCCAAATTGAATTTCTCTAAAATTAGAAACACCATACATTTCTTTAGGACTGTAGGCGTTAGGATTGACTGGCTCTTTTTTAAAAAATTTCTTACCTTCTCTAGTATTAAAAGCTGACATATTAACTGTTGTTCCATCAATATCACAGCCTATTATCAAATTTGACATATATATTCCCCCTTTTGAAATGCTTATGCTAACATTCAAATTATATTTTGTCAATTTATTTTGCATGAATTAACAATATTTTAACATGAAATAACATTATTACATATAAATATACCTTAATTATACCAAAAAAAGATGCGTAAAGCATCATTCTCCAAATAATTTTTTTATTTTTTCTAAACATTCTAGAGCGTATTTCTTATAAGCTGTTAACGTAATACCCATAATCTCCGCTAGCGTTACAATATCATTTGGCAATTCTATATCAATTCTTTTTAAAATTATAGGTGTTATTTCAAGAGCAAAACAAAAACCTGCAATACATATTGCCATTACCCCACCTTTTAAAAATCCATATAGAAATTTTTTAAAATTAAAACCTACTTCTTTAGTCCCTATTAATACTCCTAGTATTGTATCAATTGTAAATAGTAACCCCAAAACTAATAAAAATAAAGCCATTGTTATAAAATTATCTAGCATATTAATACCTCCAAATCTCTATTATATTAAATTCAGAGTTTATAATATGCGTAACAAAAAAATATAGAAAACTCTATATTTTATATAAATTATTTTGCGTTATTTAATGCCATATTTACAGCTGTATACATATCATCTATTTCAATTGTAACTCCAGCTACAGAATCTGTTTTAGTTTTTGTATCATCAGTCCATTTAATCCAATTTAAACCTTGTTGTTTAACGATTTCTTGTTCTAATGTTTCTACTTGTTCATACCACTCAGCCCCTCCTGGAATATTTCCCATACTAGCTGATGTTGATTTCATTGCGTACTCATCTCCAAGTTGTTTTTTTGTTGATAAAGTACCTGGTGTCTTAATATAAGTCGAATCAATAAAAACAGATTTTATCATTCCTAAATCATCAACATAAACAACTGCTGTTGTTGTTAAAATTGTTCCATTAGATTCACTTTGGGCATAACCAAAATAAGTTCCTTCTTTATATATTCCTTTTTCAGGAACTTCTTCACATCCTGTAAAAAATAATACTGAAATTAAGCTAAAACATAAAAGTAGATTTTTTAATTTTTTCATTTTATCCCTTCCTATCTTCTTTTAAATTGTATCATAGTTAAATAAAATTTTCAACAATTCTATATTCTCAATCACCATTTAATAGATAAATCTAATGTTTTTTTTATTTCTTTAGTTAAATAACCTACTAAAATACCTGTTGGTAAAGCTAAAATTAAAGCCCATGCCATATAATAAACCATATTTATATTATAAAATATGATTGCTACTATAATTTGACCTAATGTATGACTAATTGAACCCATAATACTTACACCTATAATAGACAATTTCGTAAACTTTTTAGCTAGGTACATAACAATTACGCTTATAATAGCCCCACCTAAACTAAAGAAAAAACTCATACTAAATAATCCTGTTCTAAGTATCCCTACTAGAAAGACTCTTAAAAGTGATATAAGTAAAGCATCTTTAAAACTATATATATAAATAACTAATAAAATAACAATATTAGCTAAACCTAATTTAAAGCCAGGAATTATTCCATTAAATAAAGGCATAAAACTCTCAAGGATATTTAAAACAACAGATAATGCCAAAAGCATAGCTATCCGGCTTATTTTTTTTATTTCCATTAATTCACCTCAATATTGTATCTAAATCATTAGTTTTAGATGAAACAATTTTAATGACTATTTTATTTGGCAAACAAACAATCGTTTCATAAGTTTTATCAATAAAACCTTGTTTACTACATAAATGTAGGGGGCTTTCTTCTTCATCAACTTTTATTTTTCCATCTTCAGTAATAATTTTTACAACACCATTATAACCATCAACAAAATATTCTTTTTTCTCTTTTTCTGTTAAGTCAATTGTTAAAACTAAATCATTATCATAATAAATCAAGGCCTTTTTATTAGAATTATTATTGAATATAGCTACCATAAATAATATTATGATAGCTATTAATATAATTACTATAATTAATTTTAAATCACTTTTATTCATATTTTTTTATGCCATCTGATTTTATTACTTTATTATCGTTTGTATACCAAATAGCTTCTACATTGTCAAAATTCTCAATAAACTTTTGGCCATCTTCAATACTCATTAAAAATAAGGTTGTCGACAAAGCATCACCAAGCATAGCGTTATCAGTAATTACAGTTACACTTTTCATATTATTGGCAGGCATTTTGGTATTTGGGTTTATAATATGATGATATCTAACACCATTATATTCATAAAAACGTTCATAACCGCCACTACTAGTTACGATTGCATTAGAAACATTCAATTTTATTTCTTTATTTTCATCTTTTAAAATAGCCGAAGCATTATCAGGATCTTGTAACCCAACTCTATATTTACCACCATCAGAATTAATACCAGCTAGAACTGTTCCACCAGCATTAATTAAATATCTTTCAAAGCCAATACTTTTTAAATAATAATGAACAACTTCTGTTGCATACCCTTTAGCAATACCACCTAAATCTAAATTAACATTGCCTGTTAAAATTTTATTATCGTCATATAAAACAATATGTTTAATATCCAAACCCGATAGTCTATATAACTCATCATTAGTTGGAATGCCTGTTTGATTATCACGATATACTTTCCATAAATCAGTTAATTTACCAATATTTATATTAAATAAACCGTTACTTTTATAATACCAATTAATACTATAATCTAAAATATTATAAAGATCATGATTTATTTCCATTTTGGTAATATCACTTGTATGATTAATTGTATAAACATTGTTTATTCCTTCATAAGCATTATATCTATCAGTAAGTTCATGATAATACTTATAAATTTTTTCAATTTCACTTATAATTGTATTAGCTTCCTTTTCATTATTACTATAAAGTTTTATATCAATAACTGTATCCATATAATTTAAAGTTTTAGTATACTCTTTAAATTTCATATTGCCTATTTTTTTAATAACAAAAACAACACCAAATATAATTGCTACAAAAATAACTAATAGAATAAACAATTTGATAATAACACCCTTTTTAAATTTTCTTTTTTTTGCCATATTTTTTCACCATAAACATTATAACAAAAAAAGTGACAAAAATCTATCACTTTACTATATTATTGATTATTTCTCTTTTTCTCATATACTAATTTTAAAGATTTAGCAAGTGTTACACCTAAAACTTTTTCTTCTAAATTAAACTTACTCATGCAACTATCTACCTTATTATTTAAATCTTCCGTAGATTTTACCATTGATTTACTAAATATTTCCTGAAACATATTTATCATAGCACTATCTTCAAAAATAAAGCCTGACTTTGATAATGCTTCATGAAATGCATTCATACTAAAAGGATATTTACTGGGATTTTCATAATATTCATTCTTTCTAACATTATATAGAATCTTTAAAAAGGTGTCAGCATCAAGCATGTTATTTAAAAGTACATCGTACTCTTCCAAACAATTTCTGACTTGATCGATATCTGTTTGATTTTCATAGATAAGTGGAACAACCTTTAAAAGTGATTTACCATCGATTAGATTTGATAAACGATTGATTGGTTGACGTAGATTGTCAAGTACCCAAATCATTCCATGTTTTTTATAGCCTTCTTCAAAACTTGTTACTAAATTGGCTGATAAACCAGCAAAAGTTTCATCACTATATTTTCTAAGATATATATTCATCATTTGTTCTCTTGTTTTAGCAAAACCACCATATTTATTAAAGAAACTATTATCATCTTTTTTACTATCCATGGTTACATCAAAATCATAAACACCTTCGATATCATATTTTTCATCTTTAATATAAGCTAAAACGATAGCGTGCCTACTATTTTTCCCATTACCATGTAATTTGTGTACTATCGAAGGTATATCAAGATGTTTTAAAATAATATTAAAAACATTCGCATAACCAATACAAACAATTTTATCCCCTAATAGAACCGATGTTAAATCACGTGAAACAGTTGTTTTTTCACCAATATCTTCTAATTTATATTTCTTATCTCGTGCTAAATCATAGGTATGTAAAACTCTTTCAAATGGACTATAGTTATACTTTTTAATATGCTCGATAATATCTTGGATTTTATTTACCGTTTTTTCATAATCTTCAACTTTAATTAGTTCTTCATTTCCGTCAACTTTAAAATAAACATTGTTAAATTCCCCTAAATATTTTTTAACTTCTAGTAAAGTTGTATATTCTAAATCCAAAGGATTCGCAAATACAATTTTTTTCATTTTTAATTCGGGATTTAATTTAAGATAATCACTTACTTCCTTAAAAGAAGCATCGATTTCTATACAATCACTATCTGCAAATAAATCAAATTCATTAGCAAAATATTTATTATATATCTCATTTAATTCTACAAATTCTCCTCGATATTCCACTATATTCTTTTTATAATTTTTTTGGAAATATTTAATGATTTTTTTCTTACTTTTAACAATATCTTTATATGATTTCCAACTAGTTAAACTAATCATAAAGCTATAATCACAATCATAGTAACCTACTGATAAAAGCTCATAAGACTCTTGCTCTTCACCAAATTTAATTTTAATGACACCCTTCATATAATATCCCTCTTTTTTGTAATTTGATATTATAATATAAAGCATTTAAAAAGGCAACTATTTTTTCAAAATAAAAAAGTGATGTAACACCACTCTAGCTATTTATATAAATACTTACATTTTTAGAACCATATTTTTTATGTTTAAGTAAGGTAAATAAATTTTCTTTTAATATCTCATCCTCATATTCGCACATAATAATACCATTTTTATTCAATAAATTATTTTCATAAATGTATTTAATTATATCATTTACTAAATTAAATTTATAAGGAGGATCTAAAATTATTAGATCAAATTTTATTTTATTATTTTTAAAATCATCTAAAGCCTGTTTATAATTTTTAAAAACAGTTGAATAATTAGAATCTTTTATTCTTGATAAATTGTTTTTTAAAACTCTATATATATTGTCACTATTATCAACAAAATAACAATACTTTGCTCCATTACTTAAAGCCTCGATACCAAGAGAACCACTACCAGCAAATAAATCAAGACAAATACTGTTTTTTAATTTTGCTTGTATCATGGCAAACATTGACTCTTTAACTCGATCCATTGTAGGCCTAGTTCCATCTATGTTAAATCCATCTAAAAACATTCCCTTATATTTACCACTTATAACTCTCATACTACACCTACTTTAGTGAGCCAATAACCGACTGTATCATTTCAATAGTAGTAAACATTTTTTCTAATCGGTCAGTTGGTCTTAATTTATATTCTTCTTTAACCTTATCTTCAAATTCTCTAAATAATTCAGGATTACGTGTTAATACTTTATACCAAATAGAATTTTCTCTAATATATCGTTGATAATGGGGATTATTCTTGATTTTAAATTGAATATCTAATGTCATTAATCTTCAAAATGCTTATATAATGGTCGAGGTTTATACTCTTCCTGACTAGTTTGTTTTGAACTATTAAAGTCTTGCATAACCCCTATTACCCTTTGTAAACTATTAACCCCTTCACGAATACTGTCTAAATCAATCCCCTTTAGCCAAGACATAAAATCAGATGTAGTTGTAGCGCTAGTAGCTGTTTCAGTAGCCTTAACAGCCACACCAACATCTAAAAAGTCCTTCCATGCATCATTACTATTACCATATAAATCATAAATCTCATAAAATTTTTGCCAAGTCATTTCATTATTTTTCACATATTTAATCAAACGCGGATTATCCTTAACAAAACTTTTAAATTCATTAATTTTAGACATATAACCACCTAATATAATATATGCAAAAAAGAAAATAAATTGAAAAAATTATACATTTAATTGTTCTCTAGCCTTACTCCTAATTCTTTGAAGAGCATTATCAACAGATTTTAAGTCTTTTTCTAAAATTTCAGCAATTTCCTTATAAGAAAAACTTGCTAATTTAAGTTCAAAAACCTGTTGTTCAAAGTCTGTTAAATTTTCTTTTACAATATTAATTAATTCTTGTTCACGTTCATATTCTAAAACTTGTATTTCAGGATTTTGACTATTATCAGCAAATATTTTTTCAAATTTGTATTGCTCATCATCATGAAGTTCCAAAGACATTGACTCATTTAAGACTTTATTTTTTTGTCTTTTGGCCCTAACAACATAATTAATAATACCTCTTTCAATACAAGTTCTAGCATACGTATAAAAAGTTACATCTTTACTAATTTGATATCCATTTATAGCAACATTAAGACCTAATCGTCCTTCTTGAATTAAGTCATTTATTTCTAATCCTGCATTTTTACAATATCGATACATACGCTTAGATACTGTTACAATTAATGGCTCATATTTTTTAAAAATAATGTCATTGGCCTCCTCATTATTTTCGGCTATATATGATAATAATTCTGAATCATTATAATCACGATAATCCATAAAAAAACCTACCTTCTACATTTTATTGCCTCATATACAATAATACCTGTCGCTACTGATGCATTTAAACTGTTAATTTTACCTCGCATTGGAATACTAGCGATAAAATCACAAGACTCTGTTACTAGTTTACTCATACCATTGCCTTCATTACCTGTGACAATTGCTATTTTACCACTATAATCTATTTTATCATAAGGTGTACCACACATATCGGTTCCAATAATCCAAAAGCCATTATCCTTTAAATATTTAATCGTATTATTTAAATTTGTAACACAAGATATTTTTATATTTTCTAAAGCTCCAGCACTTACTTTCATAACTGTAGAATTAACACTTACAGAACGATCCTTTGGTATAATTATCCCATTCACACCAGCTGCTTCACAAGTTCTAATTATTGCACCTAGATTATGAGGATCTTCTAAATGATCCAAAATTACTAATAAATCATTATTTTCATTTACAAGTTCTGATATATCAGCATATTCATAATCAGGCACACTTAAAATTATACCTTGATGATTTCCATTTGCAAGTTTATCTAATTCCATTTTTGTACAATAATTTATGCAGATTTTTGATTTCTGTAAAGCAGAAATTATATTTTTGTCATTAAAATCTTTATAAATATACGCTTTTTTTATTTTATCACCTTTTTTTAAAATTTCCAAGGCAACATTTTTTCCAAATACATACATACTTTATTCTCCTTCATATCTATAATGACCCGTTATACCACTTTTTTTACTCCAACGTACTAAAGCATCTTCCTCACGATTATATTGACTAGCATTATGGATTAAATAAGGTATTCCTTCTTTATTTCGTTTATCAGATATAATGCCAATATGATTATAGGATGCACCAAAAATAACAATATCTCCAGGTTGCCAAGAAGCGATATCATAAGGATCTAATGTTAAACTAATGGCATATTTATCAAAAAATACTTTTAAATTTCTAACACGCCTAAAATCAATATTAGGGTCTGGGACTTTATCTAAACCTGGATAATCATTAGGGTTATTTTTTATATCTAAGTCAATCATTTCTTTTAAATTATATCCAGCATTTTTAAACGCTCGCCAAATGACATCAGAACACACACCTTCATCATCAGGTGGGTATCCTCCGGCATAATAAACACTTTTATACTTAGGTCTATTTTGAGCATCCATCCGAGCACCTAACATAATATCCGTATAATCGTCAATACCGTCATTATCATAATCATTTTTAGATATTACTGTTTCAATTCCAAAATCACTAGCTGAATAAACACTCGGCTTTATAAATATTTTTAGTAATAAAACACTAACTAATATAATAAACAAAATAATAATACTATTTTTAATCATTTAATATTTTCTCCATTAACTCATCAAGTCTTACAGTTTGATTATCTAAATATAAATAACCTACTACAGCTTCTAAACTAGTTGCATATTTATAGGTAATTATATCTGTATTTTTGGGCATCCTTGATTTATGATTTCTTGCTCTAAAAATGACTTCTAATTCTATATCATTAAAAAAGTTATTATCAATTAAAATGGTTATAAACTTAGCTTGAGCTTTAGCACTTACATACTTTACAGCATTTTTTTGAAGACTATCTACTTTTGTTAAACCTTTATCGATTAAATATTTTCTAACATATACTTCATAAATAGCATCTCCTATATAAGCTAGTGTTAAAACATTTTTATCCTTGGTATTCATCATATCTATCGAATGTTATTCCTCTTATATAACCATTTTTAATATCATTTAAAATAACGCTATATACTTTCTCATAATCAATTTCGCCACCCCTAATTAAACAACCTCTTTTTTTACCAATAATATCAAGTGTATCAACAATATCATCTGTTATTCCATCGATACCATAACGCTCTTTTAAAATTTCTGGATAATAATTATTTAATGTTTCTAATATATAACTTACAACATCAAAAAGCGGTAAAATTTCTTCTTTAATAGCTGTTAGGCTTGCCAAATTATAAGCTACTTTATTTTGATCTAATTTAGGCCATAAAATACCTGGTGTATCTAAAAGTTCTAGTTTTTCATTAATTCTAATCCAATTCAAATCTTTCGTTATACCTGGTGCGTTACCAACATTAACAGCTTTTTTTCCAACTAAACGATTAATAAGTGTTGATTTCCCTACATTTGGTATTCCAACAATTAAAGCTCGTGTTCTTCTTTTACTAAGTCCTTTACTAATTCTTTTGGCATTTACATCTTCCATTATTTCTTCAGTTAAATTAATAATACTTTTAGAATCAAAATTATGTTCTAAATCCATAAGCAATACTTTTTTACCAGCATTTTTATAACTTTCAATCCATTTATTTGTTTCTTTCTTATCACACAAATCACTTTTAGTCATAATAACAATACGTGGTTTATTTTTTAATAAATCATCAATTTCTTGCACCACTGATGAATATGGTATTCTAGCATCAACAACTTCATAAACAACATCAATTAAATTAATATTTTCTAATATTAATCTCTTTGCTTTAGCCATATGACCAGGGTACCAGTTGATTACACTTTTATGCAACCCCCCCTGTGTTTCATTATTATTCATTAAAATCTACTCCTTTCACACCATTTTTTTATAACAAAATTCAAGTGTTTTTCCTTATATATTATACCACATCATTTTGACTTTTCAGATACCTTTCTGCTAATTTATATTGATCGTTATATCTAAATATTATATCTACACCTTTTTCATCATTAACAATTATGTTTTCAATAAAACTATCTACAATATTTCTATCAATCACTTCTATTCTTCCAATTTTTTTGAATTGATTTAGCCAATCTAAATTATATGAATTTATTTTACTTTTGTTTAAATTCTCTTTTTCTAAATTTAGTTTATTTATCTCATATAAATATTTTTGCTTAAATTCATCATAGTCTTCTTCAGAAATAAAGTCACATTTATAATCTTTTTTTAATTCATCTAATAATCTTTTGTATTTTTCTAATTCCTTATTTATTTCATTTAGTCTAATTTCTTTTAATTCCGAATTATATTCAATTTTTGAAAATGATATTGTGTCGTCTATCTTTGCTCCTATGTCACATACCAAATCTATATGTTGATTTAATGTTTCTAAAACAACCTCATCAAGTTCTTTTTCTTGAATATAATGCTTATTACATTTTCTAGTATTATAATAGGTGCTACAGTAATAATATACCTTTTGCCTGTGATTTTTCATTTTTGTTTTTCTATATAAATTTGCACCACACTCGGAACATTTTAAAAAGCCAGTATATTTATAAAATTTACCATTTTTATTTACTCTAACATTTCTATTATATAATATATTTTGCACTTGATTAAAAACTTCTTCTTTAATAATAGCATTGTGTCTTTCTTTTGAAACGACCCACTCATCTTCTGCAACTCTTACCATATTATGTGTTTTATGACTTATTCTAGTCCTTTTACATTGAACAAGTGAGCCAATATATGTTTTATTTTGTAATATTGTATCAAGCATTTTTGTATTCCATTTATAACTAATTCTACTAACTTTTATGTCATACTTTTCCTTTAAATATACACTAGGTGTCAAAATATTGTTATTTGTTAATTCTTCTACTATTTCTTGTTTACTCTTTCCCTTTAAAGCCAAGTCAAAAATTCTTTTTACAATAATAGCAGCGTCCTTATCAATAATAAGTTTATGAACATTATCTGGATCTTTTAAATAACCAAAAGGAGCAGTTTTTCCGATGAAATTACCGGACTTTTTACTTGCTTTAAGTGATGAACGCATTTTCTTTGATGAATCTTTAGAATAACTTTCATTCATAAGATTTTTAAATGGTATTTCTAGCGAATCCATTACATTAGGATTTTTAAAAGAATCTACATTATCATTTACTGAAATAAATCTTAAACCATATTCTGGTACTATTTCATCAATAAAATTTCCTACCTCTATATAATTTCTTCCTAATCTTGATAAATCCTTTACTATAATACCATTTATTTTTTTCTTTTTTATATCATTTAGCATTCTTTTATATGCTGGTCTATTAAAATCAGTACCAGTATATCCATCATCAACATAGTCTTTATAGATAATTATATCATTCTTGTCAACTAGGTAATCATCTATTAGTTTCTTTTGATTAACAACACTATTTGATTCTTCTTCTCCTTTTTCATCAAATGAACGCCTGCGATATATTCCTAATGTCCACTTTTTCATTTTCTTTTGCTCCTTCCTTTAAATAATTAACTAAACTTTCATATTCATCTTGATACTTAAATTTAATGTCTAAAGTACCATCTTTTCTAACATAAATAACATCAATAAGTTCATTTAAAACTTCCTTTGAAAGACTTTTAATCTTTCTATTTCTTTTATAATGACCTATCCAATAATCATTTTTTCTTATTTTTTTAGCATTTTCTCTATATGTCGAAGTATATATCTCTATATCTTCACCTAACTTTTTAATTTTAGATTCTATTTCTTCAGACAATTTCATAAACTCGCTTTTTTCTAACTTATTAAATTTCCATTCTTCATAATATTTTCTTTTCTGCTCTTTTAAATTTGATATTTTTAATTCAGCAATTTTTACATTATTTTTATATTCATTTTCAATAGAGCCTTGATTATTCTTAAAATATAATTTAGAAAGACTTTTTTCTAACTCTATTACTAATTTTACTTGTACTTGAATTGCCTCCAAAACTGATTCTTCCAATACGCTTGTCTTTATTTTATGTGATGAGCAAGACTTACTTACTTGCAAATAACTCATACAGAAATAATTAGAAAGTTGTCGTTTACCTCTGGTATCTTCTTGTTTTGTCATTGCTCTACCACAGTCAGCACACTTTAATTTTCCATTAAATATCGAATATGAAACTGGAGAATTATGCACTTTCTTTTTATCGTTTTGTTTTATTATTTTCTGTATTTTATAAAAATCTTCTTTTGATATAATTGCTTCGTGCGTATTTTCCGAACGGACATATTCTTCTTTCTCTTTTGTAATAAATTTTTTGCTACCAAATGTCGCTCTTGTTGTTTTTAACTGCACTAGATTCCCAATATATGATTCGTTATGAAGCATTCTGCCAATAGTAGAGGTACTCCATAAATATTGTGACCTTATTTCAAATGGGTCTAGTGTTAATTTTCTTTTCTTTCTTCTTTGGAGTTCTTTTCTACATAAAATTCCATTATCATTAAGATATTGGCAAATCGTTGGGCGACCATTACCAGACAATGCCATTTCAAATATTTTTTTTACAATATCAACTTCGTTAGGGTCAATTACTAAATGGTGCTTATCATCTGGATCTAACATATAACCATAAGGTGTTGTTCCTGCCACAAACTGACCGTTTTTAGCCATTGTTTCATAAGCACTAGCAACCTTTTTAGATAAATCTCTTGAATAATTCTCATTCATAAGATTTTTAACTGGTACTATTAAACTACTAATTGATTCTGGGTCTAAATAAGAATCTACATTATCGTTTACTGAAATAATACGAATATCATAAATAGGGAATATTTCTTCTATATACTTTCCTACTTCTCTATGATTTCTACCTAGTCTTGATAAGTCTTTTACTATAATGCCTTTTATTTTTCCGTTGACTACATCTTGTAACATTCTTTTAAATCCCGGTCTTTCAAAATTAGTACCAGTATATCCATCATCAACATAATAATCTTCAATTACAATGTTAGGTTTATTTTCTAAATATGACTCTATCAATGCCTTTTGATTTTTTATCGTATAAGACTCACTATTTTCGCCATCATCAAACGATCTTCTGCCATAAACAGCAAATGACCATTTTCTATTTTCATCATTTATTCGGCTTTGCTTTTTGTTCCCACGACCTGCCATTTCCACCTCCTCCTTTCAAATTACGACCAAATCATAATTCAAATTTCATTTTTTTACGAAGGTGGAAATTTTAATTTTGTAGGCTTGACTATCTATACAAATTTTTCAGTACATTAGTTAAGCAGTCATCTGCTGTTTTATCTGTATCAGAAAACCTAATCCTTACTAATTTTCCTTTAACTTTGAAAATATAAGGATTTTTTACTTTATTTAAAAAATCAAGTATTCTTTCGTTACTTGACTTCCTTTTATCTATCTTTATATCTGTTATTTCATCAACATCATCTGGATTAACCTCATCTAAAGGTATCTCCCTACATCTTTTTAGTTTTTCTGATAATGCTTCAATGTCCTTTTTATTCATTTTTACCCTCCATTTCCTCTAGCCTAAAACAATTACTAGAAACACGACATATTGCATATAAAAAAGACACTATCATTACTAATAGTGCCATCATTATTATTTTAATCAACTTTATCACCCTTTCAATTTTTTTTGTACTTCTCTTCTTTTCCTTAAATCGATTTTATACCATTCATTCATAAGATTGCTAATTAAAATAGATTTTTCAAATTCATCTCTATTTTTTAATGAATCAATATTATCTACAACTGAAATAAAATTTATATTGTACTTTTTTTTAAGTCCATCAATTCTTTGTAAAGTATTATTTGTTCTACCAAACCTTACTAAATCTTTTACTATAATAGTATTTATCCTATTTTCTTCTATATCTTTAATCATTCTTCTAAATTCTGGTCTATTATAATTTGTTCCAGAAAAGCCATTATCAATATAAAACTCTCTAAATTTTATTCCTTTAACATTATTTTTTAAGTAATCATTTAACATTTTTTTCTGTACTTCTATTGCTGAATCTTCTTTAGTCGTTTCTTTATTAGCGACTCTACAATACATTGCAACTCTTAATTTTTCCATTATTCATTCCTCCTTAACAAAGTCATTTTAAAACAAATAAATTTATTATTGAAATGTGCAAATTTTTTATTTTCACATTTGACTTTCAAAATTTATATTCGCCTACAAGTTAATTCAAATTCATTTTCTGATACAAAAGGAAATATACTACATTTAAGTAAAACATCTGTTACCATACCTAAAGCCTCTTTTTTATTTTTTGCTTTTACTTCTATAAACTGTATTTTATCGTTACTACTAATACCAACTACATATCTTTTTCTTCTATTAAAAATTTTCATCATTTATTCTCACTTTCTATATTTTCAATATCTATTGCAAAGGCATTAACTAAAGCCTTATCAATTTTTTGTATTTGGAACTCTGTTAATTTACCTAAATAAGCAGTTATTCTTGACTTATCTATAACCCTAATCTGTTCTATCAAAATTGTAGAATTTTTTTTCAGAAAGTTATTTTTGTATATTACTATATGTGTAGGTAAATAAGTCTTTTTAATAACTGTCGTTATAGGAGCAACAATTACCGTTGGACTATGCTTATTTGCAAGATTATTTTGGATTACCACCACTGGTCTTTTTCCATCTTGCTCACTACCGATTACAGGGTCAAGCATAGCATAATAAATATCGCCCTTTTTAATTTCATAGTTACTTATCATATTTTTCAACCTTATATATAATGCGTGGTGGCTTATCATCAACTAAATTAAGTATATTAAGTTTTCTATTCTTCAAGTAGCCTTTTAGCACTCTATCAACATCTTGTTTTGCTTTTTCCATATTTACTTGTTCGTGATCCATAGAAGTTTCAAATATCAATTTAATTCTTACCTTATATTTTTTTCTTTTCATTAAAATTTTTCCTCCTTAATATGTAAAAAAGCCAGAACATTACACTCTGGCTTCTATATTTAATTTTCTTTAATTTTTATTTTTGCTCGAACTGATATTTGTCTTAATACCCTCAGCCATAGGATTTCATCAAACGAACAATGTGCTACATTATTCTCACGGAAATTCCATCCCCTTGTGGTTCTCACAAGGCTGCCCCGATTGCTTGAGTCTGTCGCTAGGCAGGAGTATCTTTAATTCTATTATTTGTCATTGCAGATTAGGTGCTACCTAATTTTATAGCCAAGTATTTATCGACAAGCGTACTTGCTAAAGTGCTATCAATAACAGGAATGTATTTGATGAATGAATATCAAATTTTCAAAGAACATATCCTGCTTCAAAAAAGAAACAGGTCGAAAGGAATTACTCCCTCTCACCTGTTTCCTCACTTAAAAGACTTTTTTGTAGTCTAAAATCTTATTTTTTTAAAATTTCTTTTAATTTATTTAATCCTATATCTATTGAAAACTTTATTGCTCTGAAAGTGCAAGACTCACTTTTAGCAATTTTTTCTAGTGTCATATCATCAAAGTAGTATTTTTTTATTCTTCTCTTTTGGACTTCTGGAAGCATATCTATTGCTTTCTTTAAATCTTCAAAAGTAGATTTTTGAATAATATAATCTTCTAATCCAGTAGGCTTGTCCATTGCTCTAGTACAAAGATTATCTTCATATATTTCAGAATGTTCAATATGCCTATCATATTCGTTCATTTCCTTAATATCATCTAACTCGAATCTATCTAATGCCTTATATACTTCTTCTTGTACTTC
>CAMSCJ010000022.1 GCA_947056845.1 uncultured Mycoplasmatota bacterium
CGAGTGGTTTTTTGTACCACCTTTCGGTGGTACACCCTAAAGGTTAATAAAAAAATAATGTTTCACGTGAAACATTATTCTTCATTGTTAGATTCATCAACTATATTTTCTTCTTTTTCTACTATAGCAATATTACTAACTTTTTGTTCATCTTTTAAATTAATTAATTTAACTCCTTGAGCTACTCTTCCAGATTTCGAAATTTGTTCTAAAGGTAAACGAATAACTATACCATTATTAGTTATAATCATTAAATCTTTGTCTTCCTTTACGGCTTTAAAAGCAACTATATTACCATTTTTTTCTGTAATGTTTAAAGCTTTTACACCTTTGCTGCCACGATGTGTCATTCGATATTCTTCTATATTAGTTCTTTTTCCATAACCGTTTTCAGTTACTACTAATACTTCCTCACCAATATGTGCCACCTCGCAACCAACGCAAATTCCATCATTAACATCAATACCTTTAACACCTGAAGCTGTTCTACCCATAGGCCTTAGCTCATTTTCATTAAATCTAATCATCCTACCATTAGAAGACGCAATTAAAATTTCATTTTCAGAATCAGCTAATTTAACTGCCAAAAGTTGATCATTATCTCTTAAATTTATTGCAATTTTACCAGAATTTCTTATGTTCTCAAATTCAGATAATTCTGTTTTCTTTACTATTCCATTCAAAGTACAGAATATTAAATACTTAGAACTATCATTTTTTGAAACTTTTAATATTGCTTTTACATATTCTTCTTTTTCTATTTGTAATAAATTGATAATAGGTAAACCTTTTGATTGGCGATTAAATAATGGAATTTCATATCCCTTCATACGATATACTTTTCCTTTATTTGTAAAGAACATTAAATAATCATGAGTTGTTAAAGAAATCATTTGCTCAACAAAATCCTCTTCATTTGTAGCCATACCTTTTATACCTACACCTCCACGATTTTGTGAACGATATGTTTCGCTATTGATTCTTTTAATATATCCTTTATTAGTTAAGGTAACAATAATATCTTCAACTGGAATTAATGATTCATCTTCAATGTAATCAATTGCAGACATATCAATATTTGTTCTTCTTTCATCCCCATATTTTTGTTTAATCTCAAGTAAATCTTGTTTAATAACACCATATATTCGCTCTTCGCTACCTAATATTAAATTATATTCTTCAATTAAAGCTAATATCTCTTTTAACTCATTATCAATTTTATCTCTTTCTAAAGCAGTCAGTCTTCTTAATTTTAACTCAAGAATAGCATCAGCTTGAATTTCAGTAAATTGATAACTTGCAATTAATTTTTCTTTAGCTTCAACATCACTTTTACTATCTCTAATTATTTTTATCACTTCATCTAAATGATCTAAAGCAATTTTATACCCATTTAAAATATGTGCACGAGCTTCAGCCTTTTTTAAATCGAATTTTGTTTTCCTAATAATAACTTCTTTTTGAAATTCAATATACTTTTCAATAATCTCTCGCATATTAAGTGTCTTTGGTACGCCCTGATCTAACATCAAGAAATTAATCCCAAATGTAGTTTGTAATTGTGTATGTTTATATAAATTATTTAATACAACATTTGGATTTGCTTCTCTTTTTAAAGTTACTACTATTTTTACTCCTTGAGCAATACCTGTTTCCTCATGATAATCAGCTATTCCATCTAAAACTTTATCACGAACTAATTCAGCAATTCTATTTTTTAATTCTAAAGTATTAAGTCCATAAGGAACTTCTGTGATAACAATTCTAGACTTGCCATGTTCTTCATCAATTTCAGCACGACACCTAATTGTAATTGAACCGCGCCCAGTTTCATAGGCTTTTTTTATACCACTATTTCCCAAAATAATACCACCAGTCGGGAAATCTGGACCCTTTATATATTCCATTAAATCCAATGATGTTATTTCCTTATTATCAATATAAGCAATACAACCATCAATTACTTCACCCAAATTATGTGGAGGAATATTAGTTGCCATACCCACTGCAATCCCCATTGTCCCATTAACTAAAATATTTGGAAACCTACTAGGTAAAACATGAGGTTCTTTTTCAGTTTCATCAAAGTTAGGATCAAAATCGACCGTATCTTTGTTAATATCACGGACCAATTCCATACTGATTTTGGCCATTCTTGCTTCTGTATAACGCATTGCAGCTGCGCCATCACCATCCATATTACCAAAGTTACCATGTCCATCAACAAGCATATAACGATAACTAAAATCTTGAGCCATTCTAACCATTGCTTCATAAATACTTGAATCACCATGTGGATGATATTTTCCCATTACTTCTCCGACAATTCTTGCACATTTACGATGTTGTTTATCTGGAGTGTAACCAGATTCTAACATTGAATAAACAATTCGACGATGAACAGGTTTTAATCCATCACGAACATCAGGTAAGGCTCGAGCAATTATAACACTCATGGCATATTCCATAAAAGAAACTTTAACTTCTTTATCTATATTATTATGTTCTACTCTATCCATATTTACCTCCTATATATCTAAGTTGCTAGTATAAATGGCATGTTCTTCAATAAATTTTCTTCTTGGCTCTACCTCTTCGCCCATCAAAGTTTTAAACACTTGGTCAGCTGAAATAGCATCATCCACTGTAATTCTTCTTAAGATTCTTGTTTCCTTCGACATTGTTGTTTCTCTTAATTCATCATCATCCATTTCACCTAAACCTTTCATACGTGTAATAGTATATTTCGCATTTTCTGGTAATTCTTTTAAATATTCATCTCTTTCTTCTTCTTTTAAAACATACTTTATATTTTTTCCATATACTATTTTAAATAATGGTGGTTGAGCTGCATATACATGACCTTGTTCAACCATAGGTCTAAAGAATCGATAAAAAAGAGTCAATAATAAAATTCTAATATGTGAACCGTCAACATCGGCATCGGTCATAATAATTATTTTATCATATCGCAATTTATTAATATCAAAATCCTCACCAATTCCTGTTCCAAAAGCAGTTATCATTGTTCTAATCTCTTCATTTGATAAAGCTCTATCTAATCGCGCTTTTTCAACATTAAGTATTTTACCTCTTAAAGGTAATATAGCCTGAGTCATAAAATCTCTACCTTTTTTAGCAGTTCCTCCTGCTGAATCACCTTCGACTAAAAATATTTCACATTCAGATGAATCTTTACTTTTACAATCAGTTAATTTCCCATAAAAACTAGTTATTTCTAAATCACTTTTACGACGAGTTAATTCTCTAGCTTTTTTAGCCGCTCTTCTAGCATTTGAGGCAATAATTGCCTTCTCAACAATTACTTTAGCCTCATTAGGATTTTCCATTAAAAATCTTTCAAAACCTTCGCTAAAAACATTATCCGAAATTTTTCTTACCTCAGCGTTTCCTAATTTTCCTTTTGTTTGACCTTCAAACTGTGGATCAGGGTGCTTACAAGAAATAATCATCGTTAACCCTTCTTTAACATCATCTCCAGTTAAATTTTCATCTTTCTCTTTTAAAATATTATTTTTCCTTGCATAATTATTGATAATTTTAGTTAAAGCCCTGCGAACACCATCTTCATGTGTACCACCTTCATGTGTATTAATATTATTTGTAAATGAATATATATTATCTGTATATCCATCATTATATTGTAAAGCTACTTCAAGACTAATACCATCTTCTTCTCCATTTAAATGAATTATTTGCTCATGAATTGGTGTCTTTCCTTCATTTAAATATTTAACATATTCACTAATTCCACCCTCATAAACAAATTCTTCCTTTTTAGGTTCTAATTCCCTATCATCACATAAAATGATACGAAGCCCTTTATTTAAAAAAGCTAACTCTCTAACACGAGTACGCAAAATATCATACTCGTAAATAGTTGTTTCCTTAAATATTTCAGAATCTGGCTTAAATGTAACAGTTGTACCCGTTCTTTCGATTGAACATTCATCAATGACTTTAAGTGGTGAAACAGTATGTCCCCCATTTTCAAATCTAATATAATGTACCTTACCATTTTGATAAACCTTTACTTCAACCCAAGAACTCAAAGCATTAACAACACTAGCACCAACTCCATGTAAACCGCCAGATACTTTGTATCCACCACCACCAAATTTGCCGCCAGCATGTAATACTGTATAAACGGTCTCAACCGTTGATATTCCTGTTTTACTATGTATTCCTGTAGGAATTCCACGGCCATCATCTTTTACAGTAATCGAATTATCTTTATTTATAATTATCTCAATATCATCACAATATCCAGCTAAAGCCTCATCAATCGCATTATCCACAATTTCCCATACCAAATGATGCAATCCCCTACTACTAGTTGTGCCTATATACATACCAGGACGCTTTCTAACTGCTTCTAAACCTTCCAAAACTTGAATATCCGAAGCATCATAATGTTGTTTTTCATTCTCCATATATTTCTTCCTCCATAACTCTTTTTATATTTCCACTTTCTATTTCAAACAACCTAGATTTTTTCTTTATTTTTTTATCTATATTTTTTAAATCTGTTGTTGTTATGATTGTTTGTATATCCTTGCTAATATACTTTAATAATCGATTCTTCTTTTCATCATCTAATTCACTAAAAACATCATCTAATAATAATATTGGTGTTTCTAAATTATGTTTTTTTAGAATTTCTATTTCAGCTAATTTAACAGTTAATACAGCTAAACGTTGTTGTCCTTGCGAACCATAATTTTTTAAATTTAAATCATTTAAATAAAATTCAATATCATCTTTATGTGGTCCTATTAAACTACTACCTACTCTCATTTCTGAATCAAAAATATTAGCTAATTTTTCTTTAAAAATATTAATTATTTCCTTATTATTAAAATCAATTATATTAAGACTATTTTTATAAACAACATGAAAACCATTTAATCCTGTTAAATCATAAAATATATTCTCAATTACTTCGTTAATTTCACTAATAAAATTATTTCTAATTTTGAATATTTTTAAAGAACTATCAATATAATAATCATTAATAATTGAAAAATATTGTTCATCGTAATTGTTATTAATACTTATTTTTTTTAAATAATCATTACGCATCTTTTGAATTTTACGAAATTTATTTAACAAAATTAAATAATTATTATCATATTGACTAATCTCTGCATTAAGATATCTTCTACGTATATTTGGAGAACCTTTAATTATATCTAAATCGTCAGGATAAAAAATTATTATATTTAATTTTGTAATATAATCGCCAACTTTTTTATATACATCATCATCAACATAAATACTTTTTTTATCTTTTTCTAATACAATTTCCAATTTTGTTTTAAAAGGATTGTTATTTTTTAAAATACCAGTTATTTTTAAATACCTCTCACCATTTTTTATTAAAGTATTATCAATAAAAGAACGATGCGATTTAGTAAAACTTAAAAAATAAATACTTTCTAATAAATTAGTTTTACCTTGAGCATTTTGACCAAAAAATATGTTTATTTTGGAACTCAAATTTATATTGGCAGAACTATAATTACGAAAATTTTTAACACTGAGTTGTTTTAAAATCATTAATAACACCTTTTTTTCATTTTAAAGCCCATAAATAAGCTTTTAGATAAAATTAATACTCCTATACACACTTAATATTATAACACATAATTTGGTCAAAAAACAAAAAAATAAACAATATTTTGCTTATTTTTTTATCAAATTATATATTTTTTCTCTTCCTTAAAATTGATTCTAATCTAGTTGAGCGCAAAACTTGATTTTCTAAAGAGCCATAAGAAATACTTATATCAATTGTTTTTCCATTTTTAAATAAGATTTGTGTTTTATTATCATTTCTTTTATAATTTTCTAAATTATTTAATGATATCCATGTGCAATCAACAATTCTTGGAGAATTGGTTGGGAAAAAAATTACATCGTTTGTTTCTTCTACTATAATCGGTGCTTTATAATTAACACCAATCAAATTTTTTGTTCCTTCTTGACGTCCATCTAATGAACTTCCAAAAAATTTACAGCTATCATCAACTATCTTTGTAGAGCATTTATTTATTATGAAAGTATCATTTTCTTCTATTACCTCACTTCTTTTTGAATCAATCGGAATAATTGCTAATGTATTTTTTGTAATTTCATAAGTATCAAACAAAATTATCACCTCCTATAGATATTTTTCAACAAAAATATCAAATTTCCCTTTTTATATCAAAAATTTATGTCGAAATTCATCATTTTTTGTCAAAAAAAAGAAGAAATTGTATTTTTTCTTCTTAATATGTTCTAATTGGTAAAATTAATTCTATTAAGTTTTCATTCTCTATCTCGGTAATAACAATAGGTTTTACTTCACCATTAAACTTGATTTCAATTTCATTTCCGTCAATTGCTTTTAAAGCTTCCATCATATATTTTGAACTAAAGGCAATTTTTATATTTTCAGAATTATTTTTTGAAGCCATAATTGTTTCTTCTACATTACCTATTTCAGGAATATTAGAATAAATTTTAATCCTATCTTCAAAACTTTCTAATTTAATCGTATTCTTATCATCCTCATTAGTTAATAATGAAGCTCTATCTAAAGAAGAATAAAAATCACTTAAATTAACTCTAATTTTTAATTCAAAATTTGTAGGAATTAATTTAGAAGTATCAGGATATGTTCCATTAATAAGTCGTGACATAAATATTATATTAGAAAATTTAAAAATTATTTTATTACTAAAAATATGTAATTCAACATTATCATCTTCATCTGTAAACAATTTTACTAATTCATTTAAATTTCTAGTAGGTATCAAAATATTAATATTATCATCAATTTTTTTAGATAATTTTACTATCTTTTTTGATAAACGGTAAGAATCTGTTGCTGTACATTCTAATATATCATCATTTATTTTTATATTAATACCTGTCAAAACTGGTCTTGATTCTTGATTAGAAGTAGCAAATATTGTTTGATTTATAATTGTTTTAAACAATTTTTTACTAATTAAAACTGGACTTAAACTATTTTCTAAATCTAAACTAGGAAAGTCATTAACATTATTACAATTTAAATTACATGAAGTATTTTCTGTATATATATATAGTTTTGAATCAACTAACTCTTCGATATTTACAATAGTATTAGGTAGTTTTTTTATTATTTCATATATATATTTTCCAGATATAACAATCTCGCCTTCTTCAATAATTTCTTCTATTTCATTTTTACTGATAAACGTTTTTATAGCAATTTCATTATCAGTACTCATCATATATAAACCTTCACTAGTTAAATCAAATTTGATACAATTTAAAATAGGTATTAAATTTTTACTAGATATTCCCTTTATAACATAATTTAAATTTTCCATAAGAATATTTTTTTTAATTTTAAGTTTCATAAAATCCTCCTTTATAATTATTTTTTTATAATTTATTAATATTATTAATGTTCAAAATGTGTAAAAGTTAAATAATCTTTATATTTTAATAAATACTAAAATTATATTATGTTCAAAACTATTGAATTTGTCCAATTAATTTTTTTATTTCAGCTTCAAAATCTTTTCTTTTATTTATTTCTTTTTTTATTTTATCAACAGAATGCATAACTGTAGTATGATTTTTACCACCAAATTCAATTCCAATTTTCGGCAATGATTCTTCTAATACAATTCTACAAATATACATAGCAATTTGTCTAGGAAGCGCTATTGTTACAACCCTTTTTTTACTTTTTAAATCTTCAACAGTGATATTATAATTCTGTGCCACTATTTGTTGAACTTGTTCAATTTTATTTTTAGATATAACTGTTTTTGAAAAGAAATCTTTTAAGGCTTCGATGGCTAAATCTAAAGTTATATTTTTTTCATTCATTGTAGCTGCATAAGCTGTAATTCGAGTAATAGCTCCTTCTAATTTTCTAATATCTGAAGAACAGTTACTAGCTATATATTCTTTAACATCCTCTGGAAATTCTTCTTGCATAAAATTACTTTCAATTTTTTTATTTATAATTTGCATTCTAAGTTCAAAATCAGGTGGTAAAATATCGGCTGTAAGTCCCCAATTGAATCTTGTTTTTAAACGATCTTCTAATCTTTTTAAATCATCGGGTGAACGATCAGAAGAAATAATAATTTGTTTGTTATTAGCATATAATTCATTGAAAGTGTGAAAAAATGCTTCCTGTGATTTATCAGCCACTTGCAAATATTGAATATCATCAATCATTAATACATCAATATCTCGATATTTTTTCTTAAAATTTTGGACATCATCAATATTATTACCATCATTTTTTCTATGTAAATCAACAAAATCATTAATAAAATCATCACTTGTAATATATAATACCTTTTTTTTACTATTTTGAACAATATAATTTCCAATTGCGTGCATTAAATGTGTCTTCCCTAACCCACTATTTCCATATAAAAATAATGGATTATACATTATACCAGGTTTTTCAGCAACAGCTAAAGCTGAAAGTCGAGCGAATTTATTAGATTTTCCAACAATAAAATTATCAAATGTATATTGTGGATTTAAATTAGAATTAAAATTAAAAGCTGGAACCCCTACTTCATCAGTATCAATTTTAATATTTTCATCAATTTCCTCTTCAGTATAATACTCAAATTGAAAATTAGATCCAGCTATTTCATTAAATATTTCACAAACCAAATCATTATAATTTTCTTTTAAATATTTTTTATGAACATGTGTAGGAACCTTTATTTTTACTATATTATTACTCAATTCTAATAATTCTGTTTCAGAAAACCATGTATCATAAACAATCGAGGATAATTTATCCTTAAATTTTTTTAATGCTTCTTCCCAAATATTTTTTAAATCCACACTTTTGCACCTCTATTTCCAACTTATTAACTTATTTTAAACTATTTAAATAAAAAAATAAATAGTTTTGAACATAAAAAATTAAAAATCTACATTTTTTGCACATAAAAAATAAGTTTTTAATTTTATGTTTCTTATTTTATGCACATATGTGTTCAAAAAATATCTACAATAATTTTTTTATGTCTAAAAGTTTTGCACATTTTATGTTTAAATAAAAAAATAATTGACAAATAATGAATAAATATATATAATTTATAAAGCAACGAAAATTTTTTTATAATCAGGAGGTGTAGAGAATGAAAAGAACATATCAACCAAATAATCGAAAAAGAAGTAAAAAGCAAGGTTTTTTAGCACGCATGAAAACTAAAATAATCAATTCTAGAAGAAGAAAAGGTCGTAAAGTTTTATCACATTAAAATAAGCCACTATAAAATTAGTGGTTTTTTACTATAAGAGGGATGTCATGAAAAAAATAAATATAATAAAGAGTAATGATGAATATAATAGAATTATAAAAAATATAAAACCTATTAAAACAAAAGCTTTTCTTATATTTTTTGAAAAAAAAGTTCAAGAAAAATATAAATTTGGCTTTTCTGTTAGTAAAAAAATTGGAAAAGCTGTTATAAGAAATAAAATAAAAAGGCAATTAAAAAATATTCTTGACCAAAATATCTATGAAAATAACTTTAATTGTATTATAATGGTAAGGAAAGGATTTTTAGATTTAAATTTTAATGAGATATCTAATACATTAAATGATATTTTAAAAAAATTTAATATAATAAAGGAGAATAAATGTGCAAAAAAATTTAAAAAAAATAATCTTATTAATAATGATAGTATTTAGTTTAACAGGATGTACTAAATATTTAAAGGATGATAAAAAAGTAGTTAAAAATGAATTGACAGGGCAAAATTTAGCCTCAAATATATTATGTAAACCTGAGGCTGAAGAAACAATAGCAACTTATCAAAAATATAATTTTGATTTAAGTGAATTACCAACATGTGAAAATTTAAGTTTTAATAATACAAAATATGATGGGATTTGGACAACTATATTTGTAAAACCACTTGCCATAGTAATTATAAAATTAGGTCAATTAGTTAAAAACTATGGATTATCAATTATTATAATAACTTTATTAATAAGACTAATTTTATATCCAATAACAAGAAAAGCAGCAATGCAATCAGAAAATATGAAAAAAGCACAACCAGAGTTACAAAATTTAGAAAAGAAATATGTTAATAAAAATAGTCAAGATGATATGATGCGAAAAAGTCAAGAAATGTTGATGATTTATAAAAAGTATCAAATTAATCCAATGACAGGTTGCATTTTCTCAATTATTCAAATACCATTATTTTTCGCCTTTTTTGAAGCAATGAATCGATTACCGGCAATTTTTGAAGAAGATTTTTTAGGTTTGCAATTAGGAACAAGTCCATTAATAGGTATCCAAAGTGGACACTATTATTACATTATTTTAATTGTTCTTGTTACATTAGCTACATATTTTTCTTTTAAATTAAATAGTAATGCTTCAATGGCCCCAGAAGCTGAAAAACAAATGAAAATGATGAGTAATTTTTCAATAATATTTATAGGAATTGCTTCGATTACTATGTCAGCTGGAATCGAATTATATTGGATTGCCAATAGTACATTTACTATTATTCAAAATTTACTTGTAAAGAGAGGTAAAAATAAATGTGCGAAAAAATAGAAATTGAAGGAAAAAACCTAGAAGAAATTATTAATAAACTTTCGAATGAATTTAAATTAGATAGAAATGATTTTATAATTATTAATAGTGAAGAAAAAGGTAGTTTATTTAAAGGTAAAAAATTAATAGCTCAGATAATAAAAAAAGATGATTTAAAAAATTATATAAGAGATTTTTTTAAAAATTTAGAAAAATATATGAATGTTAAAATTAATTTTGAAATAAAGGAAGAAAATAATAATTATAATATTATGCTAGTATCTGATAATAATTCTATTTTAATTGGTAAAGAGGGTAAAAATTTAGAAGCTATTCAAACCATTATGAGAGCAATAATAAAAAAATTAACAAATAATAATGTTAGTTTAAATATTGATGTATCAAATTATAAAGCAAAAAAAATTAATAATTTGGAACATGAGATAAAGAAAATTGTAAAAGATATTTTAGATTCTAAAATAGACGTTAAATTAGATCCAATGAATTCTTATGAAAGAATGATAGTTCATAATTATGTAAGTAAATATGAAAATTTAAAAACAGAAAGTATTGGTGAAGAACCAAATCGCTATATTATTATTAAATATGAAGAAAATTAATGTAAATTAATTTTTCTTTTTTTTAATTATAAATTGACTAAATTCTTAATATAATATAGAATAATAAAGGAAGAAGGCTAATTATGAGAATAGATAAATATTTAAAAAAAGATGCTGAGTATTATTTAATTGTAAAAGATATTTTAGAAAATCCAGAATTTTTAAGAAGAAAAGAATTTCGTCATCACGGGAATAGGACTGTATATGATCATAGTTTGGCGGTTTCTATTTTATCATATCGAATTGCTAAGCGTTTGCATTTAGATTATAAAAGTGCTGCTATTGGTGGATTATTACATGATTTCTATTATAAACCATGGCAAGAAGCAAAAGATCCGCGACCTTTTTTTAAAAAACATGGGTTTTCTCATGCTGGCGAAGCTTTAGAAAATTCAAAAATTTATTTTCCATATTTAATGAATAAAAGAGTAGAGGATATTATAAAAAAACACATGTTTCCACTTAATATAAAACCTCCTATGTGTAGAGAAGGTTGGGTTATTACATGTGTTGATAAATATGTTTCAATGGAAATATTTAAAGATGTAAGAAATTTACCAAGGTATATTGGTATTTTTAGGAAAAATAAGTTAAGGTGAAAGAATGAATGATACAATTGCGGCTATTTCTACATCTTTAGGTGTAGGAGCTATTTCGATTATTAGAGTTAGTGGTGATGATTCAATAAAAATAGTAAATACTATTTTTAAAGGACAAAATTTAAATTTAGTAGATAGTCACACTATACATTATGGTCATATTGTTGAAAATGAAAAAATAATTGATGAGGTATTAGTATCAGTTATGCGAAAGCCAAAAACATTTACAACAGAAGATGTAGTTGAAATTAATTGTCATGGTGGAATAACTACTACAAATAAAGTTTTAGAATTACTACTAATGAATGGTTGTAGATTAGCTGAACCAGGTGAATTTACTAAAAGAGCATTTTTAAATGGAAGAATTGATTTATTAGAAGCTGAGGCAATTGGCGATTTGATAAATTCTAAAAGTGAGAAAGCGAGAATAATTGCTATAAATCAAATGCAGGGAAAAACTTCTAATATGATAAGAATTTTAAGAAAAAAAATTTTGGAAGTATTAGCAAATATCGAAGTTAATATTGATTATCCAGAATATGAAGATATTTTAGTTATGACAAATGATATAATATTACCTAAAATTAAAGAAATAGAAAATGATATAAAAGAAATTTTAAATAACAGCGAAAATGGCAAAATTATTAAAGAAGGGATAAAAACAATCATAATTGGTCGACCAAATGTTGGGAAAAGTAGTTTACTTAATAATTTATTAGATGAGGAAAAAGCAATTGTAACTGATATAGCCGGTACAACAAGAGATATTGTTGAAGGTCAAATATTAATCGATGGTATCTTATTAAATTTAATAGATACAGCAGGCATTAGAAAAACAGATGATATAGTTGAAAAAATTGGAGTTGAGAAAAGTTATAATTTAATAGAAAAAGCAAATTTAATAATTTATATGTTAAATAATAATGAAGAAATAAATAATGAAGATATAGAAATATTAAATAAAATTAAAAATAAAAACTATATCGTTATTATAAATAAAATGGATTTAGATAATAATTTAAATATCGATAAATTATCCTCATTAATAGATCAAAATAATATAATTATGATGTGTATAAATAAAAATATTGGAATTGATAGATTAAAAGAAAAAATAAAAAATATGTTTAATCTAGAGAAACTAGAAACAGAAGATTATAATTTTTTAACAAATGCAAGAAGTATTTCAATTTTAAAAGAAACATTAATTTTAATATCTAATATATATATTAGTATTGAAAAAAATATACCAATTGATATGGTCGAAATAGATATAAAAAAAGTATGGGAATTATTAGGAGAAATAATCGGTGAAACTTATCAAGATGAATTAATTAATCAATTATTTAGTCAATTTTGTTTAGGAAAATAAAATTTTTGACCTAAAATATTATTAAGAGTATAATAGTGAATAAAAAAGAAAGGATGAATATTTATGGAAAAACCGCCATTAACTCCAAGGCATAGTTTTTTGGGTAGTCTACCGCCAAAAGAGAAAAAAGGTGAATCATTTTTTACAGGAAGAGGTGTAGAACCTATGCCTTTTGTCATGTTGGGAATCGATTACTGTAATGCTGAAAATGAATTAGAAATTGATCAAAAAGGTAATAAGCAATTTTTAAAAAGATTACATCAAAATATTCATAAATAAAAACGACCAAAAATTATTATGAACTGGAAACAATATGTTTCTTTTTTTTTTACAAAATAGTATAATAAAAAAGTAAATAAGAAGGTGTATTGTATGAATTATGAAGTAATTGTTGTAGGTGGAGGTCACGCTGGTTGTGAAGCCTCATTAGCATGTGCTAGAAAAGGGCATAAAACTTTATTAATAACGGGAAATATTAACAATATTGCTGATATGCCATGTAATCCATCAATTGGAGGATCTGCAAAAGGAATAGTAGTAAGAGAAATTGATGCCTTAGGTGGAGAAATGGGTATTAATGCTGATAAATCACATATCCAAATCAAAATGTTAAATAATGCAAAAGGTCCTGCTGTCCAAGCATTGCGTTGTCAAGCTGATAAAATAACATATCCAAAAAATATGCGTGAAACATTAAATAAACAAGAAAATTTAGAAATAAAAGAAGCATTAGTTGAAGATTTAATTGTTGAAAATAATAAAATAAGAGGTGTTATTTTAGAAAATAAAGATAAAATTTATAGTAATGCTGTCATACTAACGACTGGAACATATTTAAAAGCTGATATCATGGTAGGTGATACTAGGAGAAGGGAAGGACCTCATGGTGAAAAGCCAAGTAATCATTTAAGTGATAATTTAAAAAAATATGGTTTTAAAATTATCCGTTTAAAAACGGGAACACCACAAAGAATCGATAAGAACACAATTGATTTTTCTAAAACAAAAGTAGAGTATGGCGATAGTATTTATCATACTTTTAGCTTTGATACGGAACCCTTATACAAAATAGAAGAGCAAGTACCATGTCATTTGATTTATACAACGCCAGTTACTCATAAAATTATAAAAGAAAATTTAAATAAATCTAGTATGTATGGTGGTTTAAATGATATAACAGGTGTTGGTCCTAGATACTGTCCATCGATCGAAGATAAAATTGTCCGTTTTGCTGATAAAGAAAGACATCAATTATTTCTAGAACCAGAAAGTTTATATTATGATGATATTTATATTCAAGGTTTTTCAACTAGTATGCCACATGATGTTCAAGAAAAAATGGTACATAGCTTGCCAGGATTAGAGAATGCAAAAATATTAAAATATGCTTATGCGATTGAATATGATGCCATTGATTCTTTGCAATTAAAACCATCATTGGAAACTAAAATTATTGAGAATTTATACACAGCAGGCCAAATAAATGGAACTAGTGGTTATGAAGAGGCAGCTTGTCAAGGTTTAATCGCAGGTATCAATGCCTCATTGAAATTAGAAAATAAAGAACCACTAATTTTAAAAAGAAACGAAGCTTATATAGGTGTATTAATCGACGATTTAATTACTAAAGGAGTAAGAGATCCATATCGTTTATTGACATCACGAGCAGAATATAGATTACTGCTTCGTCATGATAATGCTGATTTAAGACTAAGAAAATTAGGTTATAAAGTAGGTTTAATTGATGAAAAAAGATATCAAAAATTATTAGATAAAGAAAGAGATATAGAAAGAATAAATGAAACATTAAAAAATAATAAAATAACCCCAAAAGAAGAAGTAAATAAATATTTAATAGAGATAGGTTCGTCTCCCATTAAGGATGGAATAACTTTGTATGATTTATTAAAAAGACCAGAAATTAATATAAATCACATAAAAAGATTTATTTACCTTAGCTCTAATCAAGATATATTACAACAGGTAGAAATTAATATAAAATATGCTGGTTATATAGAAAAGGCCAATCGTGAAGCAGCGAAAATGGTTGACTTAGAAAATAAAAAAATTCCAATTGATATTGATTATGACAATATTCACAATTTAGCAAGTGAAGCAAAACAAAAATTAAAAGAGGTTCGCCCTATTTCAATTGGTCAAGCCTTAAGAATTAGCGGTGTTAATCCAGCAGATATATCAATATTAATGATTTATTTAAAGAAGGAATATAATTATGAACATAAATGATTTTATTGAAAATTTGAAAAAGATAAATATTGATATAAATGAAAATCAATTGAGTCAATTAGAAAAATATTATAATTTATTAGTAGAATATAATGAAAAAATGAATTTAACAGGAATTACAGAAAAAGAGCAGGTTTATTTAAAACATTTTTATGATAGCTTAACAATAAATAAAATAATTGATTTAAATGCAATTGAAAGTCTATGTGATGTTGGCACAGGAGCAGGTTTTCCCGGTTTAGTCATTAAAATATTATTTCCCAAAATTAATGTTACGTTAGTAGACTCATTAAATAAAAGAATTGATTTCTTAAATACAGTTATAAGTGAATTAAATTTAGTTGGCATAAATACTTTACACGAAAGAATTGAAGAATTTGGTAAGAATACAAGAGAAAAGTATGATGTTGTCACTGCTAGAGCCGTTGCATCATTAAATATTTTGTTAGAATATTGTCTACCAATAGTCAAGATTGGGAAATATTTTATACCATTAAAAGCTGATATTTCCCGGGAAATATTGGAAATTAATCAAGCAAAAAAGGAACTAAATTGTGAGTTAGTAGACAAATTAGAATTTTTATTACCGTATGAAAATAGTATTAGAACAATATTAAAATTCAAAAAAATAAATAAAACGCCTAAAAAATATCCTCGACAATATTCCCAAATTAAAAAGAAACCTCTTTAATAAAAATTTAACGTTATATCCCCCATTTTCTTTTTAAAATATGAAAAAATTAAAAGGAGAATGGAGGTTAGTTTTATGATTAAGGAGAAAAATATTGCAGTATGTATCATTTTATCTATTGTTACATTTGGTATTTATGGATTAATTTGGTTTTGTAAAATTAATAGTGATGTAAGAAATTACAGTAATAACCCTAAAATATCAGGAGGTAAGGCCATTTTATTTACTATTATAACTTTTGGAATTTATTATATTTATTGGAATTATAAAATAGGAAAAGTTATGTATGAAGCAAAACAAAAAAATGGAATAGAAAGTACAGATTATTCTGTAATATATTTAATTTTAACCATAATCGGCTTAGGAATAGTTAATTATTGCTTAATTCAAAATGAACTTAATAAGATAGCAACTATCTAAAAAATAAAGTTAAATCTTTATTTTTTTTCTTTTTTTCAAAATATGCAAAAAAGAATTGAAATATTTCCCAAAATATAGTATGATTATAAATAGAAAAAATAGTAGTGGAAGGAGAGTACGTATGAACCACGAAAAAATAATAGTAGAATTAGAATTAGATGATATTTTACCTAACAGGTTTCAACCAAGATTTAAATTTCATGAACAGGCGATTACTGAATTAGCAGAATCAATAAAAGAGCATGGTGTTATTCAACCAATTCTTGTTAGAAGATTAGGAGATAAATATGAGATAATTGCTGGTGAGAGAAGATATAAAGCAAGTCTTTTAGCCGGAAAAAGAACCATTCCAGCTATTGTTTCAGATTTAAATGATAAAGATAGCGCTGAAGTTGCACTTATTGAAAATGTACAAAGACAAGATTTAACACCAATTGAAGAAGCCGTATCTTATCGTAAAATTTTAGATATGGGCTATTTAACTCAAGAGCAATTAGCTGAAAAATTAGGTAAAACCCAATCTACTATTAGTAATAAACTAAGATTGTTGAATTTAGATGATGATGTTCAAGAAGCGTTATTAGATGAAAAAATTTCTGAACGACATGCAAGATCATTATTGAAAATTGAAAGCAAACAAAAACAAAAGGAAATCTTAGAAAAAATTATAAAAGAGAGATTAACTGTGAAAAAAACTGATGATTTAATAACTGATGTATTAGCTGGGAAATTAGATGGTCTAATGGGAAAAAATATGGAATCAGAAATACCTAGTATTTTTATGAACAATAGTGTTCAAGTAGAGGAACCTGCTATTCAAAGTTCTAGTGCAATCGAATTTATAAATTCAAATGATCAAGTTATCAATTCATTTGATAATAATACTAAAGATGAAGAATTATTAGATTTTTTAAATATAGATACGCCAATTAAAGAACAAAAAATAGTGCCAGTTGAAGAAATTAGTGAAATTCCACTTCAAGTACCAATAATAGATAATTTAGAAGAAAGCGCTAGTGATTCAGAACCAAATAATTTCAAAAATTTTGATATTCCTACTAGTCCTATTGTTGAGGAAATAGAAGAAGAACCAATTCAAGTAAGTCCAATATCTAACAACGAAAAAGAATTAAAAGAAATAAATGAAATGATTAATAATTTACCAAATATTAATCCAGGATTTGTTGATGTAGATAATATTGAAAGAAATGCTCAAGATATTTATGTAGAACGTCCATTAGCAGATATTGATAATTTACTAATGTCAGAAAACGGTTTAGAAAATAACAAAATTAAAGATTTTAATCAATTTGATGCTAATGATGTAGAAGAAGAACCAATTCAACAAAATAAATTTTTTACAATGTTAACACCTGAAGATGATGATGATACAATAGATAATAATTCAAAAGAAATTTCCGATGAAGAAACTTTTAACTTTACTCCTATTGTTGAGAATAATAACTCATTAAATCAGTTTTTAACTCCAGAGATAAAAGAAGATAACATCACAGAATCTACGCTTAATAATCAAAATAATTTTTCTTTTAATAATGATAGTGAGATAAATGATATAAAAGAGGAACTTGTGTCAACACCAACGGTAGAAAATATTAATAATTCAATAGATAATTATGATTTTCAAGATAATATTGAAGAAATAGAAGATACACCTAAGACTATTAATTATCCAGCAGATAATATTCTTGCAGAATCAGTTAGGAAAGAAGAGATTATGGAAGAGAGAAATGTTGAGAGTGCTATTGAATCTAAAGTTGATTTAAGAACTATAATTAATACTATTAGAAATTGTTCTGATACTATTGAGAAATATGGCTTTGCAATAGAATGTGAAGAATATGATTTTGAAGATATGTATCAAGTAATATTCAAGATTCAAAAGAATGACGAAAAATAAAATTAAATGGAAATATGCAAATAGGGTATATTTCCTTTTGTATAACTAATAAAAAGGAGTATTAAAAAATGTCAAAGAAGAAAGATGTAAAAATAACTAAAAACATTACCAAGGGCGTTAATGAATTTAAAAAATTTATTTCTAGAGGAAATGTTGTGGATATGGCTGTTGGTGTTATTATAGGTGGTGCTTTTGGGAAAATAGTCACAAGTCTTGTAAACGATATTCTTATGCCATTAATTGGAACAATTTTAGGCGGATTAAATTTTAGTAGTCTAAGTATAACTATAAATGATGCTAATATTGCTTATGGTGCTTTTATTCAATCAATTGTTGATTTTTTAATTATTGCTTTTTGTATTTTCATGATGATAAAATTATTTGAAAGATTTAAGCATAAAGAAGAACCACCAGCTGAACCAAATAAAAAAAGCGATGAAGTATTATTATTAGAAGAAATACGTGATTTATTAAAAAATAAATAATATATATAATAATTTTTATGAATATAAAATATTTTATATATAGGGAGGGTTAGTAGTGATACGGCATAGATTAAGATTTGATCTTTGGTTATGTTTATTAATAAGTTTTTTTATAAGCTATATTCCTGCTAATATTATTCAAAAAATATATACTAAAAAATATGATTCCTATGTTGAAAAGCATGAAGTTTATGAAAATGATATAGGAGGCATAGCTACAGAAGAAATAGTAAGAGCTCAAAATGTTGCTGATATATTAAAAAATGAAAAATTCACAGTTGTATCCCCTGGCATCAAATATATGAATGAGGGAGCTGGATATCATAACAATTATTATATGTATGCCTTAACCCTTCCATCAGGAGAAAGGATTGCAGCTTTAATAAATATGGAATCTGTTCAAAAAACAGGTGAAACCATTTATGATGGGGATTCGATTATGCCGGTTGGGAAAGTTGTATATGATGATTTAAGCAAAGATACTTATTTTTTAGAACAAATAGAACATTCTAAAAAATTAAGTCGATATGATTTTTATATTGATATGTTAGGAAATGGTGGAAAACAAAATTTAGAAGATTATGTTGAAATGCCAATTATTATAACAAGAATAATAAGTATGATTATTTGCTTTGTTCTTTTACATATACTAGGTTCAAAAATAGGTTTATTTCCTTATTTTATTGAACCAAAAGAAAAAATTAAAAGTGAATGGAATTAAATAAGAGGAGTGTTAAAATGGAAAATAAAAAAATCAAAAAAATCAATTTACTATATTTATTAGGGTATATATTCATACCTATGATTTTAATAACTATTTGTTATGTAATAAGCTATAATTTCTTTAAAGAAGGAACTATGTGTGTTATTCTATTATTAGGTTCTCCATTTATATCAATTATGTGGTGGATTTTTGGTGGTAAAATCATCTTCAAAAAAGGTAAAAAAAGATTAGAGAAAATGTTTAAGGAACAAGGTTTTGTTCAAAATAATACTTTTTATGGTGATGGTACTGAGGTAATAGTTGACATTAATGCAGGTAAAATCGGTCTTCAATTTTTTTGGAATCCATCAGAAAGTTATATTATTTCTGCAAAAAGAATTGGTAAAGCTTGGGTTGATGATGGAAAAGGTGGAGCAGGATTCTTAGAAGGAAGTAGTTGTGTAAGTTTCTTATTCACAATCGATAACATAAAGGTGCGTGTTTATACATTTAAATCTAATCAGCGCTTTAAAATGGATAGCAACTATATTTTAACAGGCATTTCTAAGGCAGATAAAATGGTTAATGTATTAGAAACAGCTCGTAATAACGATAAGTAAATGGGAATAATAAAAAAGTTTAAGTCATTACTTCATGATGATTGGTGCAGTAATTGTCAAATACAAATGACCGAGAATTATAAACAGTTATTTATGTTACCAATGTCAGTTGGTCATTACATCTCACATAAAAATGCAGATTACTATAAAAAAAATTTAGTGAAAGTTAATAGCAAAAAAGAAATACCAATTAGTATATATGCATGTGGAATAAAAAAATATCGATGCTCAAAATGTGGTAAATCATTGGTTCAATTATCTATTTTCTTACCTGTAAGAGATCAAGAGAAGTATGAAGAAACGATTTATTATAAGAATGGTGAATTAGATACATTTATTGAAGACAATAGAAAAATATAGGCATTTAACCTATATTTTTTTGTTAATATTGATATTTTTTTGTCAATTCTTTGGCCTGGTTAGCTAAATCTCTTTCTTCCGCAAATTCACCTTTAATAGTTTGTTGAACTTCATATAAATAGGTACTGTTTAGTTCATCATAATCTTCATATGGAACTAAAGCAATATCTTCATTTAAACTATTTGCGAATTCACTTAACCCTTTATTCTTAATATCTGAATTCTTTTGGTAATCCATTTCAACAAAATTAAAGTCATTTTTCGCAATTTCATTAATTAAAAGATTAGCTAAAATTTTATGACCTTTTTCACTAATATGGAAATTAGCAGTTTCTATATATACCTTAGCTAAATCAGTAGTTGAAATATAATGAACATTATATTTATTACATAATTCTTCAAACCTTTTATTGTAATCATTTATTATTTTTACAAACGGTTCCATATCCTCACCATTAATATTATTAGGAATATAAAATGATAAAGCATATATTTGACTAGAAGGATTAATTTCATAAATATTTTTAAAATTATTCTCTACATTGATTAAAATATTATCTAATGTTGCTTCTTGATTCGCTTTATATACACTATATAAATAGTTATCAGTAATATTACCTTTTTTATCATATTTTTTTATTGATAAAGGATTATTATTAAGTGCTCGCATTAAATCATTACCACCACAAGTATATAAAATAATAGGGTTATTACTGTTTTGAATTGTTGAAGAAATATATAACGAATCATCCCCCTCTTTAACAGGCTCAGCAAAGACAGAACCTATAAAACCACAATCAATTGGAATATGAAAATCAGAGGAAATTTTACTAAAAGCTGCTTTAGCTCCTAATAAATTTAAATTTTTAATTTCTTCATAACTTAAATTACTATCTAACATTTTGTCAATATGATTAGTCTTATTGAATTTTAAAGAAGAAGCATTAATAAATTGTACATTAGCTCCTTGCTCTACAAGAGAATTCTCAATATACTCTATAGCATTTGGTTCCCAAAAACAAGGATTTATATTTATAGCTTGTGAGTCATTTAAACAAATAAAAGTAATTTCCTCATCTTCATATTTTTTAACAATACTATTAACAGCTTCTTGATCTATTTCAATTTTCTTTAATGAATTATGTATATAAGCTGAATATCCACCAATAGTAACAGCAGATATAGTAGCAATACCAATCAAAGTATTTCTAGTAACTTTTAATGTTTTTTTAGCACATTTCTTTAAAAAATCTTTATTAATATAATTTATTTTTTGCAAAATAATACACCCTTTCATATATATATTCAAAAATATTGAGAATATAATATCAAAAAAAATATTATTAATCAATAAAAATAACATAAAAAAATAAATAATAAAAATATATTTAATTTTATAATCTATTTAAATATGCTATAATTAATTTAGGTGGTAGAAGTGTTTTATGTAAAATATAAAGAAATAACAAAAAAATTTAATTTTTCAAAAGTAATAAATAAATCAGAATTACCAGGTTATATCAATCATTATGTATTAGATGATGAAAAGATTTTAGTAGCTTATAAAACATCTAGAGATCATGGTATTTTTACTGATAAAAAAATTATTTTATTTGATAGTGTTAGTAAAATTAAAATCAAAAAACAAATGTATACAATTCCTTATAAATCAATATCAACAATTTCAATAATATTTGAAGAGAATAACGCGTTATTAAATTTATTTCTAGATTGTGGTTATCCAATCAAACTAAAATTTATAAACGTAGAGCCAGATGATAAAGTTAGACTTAGAATTCTTTATACTTGTATCAATCGTATAATTAGTAATCAAGAACCAACTAAACAAGACATTAAAAAGCTGATGAACGATGACATACATTTTAAATTAGAAGAAAATTAATAAATATTTTGATAAAAATAAATAATTAGTGTTTTTTTTATTAATTATGTTATAATAACTTTTCGTAAGGGGAGAAATTAGGTATGATAAATTCAAAAAATGAGAATAATATAATGCAACAAAATGGTTTTTATTATGATTGCCAACAAAATGGTTTTATTAAAAAAGGTTATGGCTTATTTTTAACAAATACTAATGAATTTTTAGAAAGCGATCATGATTACTTATCAAAAATGCAAAAGAGTGATTTGTGGAATTATTATATAATTAGAGGGATAGAATTGATAGTTGGACCTCCTGCACCAACCTCTGATGGCAACTTTACTTCTAAAAGTGCAGTTTATATAAAAAATTATAAAGATATTATAGTAACATCAATAGGCCATTGGGAAAAAAATAAAATCAAAAACCCTGATTCATCTAAAACATTGGAAATGGCAAAAAATCAAGCAAAATCTAAATTTAGTAAAAAATTAGCTAATCCTGATATGTTAACAGATAATCAAATAACTTCAATTGTAAATAATTTCCAAAGACTAATCGATAATTATAAAGTAGCCATTATGCATAGTTATTTTGGCATCAATGTTTATGATATGGCTATTAATAACTTATATTCGTATGAAGAAGAGATACTATCAAAATATAAAAATGAAAATTTATATAATTTATTATGTGCTTTAAAAAAGGGACTTAAAGAAGGAAATAAATGTAAAGAGCATATTATTTATACATTAACAAACGGTTTGTTAACTCAAAATTTTTCCTTTCCAACTTCAATTAATATTGAAAATTTTGTTAGCGAGGGATTAAGAATTATAAATAATTATAATATAGCTCAAAAACATGGAATGCTAGGATTAAATATTGAAGCTGTTAATAATTCTGCAATTGATAATATACACGCTTTTATTCAAAAGGTTAATAATTGTTCATTAGAGGAAAGATATGGAATACTATGTGGTATTGAGAAGTATTTTAGTGATAAAAAATCACAACTTCCAGATGCTGCAGTAGAAATTATTAGTGAATTGAGAAATAGCATTATGGAAGAAAAATTTGCAGAAAAACAAAGCAAATCTAAAACGAAAAAATAATTTTATTTAAAATAATTACAAGGAAACATATAGAAGTTTTCTTGTTTTGTTCATAAATAAGTGTTAAAATGTATTATGAAATTTGATTATATAATTTTATGTTATTTAGTAAATTAATCACTACCAATTGCGCAAATATATCTAATTTAAATTATAATATATATTTTATTTGATATGATATAATGATTTATAAGGGGTGCAAAAATACGCCAGAAAAATATAATATTATAGTTTGTAATACACCAAAAGTTAATTCATATTCTGTAGCAGAATTCTGTTTAGGACTAATTTTGACCCTAAATCAAAAAATAATAAAATTTAATAATGAAACTAAAAATGGGATGTGGAATGCAAGACAATTCTTTGATTTAAAAAATAAGACAATAGGTATTATAGGTCTAGGCCATATTGGAACTTATTTAGCTGATATTTTATATAAGGGATTTAATGCAAAAATACTATACTAAATATGACGAAGAAAACAAATATAATGCGACTAGGGTTTCTTTAGAAGAATTATTTTCTGAATCGGATATTGTTTCTCTACAATTACCACTTAATGAAGATACCAAAAATCTTATTGGCGAGAAATTACTATCTTTAATGAAACCAAGTGCTTATTTAATTAATACAGCAAGAGCAGAGATTATCGATTATGAAGCTTTATATAAAATACTAAATACTAAAAAAATAGTGGGTTGTGCCTTTGATGGCTTTTATCAAGAGCCAGTTGATGTAAATACAAAAGAGGCCAAACTTTTATCTTTAGAAAATTTTATTTTAACACCTCATACAGGCTATTTTGCTTATGAAGGAGTAGAAAGAGTAGAGAAGATGTGTATTAACAATCTTATTCAAATATTTGATAATAAGCCTTGCAATAGCGTAGTTTCAAAATAAATATTAATAATTTTTATTGTTAGCATAATAAGCTATAATAATTTTTGCATGTCAATGTAATAAAAATGAATAGAAGTGGTTTAAATCCTTATAAATAAATGCTATAATATACACTACTATAATTTAATTTAATGAGCGTATATATGTTTTTTAGATGGAAAAAAAAGAATAATGTAATTCAAAATATAATTTTTAGAATTAGTTATAGTAAGGATGATAATTATGTTTAATTTAGAATCAAAATATAAACCAAGCGGCGATCAGCCTAAAGCTATATCTGAATTGGTAAAAGGAATTAAAGATGGAAAAAGAGATCAGGTTTTATTGGGGGCAACAGGTACTGGTAAGACTTTTACAATTGCAAATGTAATAGCGAGTGTTAATAAACCTACCCTTGTTTTAGCTCATAATAAAACTCTTGCAGGACAACTCTATGGCGAATTAAAAGAATTATTTCCTAATAATCACGTTGAATATTTTGTGTCATATTATGACTATTATCAGCCAGAAGCGTATGTAGCGAAAACTGATACTTATATTGAAAAAGATGCATCAATTAATGATGAAATAGATGAACTTAGACATTCTGCAACTTCTTCGCTTTTAAAATATGATGATGTTATTGTTGTATCATCAGTATCTTGTATATATGGTATTGGTGAAATAGAAGAATATAAAAAGAAAATGTTAACACTTGCAGTTGATGATGAGATAGACCGAGACCAAGTTTTAGCAAAACTAATTGATATGCTATATGAGAGAAATAATATTGACCTAAAGCGTGGTACATTTCGTGTTAGAGGTGATGTTTTAGAGATAATTCCTATTAATCAGCATGGAAAAGGGATTAGAATTGATTTTTTTGGCGATACAGTTGAAAAAATTGTTGAATTTGATATTTTAACCGGGGTTGTGATAAATAATAAAAAAGCTATTTCCATTTTCCCTGCTAGTCACTTCGTAACTAGTGAAGAAAAAATTAAATTAGCGGTCAAAAATATTAAATTAGAGTTAGAAGAACAACTAGAGTATTTTAAAGAGAATAATAAATTGTTAGAATATCAACGATTAATGGAAAGAACAAATTATGATATGGAAATGCTAAGCGAAACAGGTAGCTGTCGTGGCGTTGAAAATTACTCTAGACACTTAGCTTTAAAAGGTCCTGGTGAAACACCAACTACATTAATGGACTTTTTTGGTAAAGACTATTTGATGATTATTGATGAATCACATGTAACTGTGCCACAAGTTAGAGGTATGTATAATGGTGATCGCGCCAGAAAATCGGTATTAGTAGATTATGGTTTTAGATTACCTAGTGCACTAGATAATAGACCATTAAAATTTGAAGAATTTGAGCAAAAAATAAATCAAATTATTTATGTTTCAGCAACGCCGGGTGATTATGAGAAAGAAAAATGTAATGGTGTATTTAGTGAACAGATTATAAGACCAACAGGTTTATTAGATCCAACGATTGAAATAAGAAAAACAGAAGGACAAATTGATAATCTCGTTGAAGAGATACATACAAGAATTGAAAAAAATGAAAGAACATTAATCACAACTTTAACCATTCGTATGGCTGAGGAATTGACCACTTATTTAAAAAACATTGATATTAAAGTAGCCTATCTACATAGTGAGATTAAAACATTAGAGCGAATGAAAATAATTCGTGATTTACGATTAGGAAAATATGATTGCTTAGTTGGAATAAATTTATTAAGAGAAGGTATTGATATACCAGAGGTAAGTTTAATTGCTATTATGGATGCAGATAAACAAGGATTTTTACGTAGTGAGCGAAGCTTAATTCAGACTATTGGTAGGGCTGCTAGAAATGCTAATGGGCATGTTATTATGTATGCTGATATTATTAGTGATTCGATGAAGTTAGCTATTGATGAAACTGAGCGAAGAAGAACTATACAAGAAAAATACAATCAAGAGCATAACATTATTCCGAAAACAATTATTAAAGAGATTCGTGATGTTATAAGTATTAATGAGGAGAAGGTAGAATCAAAAGATTATAAGCTATCTAAAGAGGAAAAACAAAAAATGATAGATAAGGTAGAAAGTGAAATGCGCGAAGCTGCTAGAAATCTTGAATTTGAGCGAGCTACAGAATTAAGGGATATTTTATTTGAATTAAAAAGTGAGTAGTTTAACAAATCTCTACAATTTATTTACATTATTGAAAAATAAATATTTAATATTTAAAAAATATCCTAAATTAAAAAAACAAAAAAGGTAATTTTATTATAAATTATATCTATTTTAATTATACCTAGCATATAAAATTTGAAACGGACAAAAATGTTCGTTTTTTGGTACCTACTTTTTCGTTTGCATATTTCCCAATTAATGGTATAATAAATTTTTGGAGTGGTAATATGAAAAATAATTTAAAATTTATTTATAAATATTTAAAAAATTATAAAATAACAATCTCAATAGCGTTAATTATTATAGTATTGTCCTCTTTACTTGATTTAACATACGGGTATTTTAATGGTGCTGCTATTGAAGAAATAACCAAGTTAAATTTAAAGATGTGTTTATTTTATTATATGCTTTATTTTTTAATATCTGTATTTTCTGGTGGCTTTTTAAGAAAAATAGGAGAGTATATTATAAATAAAATACAACTTCAGGTAATTGAAAGAATAGATAATGATATCTATAAAAAAACATTAAATTTGCCATCACTTGCTTTTGAAGAAAAGAAAAATGGTGAATTTATAAACAGAATTACAAAGGATGCAGAAGATATATCAGATTTATTTTCAGGATTATTTAATTTAGTAGTTTCATTATTTGGAAGTTTATTAGTATTAATCTATATTTTTATTAATTCTTATATTATTGGAATAGAAATAATCATATTTATATTTATATTATATTTTATAGTAAAATACTTTAATCCGAAGATAGAAAAAATAAATGATGAAATGAAAAAATCTAATGATAATTATACTTCAATTGTAACTGAAAGTATCTCAGGTATTAGAGAAATAAAAACACTAGGAATTAAGAAAAATTTATTTATTGAAATAAAAAAAATAACATATGAGCTTTTTTCAAAAAAGAAAAAAGATAATTTAATTAATACAAAATATTCAATCATTATTAATTTATTTAGAATAACATTTGAAGTATTTATATTTGTTAATTGCGCTATATTACTTTATTATAACAAAATAACATTAACTTTCTTTATAGCTATGACCTATTATATATATAGGTATACATGGATTATTGAAAATTTTCAAGCCTTATCAAAAAATTACCAAAAAACAAAAGTAGCAATAAAAAGGTTAAATGAAATACTAAGTAATAAATTATATAAAGATGTTAAATTTGGAAATAAAAAATTAGATAATTCACAAAAAACAATTGAATTTAAAAATGTAACATTTAGTTACAAAGAAAAAGATTTAATTTTGAATAATTTTAGCATAAAATTAGAACCAAATAAAAAAATTGCTATAGTAGGCAAATCAGGACAAGGTAAGACAACGATATTTAATTTAATAACTAGAATATTTGATACTAATCAAGGTAATATTTATATAAATGATATTAACATTAAAGAAATAGAAGAAGAATCATTAAGAGAAAATATTTCAATAATAAGACAAAATCCATTTATATTTAATAAAACAATAAAAGAAAATTTCTTATTATTAAATAAAAATATTTCTATAGAAGAAATAAAAAAATGTTCAAAAAGAACATATATTGATGAATATATTGAAAGTTTACCAGATAAGTATGACACTTTAATTGGCGAAGGCGGAGTTAATTTATCGGGTGGACAAAAACAACGATTAGCGATTGCAAGAACATTAGCCAAAAAAAGTAAAATTATTCTTTTTGATGAAGCAACAAGTGCTCTTGATAATGAATCACAATCATTTATAAAAAAATCAATTGATGATTTAGTTAAAGACCATACAATTGTTATAATAGCGCATAGATTATCTACCATTATTGATGCAGATATAATATATGTAATTGATAATGGAAAGGTAGTAAATAGTGGCACCCACGAGTATTTATTAAAAAATTCAATTGAATATAGGGAATTATATCAAAGTGAGGGTAATAACTAAAATCTAAATTTTTTAATAAACAATTATATAGCAAGGGATCAAACTTTTTTTGTGTAGTTGTAAATGATGTGAGACTAAATTTATAAAAATAAAGTAAAAAGAT
>CAMSCJ010000023.1 GCA_947056845.1 uncultured Mycoplasmatota bacterium
TTACCATGAAGTTCCCTATATAGTTATTAGCAGCTTCAGCTATTCCTAAAGTTGAGTCTTCAGCTGCCGCTAATTTAGTTTTGTATATGATATTCAATATTTGTGGCACCGCTATTAAAGCTATAATAGCTAATATAACGATTACTGCCAATAATTCTATTAATGTAAATCCCTTTTTTTTCATATTAGACTCCTTTACTCTACATAAAAATTATAACATTACAAAAAAAAGTTTTCAATATACATGCATTATTTTTCAAATTACCTTTTTTATACATATTTAATATAAATTAATTATCCAAACAAATAAATAATTTTAATGTTGCAATTAAAAAAAAGAAGATATTTCCTATCTTCTATCAACAAACCAAATATTACTTAAATCGCAACTACTATTTTCTGGAGTTGGATATGGCATTTCAAATTTTATCATAACAGGGATATTAAAAGCTGTGCCAAAACATATACTAGTACCCGGTTGCAAATATTTAATTTTTGTTATCCACCCTAAAGACATGTTAGGAATTAAATCTTTAATATAATTAATATCACGTGGATGAACCATTCTAAAGATAATGAAATTAGAGCATTGTGATACTACTGTTTCTGACAATTCCGAAGGGCGTTGTGATATTAAGCCAAGCAAAACACCATACTTTCGTCCTTCTTTAGAAATCCTCTCAAAAATATTATAGCCCAAGATTTCACGATCATAATCATCCTGAATATAACGATGAGCTTCCTCCAAAAAAATATGGAATGGTAAAACATTTCTTTTACTAACATCTTTCGCATAATCAAATAATAATTTAGAATATATTTTTACAATATTTTTAGCTAAACGATCATCAACATAATTGATACTGAAATTAATAATCTGCGCTTTTTTTCCATTTTCAGCTGTCAATAAATTGCGAATATATTGTGTTTTAGTAACATACTCTGGATACTCAAAGAAGACGCGTTCTTTACTATTTGCTAAAGAATGTAAACGAATCCTAAGCAAATTTGCTTCATCATAAACCTTTTCGCTTTTTAGGCTTCCTTCTGAAATAAGTGCAAAATCAAATGCATCTTTTAAATCATCTAAAGTATACGAAAAAGAACCATCCGGTAACACCAACTCATAGTCTTCTGCTAAAAATCCCTCAACAAAATTGATAATAAGTTCCATATCTCTAATTTTACCACTAGCATCAATTAATAAGCACTGTCTAAATGGCCTAGTATAACCTGGTTGAAAAACAGGTGTTTCTAAATTTAATTCAGTCGTATTATATCGAGATAAAACAGATAGGATTTGATCCCTTATTTGGGTTGAAGGCTTACCACTCGACAATATTTCTAATAAAGAACGAGCTATAATATCATTTTTATATTTTATAGTATCCTGATCGCCCTTAACAAAAATTGTAAGTAACTTTAATGCTTTCTCAATTATAGGTAATTGATTAGTTCCCTCTGCACCCAAAAGTAAAGCATAATCATCAACGCCTAGCAACCATAATGGAATTCGCAAAACATCAGTATCTTCAAAATAAGTATTTGTAGTATAAGTTTTAAAATTAATTTCTTGACTACGATTAGTTAAAGCCTTAAAAACACTATGATATTCCCCATACGCATCAAAAATAAAAATACTAGACTTATAAGCTATAGATTGCTGTTTATCAAATAAATTCTGTAAAATTCTTGATAAACAACTTGATTTCCCACTACCTGTAGCTCCAAAAATAGCAAAATGATTGCTAAAAAAATCGTTAATTGAAACGCCAACCTTTAAATTATCGTATAGGGCACTTTCGCCAAGATACAAATGTGTTCTATCAGAATAATTTGTCATGCCAATAATTAAATTCATTCTCTCTTTAGAAATTAGTTTAACATTAGCCGAAAAAGATGGATTTTTCAAAATTCCAGGTATAAAAACTTCGCCATGAAACTCACCCAATAAAGAAATATAAGCAATATTATCTTTGACATTAACTATTTCTCCAACATATTTTTGCTCTTGATCTTGAATAATTACATATAAATTAACGATATTCTGAAATTTATTTAAATCTACACTTAATTTTATCAATAACTCATTATTATAAAAACCAATTATATTACCTAGCATAAACATCCCTACCTTACATTACAATTATACCTTCTATATACTATAAAATCAAGAAAATTATTAAAAGTAAACAGAAACAAAAAATATTTTCAAGTTATACTTAAAAATATTAAACAGATAAATAAATCCTAAATTTCTATTTATTTCTTATATAAACCTCAACACCATCATAAGTAAAAATATTAACTTTTACTTTCCTATTAATAGCAATAAACCCTAAACCATTAATAACAACATCACAATTAGAGGTTGTCACTAATTGTTGTTTATTAAAATCAACTTTTATATCCTTAAAAAATCTAGTAATTTTTAATTGATTAGATATGTAAAAAGTCATATCACATGGTTCTAAACATTCAATTTTAATAAAATCATCTATCAAAAAATATTGCTTACATTTTATCTGATAAGTTATTGGCTTAATTTCTCTTTTAATAAATAATTTTTTTAAAGTATCATTATCTACATAATTACTAATATTTCCAATATCAATAATACCTGGTGTATCAATCAAATTTAAATTATCATTAATTTTTATTTCAATCGTATCTAAAGTCGTTGATGGAAGCATACTTGTTGTAATGGTTGAATTTAAATCCGTATAATTATAAATTATTTTATTAATTAATGTCGATTTTCCGGAATTTGTTAATCCAACTAAATAAACATTTTTACTATTTTTATAAAGATTAATTTTTTCTAATAATAAATCGATATTATAATTTTTATTCGCACTAACTACAATTTTATCAACACATGATACTGAAAGCATATTAATCAACTTTTGGTCTTTTACTTTATATGAAAAAATATCACGTTTTGAAATAACCATTAAAGGTTTATTTTTTAATTTAGAAACTAATCTTCTCAGCTCTTCTCCGATACTCATTAAATCAACAACAAGTAATACCAAATCATCTGTACTATTTATTTCTTCTATTATACTATAAAAATCTCCAATATTTTTATCTATTTTTTGATACTCATTATAATTCTTTATTCTAAAACATCGTTCACAATACTTACTAGCAATATTTTTTGTAAAACCAGGTAAACATATATCAACATCTTGAAGCACAATTCCACAACCAATACACTTACAATTCATAATATCTACCTTTAGAAAATAAATTTTTGTCACGCAATTTTTTCATAATTCGTTTTTCACGAAAACGATTAAATTTAGTAACAAAAAAATCTTTATTACTAATTGGATTTATCAAAACCGTTAAAATACCTACTCTATTACCGCCAACAATATCCGTTAAGATTTGGTCCCCTATAATAGCCACCTCATTAACATTATAACGATATTCCTTTAACACCAATAAAAATTTTTCTTTAAATGGTTTTCTTGCTGATGCACAGCAATCAACATTTAATTCTTCTTTAAATGGTTTTAATCTTCTTCGATGGCTATTTGAAAAAATAATAATTTTAAATCCCTTACTCTTTAAGTCATCAAACAATTCTTTCAATTTTTTAGTAGGTTTTCTATCAGTTACAGGAACCAATGTATTATCTAAATCAAATAAAAGACATTTTATTCCTTTATCTAATAACATTTGATAGTCAATTGTATATATACTTTGCTGATACATATCTGGAATATACTTCTCCATATGTTGTCCTCCTACCTATTCATTATTAATATTTTAGCATACCAAAAAAATATTATCAATTATTAAATAACAAAATTTTACTATTTAAAAAAGAAAAAGTAATTTTACAATTACTTTGCTTCTTCAACAGCCCGAATTTCTCTAATAACTGTAACCTTTATAGTTCCAGGATACTGTAATTCTGCTTCAATCTTATTTTTAATATCACGTGCTATTTTATAACTGCGTAAATCATCAATACTTTCTGGTTTAACAATAACACGAAGTTCTCGTCCAGCTTGGACAGCAAAAGTCTTTTCGACACCTTCAATATTTGTCGCAATATTCTCTAATTCCTCTAACCTCTTAATATAATTTTCTAAAGAATCATTACGAGCACCAGGTCGTGAAGCTGATAACGTGTCAGCGATTGCTACTAGTTCAGAAATAATATTGTTCGCTTCCTTATCACCATGATGTGATTCAATCGCATTGATAACAATATCATTTTCTTTATATTTTTTAGCAATTTCAGATCCAATTGTTACATGACTACCTTCCATTTCATGGTCAATAGCCTTTCCTATATCATGTAATAAACCAGCGCGTTTAGCTAAATTAGGATTCTCGCCAACCTCCGCTGCTAAAATACCAGCTAATTCCGCCACTTCAATCGAATGCTTCAAAACATTTTGACCGTAACTAGTTCGAAAATGAAGTTTTCCAATTAATTCAACTAATTCTGGTTCCATTTTGGTAATTCCTAGTTCAAAAAGAGCCGATTGACCATATTCTAAAATCTTCTCACGCATTTCTTTAGATGTTTTATCATATAATTCTTCTATTCTCGTAGGATGGATTCTACCATCTTTTATTAATGTCTCAATTGTAACACGAGCTATCTCCCTTCGATATGGGTCAAAGCTTGATAAAACAATAGCCTCCGGTGTATCATCAATGATTAAATCAACCCCAGTTACAGCCTCAATTGTACGAATATTTCTTCCCTCTCTACCAATAATTCTACCCTTCATTTCATCATTTGGTAAATTAACGACTGTTACTGTTTGATCATTAGCAACATCTCCAGCATATCTTTGCATTGAAGAAACTAGCATATTCTTAGAAATTTTGTCAGCTTCTAATTTAGCAGTTGCTTCACAATCTTTAATATAAGCAGCTATTTCTAACCCCATCATATCTTCGACTTTTTTCATAACCATGTCTTTAGCTTGAGATTTTGAAAAACCAGCGATATTTTCTAATAACTCTATTTGTTCCTTTTTTATTTGCTCCACTTTTTCTTGTTCCGCTTGGATATCTTTTTGTCTGTTAATTAAATTATTTTCCTTAGCTTCTAACATTTGCTCACGATTTTGTAAAGTTTGATCGCGTCGATCCATACTACTTTCACGAGCCAATAAACGTTCTTCCATTTCTTTTACTTCGTCTTTTTTTTCTTTTACAAGTTGTTCAGTTTCTTTTTTTATCTTATATGATTCTTCTTTTGCCTCTAAAATTTGTTCCTTTTTTATTTTTTCAGCCTCTTTTTTCGTTTTATCTAATAATATTTCAGCTTTTTTAGAAGCAAGATTACCTTTTATATAATTAAAAATAATAATTATTATAACACCGACAATTATTCCAATTAGTACTAGTAAAATGGAGAAAGCAATATCATTCATATATACCTCCATTTATTCTACAAAACATATAAAATGTCCTAATTCAATTGTAAATGTTATGTGACAATAAGTCAAGTCGTAATTTTACAACAATTAACCCATGCTTATTTTATAGGACATTTTTTAAAAGTTTTTTTATCATTTGAATTCATAGCAAAAGAAATAGTTTCTACATCATAAGAAACAATAACATGATAAGTCTTATCACCATATTTTTGTTCTGAATAAGCTGCATGAATTTCTATATTTTTATATCCATAACTTTCCAGACATTCTTTAGCCTTTTTTAAAGCATCCTTTGCACTTAAAGAAAAAACATCTATAAAACTATTGACATGTTTATAATTTGTTACAATTTGTATTTTATCTTTATCAACATCTAGGGTACATAATATATCATCTTTTAAAGATGTTAGAATTATGTGCTTTGGAATAGATTCTATATATCTAGACGCTTCTCCTAAAAAATAATTTTTATCCTTTAACGAAATAGTTTTACTACCATTATCACTATAATAAATATCTTGTGGTTCCTCATAACATGAAATTAAAGTATTTTGTCTTTCTTTATATAATTCAAGATTTATCAAATATTCAAAATTATCAATTTGGCATTTACCTAAAAAATCATTTTTGTTACTTATATAATTATATAATAAAGCAAGAACTGTAATATGTGTTCTATTGATCGTCTCCTTCATAATTTCCCTCCCTAATATTTTTTATTGCCATTTATTATATATGTCTATACCACCTTTGTCAAATAAAAACAGAAGTTCTACACTTCCATTTTTTCATCTTTAGTGGTTTTACTTATTTTATCATCTTTATTAGGAGCAATTTCATAATGAGAACGAACCTTTTTCTCAAGTTCTTCTTTTAATTTAATATTGGATTTAAGTAATTCTTTAACATTTTCTTTGCCTTGTCCTAACTTTTCACCATTATAAGCATACCATGCACCTGTTTTTTCAATTATACCCACTTCACTGGCTAAATCAACAATTTCACCCTCAATAGATACACCTTCACCATACATAATATCTACCACGCAACTCTTAAAAGGAGGTGCCATTTTATTTTTTACAACCTTAATGCTTGTTTTATTTCCGATGATATCTGTACCTAATTTAATTTGTTCAGATCGTCTAATCTCTAAACGAACAGACGCATAGAATTTTAAAGCACGTCCGCCTGGTGTCGTTTCTGGGTTACCAAACATAACGCCAACTTTTTCACGTAATTGATTAATAAAAATTGCAATTGTATTTGTTTTACTAATAATTCCAGAAAGCTTACGTAATGCTTGACTCATCAAGCGAGCCTGCAATCCAACATGTGAATCACCCATCTCCCCTTCAATTTCTGCTTGGGGAACTAATGCTGCAACAGAGTCAATTACAATTACACTAATCGCCCCACTACGAACCAATGCTTCACAAATCTCTAAAGCTTGTTCACCATTATCGGGTTGAGATAACAATAAATCATTAATATTTACCCCTAATTTCGAGGCATATTGTGGATCTAAAGAATGCTCAGCATCAATAAATGCTGCTCGACCACCCTTTTTCTGAGCCTCAGCAATCGCATGTAAAGCAAATGTTGTCTTTCCACTTGATTCTGGTCCATATATTTCAACGATTCTACCCTTGGGATAACCACCTATGCCTAAAGCTATATCTAGTGATAACGAACCACTTGGAATAGTCGCAATTTCGCGATGTTCATTATCTCCTAGTTTCATAACAGCTCCTTTTCCAAACTGTTTTTCTATATCTAATAATACTTGGTCTAATGTCTTATCATTAGTTGTTTTTGTTGCCATAATTCTTTTCCTCCTAACCTTACAAACTCATTTTACAATAACATTTTAACCTTGTCAATACTTTTTGCGAAATTTTGTTCGTTTGAGTTTTTCTTTTTTTGTTAATATAACATAACAAATAATAAAAAATGGCTTATCTAAATAAGTCATTTTTAACTAATTTTGTTCAACGGATTTATCATTTTTAAATAATAAATCTTTATTCATATAATAATATTGAACGCCAGAAATTAAAGATAAAATGGCTGCAACTATAAGTAAAACATCAGAAACTTTAATATTCCATAATTCAAATGGCAAATTATAAAACAAAGTAAGCGCAATCCCACACATTAAGCAAACTGTTTTAATTTTTCCACTCTTAATTGCTGCTATAACTCTTCCATTATTACCAGCGACCATTTTAATTGAATTAACAACGCTATCACGAATAACAACAATTACTGCTATAATAGGGTGAATAAAACCACTAGCTGATAATATTATTAAGACAGAATTAACTAAAACCTTATCAGCAATTGCGTCCATTACTTTCCCAAAGTCAGTCACCAAATTATACTTTCTTGCAATATGTCCATCTAAAAAATCTGTAATAGATGCTAATATAAATAAAACTCCTGCAATAAAATATTTAATATCAACAACAATAGCCTCATTAATAAATAGTTTAGGCAAAACAATTCCAGCTACATCAAATGGAAAAATCAAAATTACAATTATAATAAATGACATAACAATCCTAACGACTGTAAGTTTATTAGGTAAATTCATTCAACAATCCTCCACATCATAAAAAAACAAATATAACCACTAGTATTAAAATTAATAAAGCTAAAACAATACCACCAAATAATAAAATATGCGGAAACAATATTTTCTTTTTATTTTCCATTGTATAGGGAGACATAATCCTTTTTTCTTCTTTTTTTTCAGGTTTTTCTTTATTTTTAGCTTGCTTTATATCCTCTATTGATATTTTAGAAGTATAATCAAATAGATACTCATTAAATTCATCAACCATATCCTCATAATTAAGACCAAGATACTTTGAATAATCACGAATAAAATATTTTAAGTAAAATATATCTTTAAATGCATCCATGTTCCCATCTTCAATATTTTCTATTTGAATTTTTTTGACCTTTAAATCTTCCGCTGCTTCTTCCATGGATATTCCCATACTTTCCCTGGTTTCCTTTAACTTAATGCCTATTTCTTTCATTTAACACCAGCTCTTTCATAAATAAAAAAAATAATATTTTATAAGCCATGTTCTGTTCCTATAAGGCGACAAACATTTATCTATTGTTTAAAAACAATCCCATCAAAAATTCTTATTCTTTCCTTTGGGTTCCCCTACCAAAATTTGGGTTTCTCACTCGCGGGGTTTACCACGTTCCACTTTCTTCATTTCTAAAGAAATTCGTCACTTTGGCACTTTATGTCTAATATAACCATAGTTAAAACCTTAGGTTACCTCGACGCCGTTAACAAAAAATGTTACCTTAGGTTATTTTTTCCCTAAGCACGAACACTACTTCCATCACAGGTAAGTGTGAGCATGGACTTTCCTCTACATTATAAAAATGCAGCGTTTGTCAAAATATTATTATTAATCATTATCTTCTCTACCGTATATAACTTTTTCTATATTAGATAATCTTCTTAAAATATCCGCATTAGTTATTTCCTCATTAGCATTTTCCTTCACAACCTCTAACTTTGTTCGTAAATTGCGGACTTCCTGCTTTAATTTAATATTATCATCAATAAGTTCCTTTTTTTCATTTTCCAAGCTATTAATCATATTAGAAAATTCTTCATAATCTTTAATAATAAGATCTAAAAATTTATCAACTTCTTGTGGTCTATAGCCTCTAGTATCAATTTTAAATTCTTTATCCAATATATCTTTAACTGTAAGTAGAACTCCTTCTTGATACATAACAATACACCTCTCTATCCAATATATATTTTCTCAAATATTTTAGCTTTTGTCAATTCTATTTACAATGTTATGTCAACAATCAAAATTTTATTTTATGTAAATTAAAAACTACTTACTTTTATTACTAAAGCAAGTAGTCCTCCTTATATAACAAATATTATCAATCATCTCATTAAAAACATTTTCAATATGACATTGCTTCATGTAATCATCCTTTCTATTATCAAGAATAGCATAGAAACTTATAAAATTCTTGGCTTTCGACAAAACTAGAACAAAAATTTAAAAAGTATTAAATTATGACAATTTTTTCACTTTACAATTTTTAATGAATTTTATATGGAAAATTATCTTTTTTTATAGTATAATTTTCTAAGGTGGTTAATATGAATTATCCTAATAATATTAAAAAGGATAACTACAAAATAAATTATGGCAATCGTGGCATGGGTCTAGAACAAGATTTAAATGACACAAATAACTATTATTTACAAAACAAAATAGCTGTCATTCATAAAAAACCTACCCCTATTACAATCGTTTCTGTTGATTATAAATCACGAAAAGATGCTGTAATAAAAGAAGCATATTTTAAAACACCATCAACTACTGATTATAATGGGATTTACAAAGGAAAATACATTGACTTTGAAGCCAAAGAAACAAAGAATAAACAAGGATTCCCACTAATTAACATCCACAAGCATCAATTAGAACATTTAAAAATGATTATTGAAGCTGGAGGTATTGCCTTTTTAATTATCCGCTTTACATCATTTAATGAAACATACTTAATTAGTGCTAAAAAATTTTTGGATTACATTATAATTAATAAGAAAAAAACTATACCCATTAAATTTTTTAATGAAAATGGGCATATATTAAAAGAGAAGTATAATCCACGACTTGATTATTTAAGTATAATAGACAAATTCTATTTAGGAGGAGAAAATTATGAAAGATAAAATCGTAGAAAATTTTAATAAAATAAAACAATTATTTATTAAAAATCCTATTTATATAGCAATTTCTATCATAAGTATTATTATTTTAATCATAGGGAGTTTTGCTATTGGATTTATTAAGACATTCTTATTCTTAATTTTAATTGATGGAATTTTAATTCTAACTGAATATTTGAATATAAGAAATAACACTTCTAAGATAAGTTCAAATAAATCAAATAAAAATAGGAGTAATGAAAAAATGGGAACTAATAAAAAAACTATTAAAACCCCTACTAAAAAACAAAATAGTACTAAAAATTCAAAAAATAAAAACAACAATACTAAAACAACGAAGACTAAGAAAAAAAGAAATGCCAAAAAAATCATTAAAATTATACTTATTGCTTGTTTCATTTTAGGAATAGCCGCTTTAATTGCTGTTTGCTTATTCTTTAAAATGATTATTGATGAAGCTCCAGAATTTGATGTTGAAAATTTAATGATGAAAGAATCATCAATTGTTTATAGTAGTGATGGAACAGAAATAGGAAGACTTGGAAGTGAAAATCGTGAAATAATTACTTACGATGAATTACCTGAAATATTAATTGATGCTATTGTAGCAACAGAAGACTCTCGCTTTTTTCAACATAATGGATTTGATTTACTAAGATTTATAAAAGCTAGTTTAGGTCAAGCAGCCGGAAAAGATGCTGGTGGAGCCTCTACTCTAACTATGCAAATAGTAAAAAATGCCTATACTGTAAAAAATGAAAACACTAAAGAGAAAAGTACTGGATTTACTGGTATAAAAAGAAAATTTACTGATATATATATGGCTATTTTTAAACTAGAAAAAAATTATACAAAACAAGAATTATTAGAATTTTATGTTAATTATAGCTTCTTAGGTAGTAATTCTAATGGTGTTGAACAAGCAAGCTTAACATACTTTAATAAATCAGCTAAAGAACTTAATTTATCAGAAGCTGCTTTAATTGCTGGATTATATCAATCCCCTGGTTCTTATGATCCTCTAAGAGGAGATGAATATGCCGAACGTGCTGAACAAAGACGTCTAACTGTTTTACAACTTATGGAAAGACATGGTTATATTACTAGTGAAGAACGTGAAATTGCTGAAAAATTAACCGTTGATAAAATTGTTGTTGGATCTCGTAGTGGTCAAGTGTCAGAGTTCCAAAGTTTTGAAGATATGGTTTTAAATGAACTTAGTGAAAAAACAGACTTAGATCCAAATACTACGCCATTAGAAATCTATACTACAATGGATAAAGAAAAACAAACTCATATCAATAATATAATGAGTGGACAAAATTTCTGGTGGGAAAATGACCGAATTCAAGCTGGTGTTGCTGTTATTGATGTTAAAACAGGTGCTATTGTTGCAATTGGTAGTGGAAGAAATGTTGATAGTGCTAGAACCTTCAATTTTGCAACTTTCGATAAAAACTCACTACGTCAAATAGGATCAACAGCTAAACCTCTTTATGATTACGGTCCAGCTATTGAATATAATAACGCCTCAACTTATGGCCCTGTAACTGATGAAACATATACATACACAGGTGGTGGTGAAATAAATAACTGGGATAACAATTTCTTAGGATTTATGACATACCGTGAAGCATTAAGAGTTTCTAGAAATATTCCTGCTTTGAAAGTTTTCCAATCAATTAGCAACTCAAAAATTTATGAAATGGCAACCAATTTAGGACTACACCCTGAACTTGAAGGTGGATATGTCCATGAAGCACACTCAATTGGAGCATACAATGGTGAAAGCCCTGTATCACTTGCAGGAGCTTATGCTGCTTTTGCAAACTCTGGATATTACAATCAACCTTATAGTATAACAAAAGTTGTAAGACGTGATACTGGGGAAGTTGTATATGAAAACAAAGTTAACTCAAGAAAAGCCATGGGTAGTGACACTGCCTATATGGTTACAAGCATGCTACAAGATACAGCATCTTGGGCATTAGGTCAATACTACTCTGTTTATGGCATTCGTTACGCCGCAAAATCTGGTACAACCAACTATGATGAAAAACAACTAGAAGCTAAAGGGTTACCTTATAGCGCTATTAATGATTTATGGATTGCTGGCTTTGATTCTAACTATTCTATCGCTGTATGGTATGGTTATGAAAAGGTTACTAAAGAAACAGCTGCTGAAGGATATTATAACTATTCTGGAAACAATAACCATGCAAGGTTATTCCAAGCAGTTGCTGAAGGTGTATTTAGTGGAGCAAACTTCGAAAAACCTTCCAATGTCATATCAGTAACAATCGAAAAAGAAACATCACCAGCTATGTTGCCTAGTGAATTTACACCAGATAGTCAAAAAATTACAGAATTATTTAAAGCTGGTACTGAGCCAACAGAAACATCAAATCGATATTCTAAATTAAATAATGTAACAAATTTAAAAGCCACACAAAATGGTCAAAAAATAACCCTAACTTGGAATAAAGTAAAAACACCTAATGCGATTGATGAAGAATATTTAAAAAATTATTTTAACAAAATATATACCAATCCTAATTTCCAAACTGTAAAATTACAAGATAGACTAAACTATAATAATACTTATATTGGAACGATTGGCTATAATATCTATTTAAAAAATAGTGATGGCACATTAAAACTAATCGACTTTACTAAAGACAATACCTATGTACACGAATTAAAAACAACAGCCGCTAAAGATGTTACTTATGTTGTAAAAACTTGTTATACCATCTTTAAAGATAATATGAGTGATGGTACAGAAGTGAAATTAAATGTTGATGCTAACACTAAAGATATAAAAGTAAATTTAACAACAGAAAGTACTATATCTATTAAAATTGGAACAAAATATACAGAGCCAACTACTCCTATTAAAGTAACAGAAAACGGCAAAGATGTAACAAGTAAAGCTACAATCAAGATTAACACTATAACAAAAAAGTCGGATAATACAAAAATTGATTCAATTAATAATATTATAACTACTAAAGAAGAAACATACGAAATAAACTATGTAATCACCTATAATAATGAAAATTATAATTTAATAAAGACAATCAAAGTTATCCCTTAAGATAGTTCAAAAATGAACTATCTTTTTTTACAAACAAAAAACTTAAATATCATCATTTAAGTCCATTTTTATATTTACAAAATTCTTTTAATTTGCAATTTAAGCATTCTGGTTTTACAGCTTTACAATGATAACGACCAAATAGTACTAATTGATGGTGAAGCCTTCCTAACTTATTACTAGGAAATATTTTAGATAACTCCTTTTCAATCTCCAAGACATCGGCATTTTCTTTTACTAAATTTAATCTCTTACTAACTCTAGCTACATGTGTATCAACTGCTAAAAAATTCTCGTTATAAAGATTACTTAAGACCACATTTACCGTTTTTCTCCCAACACCACTTAAACTTTCTAAATATTTTCTATCATTAGGTACCTTGCCGTTCTGATCCAAAACTAATCTTTTAGAGATTTCCTTAACGCATAAAGCCTTTCGATTAAATGTCCCAATCGGTTTTATAATTTCTATAATGTCATTAATATCAGCTTTACTTAAACTATTCAAATCAGGATATTTATTAAATAAAACTTTAGTAACCATATTAACTCTTTTATCGGTTGTTTGAGCACTTAGCATTACTGCAATCAATAATTCGTAATCTTTATTATAAATTAATTCACATTTCGGATTAGGAAATAATTCATCTAAATAATCTAAAATACTATTCATCATTATCATTCAACCAATCATAGTCAATAAGTTCTTTTTTCTCACTTTTTTTATTTTGAAAATTACGTTTATTTTTTTCAATAGCATCTTTAGTATTAAGCCCTTTGCGTTTCCAATCATATAAAATTTTATCAATATAACGCAAATTAGTTACACCATTAAAAACAGCCTCTTTAAGTGCTAAAATAATTAATTCCTCACTATAACCTATATCCTTCCAACCATTAATAAGTTCATACTCAACAGGTGATAAAGTCCTAGCGAATTCATGTTCAAAACAATCAAACAAATTTTCTTCTTTCTTTTCATCACTTACAACATTTTCATTTATAATAAAAAAAGATAATTTATTATATAAATTTTTAAAATCAATAAAATCCTCTCTTAAATTATTATTTTTTCTAACACTTATTGTTAATATACCTTTCTCTTCTAAACCATTAACTAGTTCTAGAACATCAGGCATTGTTAAATGCATCTCATCAGCTATCTTTTTGGGATTAAAAATATCAGTTTCATTTAGTAAATATATTATTAAAATCAATTCCTCACTTGTCATTTTTAAACTTTTATAATTTAATAATAACAATCTTGGGCAACTAATTGTACCATTTTCTAATAAATTAATTATTTTTTCCATCATAAATACCACCTAATACAATTATAACCGATTTTGAAATTTTTGTATATTAATTTTTATTAGGAAGTGTTATAACATCGTAACTATCATTCGATAATTTTAAAATATTATAAGTATCATTACTTAATTCATAATTATCAATCCATTTTATATAAGTATTCTCTTTAAATTTATTTGCTATATTTTTTTCATAAAAAACAGCCCGTAAACTTTCATTCATATTTAATTGAATATCCATATTTATAAAATAGATGAAATCACATTTAGTAATATCGTTATTTAATCCTGTATTATATACACACAAATTATACTTATTATTACTAATTTCAATTATGTTATCAATTTTACTAATCTGATATTTACCCATATTAATGCTATCATTTAAAACATCTTTAACACTATAATCAATATCTAAATTTTTTTGATGCTTATCTAAGATAAATAAATTGTCTAACTTTCTATCCATAAATTTATTTAAATTTCTAACTAACATTTTAGAATCATTAACATCTAATACTAATAAACTATTCATATCATCATCATGTAATAAAATTGTTTTATAATTATTAGATGATAAAAAAACAACAGCTAGCTCATCGTCCAATAAATTTAAATCTATTTTTTCTATAAAAGCTGTCTCTATTTTTTTATTAATTATTATAAGATAAAAAAATAATATAACAAGTATAAAAATAACCCTCTTCATACTAAAACACCCTAGTATAAATTATGTTTTACATATTTAATTATACTAAATTTTAGTTAACACTATTTTAAATTATTAAGAATAAAACGATATAATTCAGCACTTATATCATCAATATCTCTTATTTTGTCATTTTTAACGCATTCAATTGTTTTAAAATTATATTTGCTTGCTAATAAAAAATAAGTCTGCTCACATTTTTTTAAATAATCTAAACACATTTCATTTGCATCTCCATCTTCTTTTCTTTTACTTAACAAATCCGCTGTTTTATCAACATTCACATGTAAAAAGATATTGATATCAGACTTTGGTAATTCTAATAAACCAAATTCTAATGTTTCTATCCATTCAAAAAATTGTAATCTTTGTAAGTCATCTTTAAATTTTGCCCCCTGAAAAGCCATATTAGAATATACATATCTATCAAGAACAATGTTTATACCAGCATTTAACTTATCGATTATTAATTTTATATTATATTTTCGGTCAGCTGCCGTATAAAGTGAAACTATTTTAGGATCAACATTGGGTAGACCTTCTTCAAAATAACTTTCAGCTATATACTTTTTCCCTAATAAAGGCCCTCCAACAATTTTACCAGTTGCTGTTTCATAGCAAGGAAAACTGTACCTTTCAACATTTATTCCTGCCTCTTTTAATTTTTTTACTAATAATTTACTTTGTGTTTCTTTTCCTGAACAATCTGTTCCCTCTATAACAATTATTTTACCTCTCATACTTTTCTCCTTACATACTTATATTGTTTATAATAAATATTATCCTGATTACTTTCCATTAACAATTCTTTGATATACTTATTCTCATCAAAATTAGGAAAATAAGTATCAGCTATTTTAAAAGTGTCTTCGATTTGTGTTAAATACATTATATATACATCTTCAATAAATAATTTGTAAATTTGTGATCCACCAATAACAATATACTTTTCGTTTTCATTTATGTTTTTAATTAAATCTTCTTTATTATTATAAATAGTAACATTTTCTATTTCTTTTATTTTCCTCGTTAAAACAATATAATCTCGTCCATCTAATTTTTTAGGTAAAGATTTATAAGTATTAAAACCCATTATTAAATTTTTACCCATAGTAATTTTTTTAAACTGCTCTAAATCTTTTTTTATTTTCCATATTAATTCGTTATTAAAACCAAGCTCATTATTTTTACCAATGGCCGCAATTAATTCCAAATTTTTAAACATATATGCTATCCCTCTTTTATAATTACTCAACAATATCATTATTATTAAAATTTATATTTAAAAACTTTCGACTAGCTAAAAAATCGCACATGTGAACAAATTTTTGATATTTATTTTTGGGGATTGGTAAAACCTCAACACCATTAAAATCTTTATTCCATTCACCCATATGTGACTCAATACATTCGCAGATAAAACGAACCTCTTCACAAGTCAATGTCAACTTATCTTTATTATCTTTAATATAATTAGAAACTAATAAAGGGTGTTCTACTTGCGTATACTTTTGTTTTTCTAAACCTGATTTTAAGCCATCATGTAAAACTAACGCCATAAGCATTAAATCCTTTTGCTGACTAGAAAATTGACTACCAATCACATTATTTTTTAAAAGTTCATAAGCGATTCTAACTGCTGCCTTAGTGTGTCTTACCAATCCACCATCCCCAAGTGAAAACTCAGGATGATACTTACCCGTAGATGAGGCAGGTACTTCAAAATAATAATCTGGTAATAAATTTACTAACTTTTTTAAATCTTCACAATATTTTTCATTTTGAATATATGTATATTCTTTTGAAAAAACACTAATCTTATCCATATTACACCTACAATTTTTCTAAAACTCTTTTATAAATCTTTTCGTGAATTTCATCAATTGGCCATAACTCATTATTTAAAGTGCAATTAATAATTTGCCAATGCCTTAATTCACATATTTTCTTACTAGTTTCATAGCATTTCTTTAAATATTCCGTATTTCTTTCATGAATATCTTTTGTTCTTGTTTTGTAAATTTGTTTAAACGATTTCGTGTTAATGCTTCTGAAATATCAATAGGCACATCTAAAAACAAGATATCATCAGGCATTGGTATTAATAGTTTCCTATATTCAAAATCTTCTAACCATTCAATATATTTTAAAAGTTCTAAATCTGATACTTTAGGGCCTTGATGAATTAAATTAGAAGTTGTATATCTATCACAAATAACTATATAACCATTTCTATATAACTTTCCCCATTCATCATTTAGAAATGATACATAGCGGTCCATTGCATAGCTTATAGAACCTTGATAGGCATTAACTGTGTTAACATCACCAAGTTCTCCATTTAAGTACATTTTTACAATTTCACCAGTTTTGCTTTCGTAATTAGGGAACGATGTTGTACATACCTTAAAATTTTCTTTTTTTAGTCTTTCATATAATATTTGTGTTTGTGTCGCTTTTCCAGAGCCATCAACACCATCAATTACAATTAATTTTCCTTTCATAATCTACCCCTATCAAATCAATTAATATTTCATTTTGAATATAAAAATAAGCTGAATTAATAAACAAATTATTATTTTCTAAAATTAACTTTTTAGAATGCAATAAATTTTCAATAATATCTAATGCTAATATATCAAAATTATATTTATCATAAAATAATTTCATATTAATGCCTTTAGTTTTTCTGAATCCTAAAATAAGTTCATTTTCTATTCTTTCATTTAAAGATAATAAATGCTCATTATCTAACCACTCACCTTTTAAATAATAAGATAAATTCCTTGTATTATCATATCTAATACCATCTATATATCCACTAGCGCCTACTCCAAACCCATAATATTCTAAATTATCCCAATAAACTAGATTATGCTTAGATTCATAGCCTGGATGCGCAAAATTGCTAACCTCATAATGGATAAAACCATTGTCATGCAACTTTTTGCAAATTAAACTATACATCTTGTAATCCAAATCCTCATCAATACTTTTAACATCATCAATATACAATTTAGTATGTGGTTCAATCATCAATGAATAAGTAGAAATATGCTTAATACCTAATTTTAAAAATTCATCAATATCGTTTTCTAATTCAGCTAAAGTTTGATTAGGTAAGGCATAGATTAAATCAATATTAATATTATTAAAACCTAATTGTTTCAACATATTAATTTTTTTCTTTACTTCATCTAACTTATGATGTCTATTTAAAAATGTTAAATACCTTTTATTAAATGTTTCAACACCAATACTTAATCTATTTACTTTATGATTAATTAAAAATATTGCTTTTTCTCTTGTTATACTTTCAATATTACATTCAAAAGTAAATTCATAATTTTCTGATAATTTAAATTTATTAATAATCGAAAATAATTTTTCTAATGCCTCTAAAGATAGGCTACTAGGTGTTCCACCACCAATATAAATAGTTTTAATTTCTTCACCTTTATATTTAGTATTAATCTCCTGCTCTAACGAAACTAAATATGGTTCTACCCATTTTTGTTGATAAATGAACTTACAAAAATCACAATATGAACAAATGGTATTACAAAAGGGAATATGAATATAAACTGATGTCATTTTTTTTGCTTAGGCCCTTTGATAAGCTCTTCTATGTCATCTCTTGTAAACTGTTTTAAATGATAAAATTTTCCTAATTCATAAAACATATCATTAATAGTTTGTGCTTTCATCAACTCTGTATCATCAAAACCATTCCTTATCGCATACATATAAAGCGGATTAATAATACATCTAATCATATTGGTACGTCTAATTATATTTTCACTTTTTAGATTAGAATTTTCAAGTTGTTCTAATTGTTTAATAGATAAATATTTCCATAGTTGTTCACTTGGAATTTCCAACATAATACCACCCACTCTAAAGACCATTTTAATTATATCAAAAAAGAATAGATTATTCTATCCTTTAAGAAATTTATTTATTAATATTATAATTTATTTTTTCTTATTACTATTGTTAAAACGTTGACTTAGTTGTTCTTGAATAATATCGTATAAATTATCAGATAATAAACTATAAGATTTTTTATCACTTAAACAATCATACACATAATCTTTTGTTATAACTCTTTCATCTTCTAAATGCGTACTATTATATAAATCGGCTATTTGTTGTAAATTTAATTTAGGATTTTCTAAATACATATTTGAAAAAACTAAAATATCCAAGCATTTTTGTTCCAATCTATTTGTTTTTTCTGTTTTCTTAGTTCCAATAAAATGTCCTTGTTCATCTTTAATAGGTTCATTATTTTTAAAAGAATTGATTCCACCCTTTTTTCGTCCTTCAAATTTCTTTTATTCTAACATTTTACTAATACGATAAAAAATTTGTTCATTAAACATTTTGATTATAATTGGATCATTTAAATATCTTTGAACACTTGATGTTGACATAGAAGTCATCTCTGCTATTTCAGCAATCGATAAACTAGGATTTTCTAAAAAGGCCTTTGCTACACTACATATTTTTTTCTCTTTTTCTTTCATATCATCTTTATTTTGCATATTACTCATCATCCATACTTAAAACAGCTAAAAAGGCTTCTTGAGGTATTTCAACACTTCCAACCATTTTCATACGTTTTTTCCCTTCCTTTTGCTTTTCTAATAATTTTCGCTTTCTTGATACATCGCCACCATAACATTTTGCTAAAACATCTTTTCTTACTGCTTTTACCGTTTCTCTAGCAATTGCTTTAGTTCCAAGACATGCCTGAATTGGGACCTCAAATTGTTGTCTAGGAATTAATTTTCTTAAATTCTCAACAATTGCTCTACCCCTTTTATAAGCAAAATCTTTATGAACGATAACACTTAAAGCATCGACAATTTCGCCATTTAATAAAATATCCATTTTTACTAAGTCGCTAGGTTTATAACCAACTAACTCATAATCAAATGAAGCATACCCCTTTGTGGTTGATTTTAACTTATCAAAAAAGTCATAAACAATTTCAGATAATGGTATTTCATAATGAATATTAACTCTAGTTTGATCGAGGTATTCCATTGAAATATAATTACCACGTTTATCCTGACACAACTCCATAATCGGTCCTATATAGTTACTAGGAACAAAAATATTAGTTCTAATATATGGTTCAGAAATTGTTTTTATGCGCTGTCTTTCGGGCATTTTTACTGGTGAATCAATAGAAACTCTTGTATTATCAGTAAGTTCAATTTCATAAACAACTGATGGACTTGTCGCAATTAAATCAACATTAAATTCTCTTTCAATCCGCGTTTCAATAATATCCATATGTAAAAGTCCTAAAAAACCACAACGGAAACCAAATCCTAAAGCTTTAGACGTTTCTGGTTCAAACTCTAATGAGGCATCATTTAGTTTTAATTTTTCTAAAGCCTCACGTAATTCTGGAAATTTTGAAGATTCAATTGGATATAATCCACAAAAGACCATTGGCTTCATTGGTTTATAACCGGGTAAAACATCTAAAGCTGGATTATTAGCAAGCGTTACTGTATCACCAACTTTTACATCGCTAATACTTTTTATACTAGCACAAATAAAACCTACTTCGCCAGCTACTAATTCTTTTTTCTTAATCTCTTTAGGTGTATGAACACCAAGTTCAACAACATCATATTCTGCACCAGTTGCCATCATTTTTATTTTATCGCCAACTTTAACCTTACCATTAATAATTCTAACTAAAGTAACGATTCCGCGATAAGCATCAAAGCAACTATCAAAAATTAAAGCTTGCAAATGCTTATTATCTACTTCTTTAGGGGCTGGTACTCTTTCAATAACCGCTTCAACTAACTCTTTAATACCTATTCCATTTTTCGCACTCGTTAAAATAAATTCTGATTCATCAAATCCTAATGTATCCATAAGTTCTTTTTTTACTCTCTCAGGATCAGCATTAGGTAAATCAATTTTATTGATAACAGGAATTATCGTTAAATTATTTTCTAAGGCTAAATATAAATTAGCTAAAGTTTGAGCTTCAATTCCTTGAGCAGCATCAACAACTAATATAGCGCCTTCACAAGCCGCTAAACTTCTAGATACCTCATACGTAAAATCAACATGCCCTGGAGTATCAATTAAATGTAAAATGTAATCTTCATTTTTATAATTATATTTTAATTGGACGGCATTCAACTTAATTGTAATCCCACGTTCTCTTTCTAGTTCCATATTATCTAGTAATTGGTCTTGCCTTTCTCTCTCGCTAATTGCCCCTGTTACCTCTAATATTCTATCGGCTAAGGTACTTTTACCGTGATCAATATGCGCAATAATGGAAAAATTTCGAATGTTTTCTCGTTTCATGTAATCACCACCCATATTATATCAAAATTAACATATTTATTAAATACAAATTAGCATAGAATTTTTATTATTATATTAATATAGGTTCATAAAAACATTTACAAAATTTAAATGATATGCTACAATGTATGTAGATGGAAGAAATTCCATATAATAAAAAAGAGATACGCATAACTTTGGTGTGTTAAGCGTTATCTCTAATCTTTTTGATAAAGGAAACGCTTCGACAAAGTTGCCAAGCGTTTTTCTTTTAGTCCTTGTTTTTGGAGTTTCGGTCTAAAAGCAAAATTAGAATAACTAAAATTACTAAATATTCCATAATTCCCTTTCCACATAGACATCACCCCCAATCTGGAGAAACGCTTAACAGTTATACATATCTCTATCACCATTATAACAAACAGATGTTCTTGTGTAAATGATTTTTTTACATTAAGTTAACTATATTATAAATTCTATTTTTTATGACAAAAATTAGTATTTAATTTTTATTAATTCTAAATAAAAACTATTTAGTAAATGAATATCATGATTTTTTTATTTTCTTCATTCCATAATTAACATATATCTCATATTTATTAATATCTGTACATGAATATAAATCTACTTCAATTTTATCATCTAAAACTTCAAATATTTCTAAATATTTATCTAAATAGTTTCTATTTTCAAATGTACTTGTCTTCATTTTTTACTACCTCAAATATTTTTCTACTAATTTCTTTGCTATTATTTCACCATCTTTTGTTATAGTAACAGATTTATTTTTATACTTAGCTGGATATAATAAGCCTTTTTCTGTGAGTTTATTTAAAACATCAAAATCATAACCCTTCCAACAATTTTTTATTTTAGTTTCTTTTATATTACCAATTTCATCTTCAATATACCCATTATCATCCCAAGCGGTTAAATACATTAAAAGCAATGTTAATTCTTCAATATTTTTTTCATAACTACTCCTTACTTTCATTTTTATCTAAATCTATATTATCCATATACTCTATAAAATAAATGGGAATATTTACTATTTTACCATCTCTACTTAAATTATTTAATGAAAATCTAAATGATATCTTATTATTGTTTTTTAAATTATATTTTGTTAAACTATTATGATTAGTGCTTTTATCTGATTTAACTTCTATTGGAATAATTTCATTACTTTTCTGTATTATAAAATCAATTTCATTTCTATCAAATGTATAATAATTTGGTGATTCATCTAATAAATAATTTAAAACGCTGGCAACATAATTTTCTGTAAAAGATCCTTTAAATTCTTCTAGAAGTTTATTTCCTTCCAATATAATTTTACTATCCAAATTAGACATTCTTCTAAGAAGACCTACATCATTCATGTAAATCTTATAGGCAGATAAATCATTATATGCTTTTAAAGGAAATGCACATTTATTAACTAAGAAACACTTTGAAATTAAATTTGCATCATTTAACCAATTTAATGCTCCCTCATATTCTCTTGCCCTAGCGCCTTCTTTTACTGCTTGATAAACAAATTTTTTATTTTCTCTAGCTAATTGTGATGGTATTCCATTCCATATTAATGATATTTTATTAGCTTCACTTGCATCCGTGTGTTTCGAAAAATCACTTTCATATGAATCTAAAATATTTTTTTGAATCTTATTAACTTTTTCAATATCTTTATCATTTACCCAACTATATACAGCCTCAGGCATGCCACCGACAATATAATAAATTTTTAATTTTTCAATTAATTCACTTTCAAATAATTTTGGTATCTCACTTATTGCCTTAGTTTGTTTCATAACAGTAACTAAATTTTCTAAATTATCAGCAATTAAAAATTCACTAAATGTCATTGGATATAAATTTAAAAAATCTACTTTACCTACAGGAAAAGATGTTTTAGATAATCTTATTCCCAATAATGAACCAGCACATGCAATATGATACTCATTAGCTTCTTCACAAAAGTATTTTAAAGAATTTAATGCATTAGGGCATTCTTGTATTTCATCAAAAATAATTAATGTTTTTTCAGGATTTATTTTTTTACCATTTGCTAATGATAACTGTTCAATAATTCTTTTTGGATCTTTGGTACTTAAAAATAAACTAGATAGCCCATCATCATGATCAAAATTAAAATAAGCAACATTATCATAATTATTTTCACCAAATTCTTTTAATATATAGGTTTTCCCTACTTGTCTTGCTCCTTTTAAAATTAAAGGTTTTCTATCTTTACTATGCTTCCAACTAATTAATTTTTCAGTTATAAATCTCCTCATAGTATCATCTCCAATAACATTATATCACACTTTTTAATATTTTATACCAGTATTTATCACATTGTTGCATAAAAAAATGCCGATATTATCACATTATTGTAACATTTCCAATATATAAGAACGCTCAACAATTATATATTTCTATCACCATTATAGCAAAAAGATGAAAAAGTTTTCCACAATTTCATCTTTTTTTGTCAAGACTTATTTTACCCAAACTCAATTTTTTTACATTAAATTAACTTTTTTATAAAATAAAAAGTTTAAATATTAGAATTGCTGCTAAAACAGTAAATATACAAGTGAAATAAAATAATTTTTTATTTTTTAACTTATAACATATATATCCCATAAAAATCAAAAGATAACCGATAGCAATTGGTATAATTAAACTTAACGTATCATTATTCGTAATTTTATAAGCTTCTTTTATTACTTCTTTCTCTACCCCTAGATCAACTAAACTAGCATTATAGATTCCTAATGATATTATCGCAATCGATATAAAAGTAAAAATAGTTGCCAAAATTATAATTCCAAATATAACAATATCAATAATAGCTTTTTTACTATGACTTCTTGTTTGTTCATAATATTCTTTTATTTCTTCTTCCTTTTCAATTCCTACCTCTAAAATTTCATTAACACTTGTGTTTAGTTCTTTGCTTAGTAAATAAAGTGTTTCAATCTCAGGTAAACTTTTGCCTCTTTCGTTGTGCAAATGACACAAGCAATAAATTCCAAAATATTTTTGATTAATCTGTCACATTAATTGTAATTTGCAATTATAATAACTTTCTTAGTCCTTCTTTTACATACTCTAAATCACCATTTGTAAGTAATGGAATTAGTGTATTTATTTCTTCTATACTTTTATCCCACCATTTTAGTTTTTCCATAATTTCAATTAGTTCATTATCAAATCTTTTTCTTATTGGTGTTGCAGGATTTCCAACTGCTATTGTATATGGCTCAATGTCTTTTCCTACAACACTATTTGCTCCAATTATCGCTCCATCTCCAATATGAACTCCTGGCATTATTGTTGCATTTTGTCCTATCCATACATCATTTCCAATTATAGTATCCCCTTTAATTGGTAAATTATCTTGTGTAGGTGGAACTTGCTCCCAGCCCTCCAATGTATAAAATGGAAATGTTGAAACTGCATTCATTTGATGATTAGCTCCATTCATTACAAACTCAACTCCAGAAGCTATTTGACAAAACTTTCCTATTATCAATTTATCATTATTAAATTCGTAATGGTGTGTAACATGACTTTCAAATTCTGAATCTGCAATATAAGTAAAATCTCCAACTATAATATTTTTGCTTTTTATAGTAGGTTTTACATATATTTCTTTATCATATCCAACTATTGGATGGATTGTATTTGGATTTGGCATTTTTCCATCTTTCATATTTTTAATCTCACTTTCAAATTACTATTTCTAAATCACTTTGATATATTTATTATAGCATT
>CAMSCJ010000024.1 GCA_947056845.1 uncultured Mycoplasmatota bacterium
ATTTCTATTTTAACATGTCCTTATCAAAGTTGTCTAATTTATTGTAACCAATCCAGGAATATGTTTATCGTCACAAACTATTGATATTTCTTCATCTGTCTTTCCTATAAATACGTACTCACTATCAATATTTATATTAGTTATTTTTTTAACTTTGCATATAGAAAAATTTTGTTTTAAAATTTTTAGTTCCATTATATATCACCTCAACACTAGTTTATAATACTTTTGAAAGATGACCTATTCATTTTTCACTTCATTATCATAAAATAATTAAATATCATAAGTCCCTATTTTCTTATTTTTAACATTATTATATATATTTTCAAAGACTTCAAGTAATGAATCAATCATAATCTCATTTTCTATCACATACCCAATGGCTTGTTCGTCACTAAATGAGTCTACAAATAATTGTTTAGTCCCATCACTTAAAATAAAAATTTCAAAACCATTTCCTATTTTAGCATAATCGCTTTTATTGTACTTTTTTACATCTTCTTCTTTTATTATTCCAATATATTTTCCACCGTTTGAATTTTTTACTGTTTTTATAATTAACTCATTTGTTAAAATACTATTCTTTTTTAACTCTGGTGTCATAATCATTCTATATACTTCAACACCTCTTTTAATAGCATTAATATGTTCATTAACATATACTTCTTCTAAAGGATTATTTATCCATCCATAATCCGGTGTGGCATCTAAACAATATACTTTATCACCTTGTTTTAAACCTGACATTTTATCATTTAGCCAATCGTACCCAACAATTTTTCTTGCTCTTTCTATCTCATCTTTTAATAAAATACTGACATTCCCATAACCACCATCAATAGTAATATTTTCACCATTTATAAAACTTGATTCAGATGTTGATAAAAAGTATACTACATTTGCAACCTCATAAGGCTGGGCTATTCTCCCAATAGGTGTAAATAAAGGAGCCTCAAATTCTTGTTCAGGTGTATTCATATCTGTATTAATACTACCTGGAGAAATAGCATTTACGCGAATACTTCTTCTGCCAAAATTTACGCAAAGACATTTCATCAAACTTACAACAGCACTTTTACTAATACTATATGACATACTACCAAAAGCCCCACTATATGCGTCATTACTAGACATAAGTACAATATTACCACCATTTTTAATATAGTTTTGTAATGATGTAGAAATTATTAATTGTGAATAAAAATTACAATTCATAACTTTATTAAATTCTTGTAAATTAAAATTGACAAAATCATCATTTTCAGAAAATGTTCCAGCATTTAGAATTATACTATCAAATTTAACACCAGCTACATCCTCAACCAATTTATAACTATCAGAAACATTTCTAAAATCGTATGGTCCTATCTTTTTCATTTGATTTGAACCAAATTCATCGACTAATTCATCAATCTTACTTTCATTCTCAAAAAAGGTTCCATAAACTGTATAACCCTCTTTTAAAAATTTAAGCGCTATAGCTCTACCTATTCCTCTAGATACTCCTGTTACTAATGCAACTTTATTTTCCATTCTATTTTCTCCTTATTATTTTATAAATATTCTAGTAACTCTTTAAATTCTGCGTAACCACTTTCAGAATTCAAATGTCCACCACCTACAATCATTATTTGATTTGTAGTTATAGTATCAGCAAACTCCTTTTCTGCTTCATATTTAACATAAGGATCATTGTCAGAATAAAAACACACTATATCATCACAATAATTTTTAACATCAGCTAAATTATCAAAATACATACTTTCATTAACAGCATCATAATTAGAATCTATTCCTAAATAGTTATTAAATCCACAAACAAATACTAATCGTTTCACTTTAATTTTATTTTCAACCAAGAATTTACAAATGAATATTGGCGCTATAGAATGAGCAAATACAACTGTATTTTCATTTACAATATTTGCCTCAACATAAGTTTTTAAAAGTTTAGACCAATTTTCATAATTTTGAAAACCAACTCCTGTTGGAAAATCAGGAGTATATACCTCTAATTCTTTTTTTTCTATTTCTTTTCTTAAATATGGAATCCAATTTGAAAAAGGGCTTCCAAAACTACCATGAACTATTAAATAATTATTTTTCATTTTATCCTCTCCTAACTTTATAAGTTCTTCTCATTTTAATTTTTTTGTATAACATTTAATTTCTTTGTTAACTGCTTCTGAAATTACACTATTTCTAAATTTAAAATCTAATTTTCTTATAATTTTTGGAATAATTTCATTTTCAGAGTAATGACATAGAATAACCTCATCTATTCCATCTTCTTTTAATTTATCAACCATATATTTAATAGATTCTAAAGCATACCCTTTATTTCTTTTTGATGGTCTTATACCACAAACAATATGCCCTCTTAATTGTTTTCCTAGTTGTTTTAAATTATGTCTAACTTCTCCTACACCAATTAAATCATTATTATCAAATATAAAATAAAAATCTGATTTTTCAAAATAATCAACATCATAGTCAAAAATATTACCTTTACTATAATCGTCAACCACTTTAATGGTAGCATCATAATCAAGTCCATCAATTGGGTTACTACAATCATAATCCACTATACAAGGTGCATAAGGTCCACCAAATTGTTGCCATTCTTCAATCATACTTTTATACATCTCTTTATGTTCTATAGAAGGTTTTATTAACTTAATCATACTTTTTGAAATTCCTTTCTTTTATCTTTTGTCATTTAATAAAAGATTCGCTTTATATTTCTTTGATTCAAACATTATAAGAATTATTTTAATATTAATTTTTAAACATTTTTTGTAATTTTTTCCCAACCTCATAACTTTTTTTCATAAAATTATCAATTCCGGTTTCTAAATATTGGTAACGATAACATTGCTCCATTGTTATTGGTCCACTATAATTACTGTCTTTTAATTTTTTTACGAGATCATCCCAATCTAATGTTCCATCAAATGGAATGAGGTGCAAATCATCACTCTTGTCATTATCGTGCAAATGTACAGCAAATATTCTACCCTTAAATTTAGCAAAGTTAAAATCATCATCAAAATGAACGTGATAATGTCCTGAATCAAGACATATTCCAACATTGTCATTATCAATATTATCAATTACATAATCTAAATATCCCTTAATTTTTGTATTTTCAAATGCTACATTTACACCCAAACATTGTGCATAATCGGCTATTTTTTGTAATCTTTTTAAACCTTTTTCATTATATGGTGGAGCTATCTTTTTACTTGTTAAATGCATAATGACCATAGGAATTTTATTTTCACCACAAATCTTTATATCATCCTTATATCTCTCAACTAATCTATCACCGATTTCACTTTCAAGCCATATATCATTTATATTTTGGTATCCTAAATGCGCAAAAATAACGTTTAGATTATTTTCTCTTATATATTTTAACTGCTCCTCTTGCGAATAAGTCCAATCTTCGTTATACCATTGTATAAATACATGTTGAAAACCAGCCTTCTTGATAGCATCAATTGTTTCTATTATAGTAACCCCCGTATTTTCATTGTTAACCACTATAGCTAGTTGCCTATCATTCATTATTATTTCCTCATTTCTACCTAACTACAATATCTTGAAAATTATTATTTTAATAATATACCACCATTTACATTTATATTTTCACCATTTATATAATCAGCTTTATCACTTAAGAGAAATAAAACTAAATTTGCAGTATCTTCTACTGTTCCAAGACGGTTGCTTGGATTCTTAATAGCTGTTTCCCTAATTTCTTCTTCAGAATAACTTTTCATACTAAGTGGTGTTAATGTTAATGATGGACTTACAGTATTTACTTTTATATTATATTTTGCTAATTCCAAAGCACAACACTTAGTTAGCATTATCGTAGCAGCCTCACAAGTACAATAAGCAACAGATTCTTCCGCTGGTCTTGTTCCTAGTCTTGAAGCAATATTTATAATTCTTGGCATTTCTGATTTCTTCATTAAAGGAATGGCATTTTTTATACATTGCCATCTCGCAATAAGATTTACGTCTATTTCGTGCCTATATTCCTCTATTGTTAAATCTTCAATTGTTGCTACTTTATCATAAGCTGCACAATTAACTAAGCCATCTAATTTATCAAACTTTTCATTAATCTTATTAAACATCTTATCAACTTCGTTTTCTTTTGATAAATCACTCTTAATTAACAATATATTGTCTTTATATATAGATAATTCTTTCATTGTTTCTTCTGCTAATAACTCATTGTGTCCATAATTAATAATTACTTTTGCTTTACTCTCTAGTAATTGCTTTGCAATTTGTCTGCCAATTCCTGATGTTGAACCTGTTACTAAAATAATTTTATTTTCAAAATTTATATTCATATATACTCTCCCTTCTAATTTCTATAATTCTTTATTCAATTATTCCGCCATGGCAATTAAGCTTATAAACTAAATTGCCATTCTTATATATTTCTTCAACTCCATCAAAATTTTCGATGGTACCACTTGTTTTAAAAGTATAGACATAGCCTTCATTTTCAAACTTGCTTGGTCCTCTAACAGGAATTACTGTATTATCATCACCAACTTGCATTAATGCTTTTCTTAAAACTTTATCCATCATTTCTTCGCTTAAATTTTCATCCATTGTGACACCATAATAATTCATACCCCATTTAGGAATATTACTTCCACGATATACAACTTCTTCACCCATAAACTTTGTACCACCAAAATATGTATCGTGATAAGTCATAATTTCTCCTTCAATTTCCCCCGCAAATTGATAATCATTTGAACCTAATCTACTTGGATTGATCTTTAGAGCGTTACTATTAGCAAATGTTTCTTTTTTAGCATACACTAAAAAACCAGTTAAAAGATTTATTGGTAAATCATTAAAGTTAGGAAGTTGATTTTTTGGGCAACCTAATTTAATTGCGTACTCTTGCATATCAATATAATCTTGTTTTTTACATCTATCTAATTTAAATACTTTATTTGCAAAAACTACATAATGATATTTATCATTTCTAAAATCACAATACCAATCACTACAGTGTTTAGTATCAATTAATTTACTTAACCTAATAGTGTATTCATCTATTTTGTTTTCATCTATTTCAGCGGTATCCATCGTCCACTTAGTAAGCCAAGGAGTATTATTATCCTCGCTTACTTCCTCGATTTCTTTTTGTAAAATATTAAGTTCATTTATAATTTCCGTATCAATTAAACTTTCTTCGATTATGACACCTTTATAGTTCATAAAATATTCTCCTTTTATCTATAATATAGCTTATTCTCCCAATAAAATTATAACATAGATTTTTAATTTATTATACAATTTATATTGAAATATAACATTAATCTTAATTACAGATTTTTTATTTCAATTTTAAATATATCTTAGTATAAAATTCTTTTAAATATTAACTAAATAATATAAAAATTTATATTGATAACGTTGAAATTTATATGACATATTGATACAATTATTTTGGTGATTAGTATGACAAATTATTTAGACCTATTTATTGACGAAGAAAAACCAAAATTTTTAGATAAATATCAAAATTGTGAAACACTAAATCGAATTAAATATGTTAGCCAATTTTGTGGTAGTGATTATACTAAGTTATATCATCCACGATTTTTCTTTACAAGATTTGACCATAGTCTTATAGTAGCAAACATGACTTGGCATTTTACCCATAATAAAGAAGAAACAATTATATCTATGCTTCATGATTGTGGTACCCCTTGTTTTGCTCATTGTATTGATTATGTTTTTGGAGACTATTTAAATCAAGAGTCTGCTGAGAGGAATATTATTGACTTAATAAAAAAAGATGATAGATTAATGCGTTATTTAAAAGAGGATAATATAGATATGGTTAATTTAGAGAATTTATCGAAATATCATATTCTAGAAAATAAATCACCTAAACTATGTACAGACCGATTAGATGGAGTTCTTCATACCTGTTTTATTTGGTTACATACACATAGTTTAAATGATATTAAAGAGGTATATAATAACATAACGGTTTTAAATAATGAAGATGGTAATAGTGAATTAGGTTTTAAAAATAAAGAAATGTGCGAAAAATTTATACAAATGATTGCAATATATACCAAAGAATTACAAGGTAATAAAGATAAATATGTTATGAAATATATTTCTGAAATAATTAAATTAGCAGTTAAAAAAAAGCTTATTACTTTAGATGATTTATATACAAAAAGGGAAAGTGATATTGTTAATGTTTTAAACAATAATTTTTCTTCTTGGCAGGTATTTAATAATACTACTAGTTTAATTAATACGGATACAATACCAAATAATTTTTACATTTCATTTGAAACAAAAAAAAGAACCGTTATTCCACTTGTACAAACGAATAACGGATCTAAAAGAATAACTAATGTATCAGAATATGCTAAAGGTGTATATGAGGAATTAGAGAATTTTCATGATAATAAATATGCCTACGTTAAAACTATAAAAAACTTATAAATATATTAAAACTATGCTGATTTAATTATGATTTTTATGGCTAAAAAATAAAAATTTTTTAGCTTATTACATTTTGAATTTTTTCCATAAAAGCCTTTTATGAATATTGAAGTTTTTTCTAATATGTTATATAATTTTATTGAGATACATAAGATAGTTAGGTGTTTTCCTCTGTTCACAATGGTTTATCAACCTAGAATAGAGGTGATGTCCAATAGAAAGACCAATAAATGGAATATATAGTTTTAATACTAATTCTTATTTACTTATTAAAAAAGGACAAATAAAAGAAAAACACCTATTCAGCTTTGAGTATGGTGTTTTTTCAAAATTCAAGAAAAATCTTGGACAGAGATAGCATCTAACACGCAAATATTAAATGTATCTCTTTTTTATTATATGTGATTTCTCACATCTGTATACATAATAACACATTTTGTATTATTAGTCAAATTTTTGGTTGACTTTTTTGTGGTTGTAGTGCTCTTATATTAGATCCAAGCGTTTAATATCTAATTCTTTTAATTTTCTATCAAACCTTTTCTAACTATTTTTAATTACAACTGTTATACAAAGTATTATTCCAAAAAACGATTAATTATCGTTCTTTTTAAGTTAATAACAAATCATGCTTTATAAAAATTGTTTTAATTTTTCAACTGCCTTCTCTTGCATATCAACATATTCCTGAACTAATTGATGAACCTTAGAATCAGTATCTTTATGATTTAAAAGTTTTCGACCTTCAATTATTCCCATATTAGTACCTTGAAGTAATAATTCAGCTATTTTTGATGTACTATCATCCATTAACGTTTTCATTTCAATACCATACCAAGTCATTACTTTATTCATTGTATTGGTTTCATGAGGTGTATCATTTTTATATTCTGGATATAATTCACAAATTTTATTCGATATTTCTTGGTATTTATCATATTGATTATTTAATTCTTGTTTTAAAGCTTCATCCTCGACCTTATCTAATATAAAATGAATCGCATCCATTCCCATACAAGCACCCTTATTTAATTCATCTAATACATTTACCTCATTAGTATCTTTTGACATTTTATTCCCTCCATATATTTATATTGGTTTATAATTAGATTCTTATACAATTATATAAAAAACATTATAAATTTTTATTAAATAAATTTTAAATAATAAAAAAACGATACAAATTTCGTTCTTTTTAAATTCTAATATTTACTATATTTTTTACAGCAATCTTCTATCTGTTGATATAGTCCTTGTTGTTCTAAAACCATTCTACATTGTTCACCAATTAATTTATATTTAGCAGTATTATAGTTTTTATATTCTAAGACTTTATTAATTTGAGATTTAATCTCTTTCATATATTCTTTTAAATCGTTCGGTAACTGAAAATATAGAGTTTGTTTTAAATTTTTCATCATTTGTAAAAAAAACATATTTTGCGGTGATATTGAATCATCCATTTTATATTCATCAAATTTATGATAAGGTTCATTTTTAACATCACCAAAATCTATACATTCTGTTCCTTCACTTAAAATTACAATTTTATTTCTAATTGACATTTCGTTAATCTCCGAGACAGAATATTGATAACCGTCAATCAACTCTAAATCACTTGTATAAGCCACTTTTAAAAGAATGGATACGGTTTTATTATCTATTTTTAACAATTGACCTTTTTCTTTATCATATTGATGAATTTTAAACCTGCGTACCATTGTCGTATTAATCCATTTAAATCCCACAAACTTTTTATTATAATAATCAGAAAAAAATTCTAAATAATTAGTATTATAAAAATGAATATCATATAACTTACATAACCAATCATAAATTACTTCATTACTTAGTTCATTTATACTAGTATTATCAATTATATTAACTATCTCATCAAGAATTTCTATAGATTCTAATACCGATTTAAAAAAAACTTCAATAATATAATCAGTACGATTTATACATAAATTTTTCTTTATATTATCTAAAATTTTGACGCTGTCTTTCTTTAACTTTAAATATGCCAGTATTTCACTTCCAAAAAAAAAATTAACGTTATTATATCATAGCATAAATTAAATGTCAAAGTAATTATATTATAAATATTGCTATTGAAACTAAATAGACAGATTAAATTTTTATCTATCGTTTTTAGTTAATACCTTTATTAACTCAAATTTTTGTTCTTCAGAAATAGGACTACTTGCAGCTTGATCATGACCTTTTCCACCCATTGCTTCTGCTATTAATCGCACATTTACTTTATCTTTAATACTGCGATAAGAAATTGTTCCATAATCTAACGCAATCAACATAGCAAAATCCATATCATAATTATTTTGCCTAAAATATTCTGCCAAATCATTTCTATACTCATAATCTATAAATACTATACCTGCTTTTAATCCAAGTATGTCTTTATAATAAACTTTTTTAGCATAATTAGATAACTTTTCTTGAACCTGATTAATTTTATTACTAATTAACATTCTTTCTAATTCATTAAAGTAAAAATTTTCGGCATTACTATTACTTAATTTATCAAATATTAATTGTATATAACCATCACATCCTACAGAGTCAAATAATAAAGTTAATTTATGAGGGACTTCATTATTATATTTTGTTTTCCATTCCCAAGTATCATATTGACGAGTTAAGTTTGCAAAATCAGCAATTATTTGTTTATGACTATCTATAAACCTATTATTTATAAGATATTCATAAAATAAACTTGTTCCACTACATAAACCCAATTCATCAGCAATTCTTATTGTTGTAAATGGATACTTATTGAAATTCCCTTCCAAAGCTGATTTATGATGATCAAACACAAAAAATTTATTATTTAGCTTCTCATCATTAGCAATTTTTGATAACATTGGTTCTTCAAGCCATAAGTCAGTTACAAAAATTTTATCATAATAATAAATACTTCCATTATCGTAATATTTTGATATTTCATCTTGAAGATTAAAGGTTTCGCATAATACATAATCAACTTCAGCAAAGGCTAACTTAGCTAATACTGCATTACCCATACCATCTATATCGCTTTTATGAGTAAATAATAATATTTTCATTTTATAAATACCTCCATTTTATCACTAATTATAATTAAAGTTTTTAATCTTTCAAACATTTTAAGTAATTATCAAGATATTTCTTCCATTCAGGAGCATTCTCTTCATCAAAGAATTGATACAAAAAATCTATAATAATTTGGTGTCGACTAGTTGCTTCCTCTTGACCTTCTTTAGTTAACATTAAATTTTTAAGTTTCAATAATTTTTCAAATATATGACAAACACTACTTTCTCCACATTTTTTTGTATAATTTTCTACTGTCATATCTTCAATTGGGAAAATTTCTCTATCAAAAAACGGCCTATTATGTTTTATTCCATAAGTATGGGTTCTTAAAATACCACTGACCCCTAATCCATCACACATATCTGCATCAGATACGATTTTTCCCTCAAGGGTCGTTGGAATACAACCTTTTAATCTTTTACTATAACCTATATTATCAAGTGCAAGAAAAACTTGTTTTTGAATTTCTTTATCGATAGAACAATCTTTCATAATCTTTTTGGCATTAGTTAATTTTTTTGAATGCTCTACACCAAACAATTTATAATCATCTACATCATGCAATAGAGCTATTAAAGCTGTTATATCCCTATTAGCATGTTCTATATCAGCAAATTTTAGTGATAATTCTAAAACTCTATTAATATGATCTATTCCATGACCATCATTATTTTCTTTCAATAATAAATATACACATTCCTTAACTCTATCAATCATTAAAACCACCTTATCTTTTTATACTCTTAATTAATAATTTTTATTTACAATTATTATTTTTTAATTCATAATCCATAATCCACATTATATCTTCAATTGATTTATCAATATTAAATCTACCATTACCAACAGGATAATAAATGGAATAAAATTTATATTTTGTTCCATTAATATTTTTTTCAAAACACTTTTTTCGTACTTGTGAAACAGATATTTTTTCATTCAAAACGATAGAACTAACCTGATTACCAAATAAAATAATGACTTTTGGTTTGATAATTTCAAACTCTTTTTCTAATAAATGAAGATATTCTTTATAAACTGAATCTGGTAATTCTCTAGCATCAACTTGCGTACATTTTCCTAAATTAGTTATAAAATATTTATGTTTCTTAACATTATTATAAACTTCTAAAGCAAAATTGACAGTCCATTCACTACCTTTTATCTTTTTTATTTTAGTATAAATATCATCATCTAATAAATTTAATCGATAAAATAAATCCCAAATATTTTTAGTCCCTATCCAAGGAGATTTCAAACCCTTCCAATCCTTAGATGACGCAATATTTCTTCCAGTTGGATTCATAAAAACAAAGCAAATATCTGGATTGGTTTCACAACCTCCATTATAAATAGAATCTAATTCCTTAGCACCATACTTTTTTTGTAACTTATCATATTTTGGTTTTAATTCTTCTAGCATCTAAGATTTCTCCTGTTTAATATTTTCTAGTATAAATTGAATATCATCATTCTTACAATCTTTCTCGTTTAAAGTTATTTTTTCCTCTTCTGTTAGTTCTACCAAGTATTTATCAAATTCTGGTATTATACTAATAGAATCTAAAGGATATCCAGAATTTCTTTTTTCACTAGGTTTGTCAATAAAATAAAAATGATCTTTACTCCAAGAAAATTCTTTACTTCCGTTGTCACTGCAAATTACCATTCCATAAATCCATTTAGCAGTTAATCTTCCTCCATATTCTTTTACCAAATTAGTATAATGCATTATCATCTCATCATCAGTTAATTCTTTGCCATTTACCCTTCTTACATAAGTACCAGGTTGCCTATCATCTGGTAATTCTTCAATAAATAAATTATCATCCATGCCTATAGTAGGAATATGAGTTGCATCCCAATATGCTTTTGCTTTTATATATGCATTTTCAATTGCATTTTTTCCATTTTCTTCTATATCTAATTTAAAATTCAAATCTTTTATAGTTATTAATTCTATTCCATTTTCTTCAAGCGCTTTCTTATATTTTAAAACTTTTGCTTGATTTGTTGTTGCAAATAAAACTTTCATTATTTTACCTCCTTAAAACCATTTCTACTCCATAACCATAATGGTGTATGAATATCTATTGGTTTATATTTAGTATCTTTTAATAATTGTTCCCATTTAGCTATTACAATTAATTGAGCATTACTTGAATTAAATTCCTCATCAGTAATTAAACCTAATTTATGTGTTGCCTTACACACATGTGTATCGGGTGCTACTGTTAAATTTTCTATATTTTTATAGGTTCTATCAGTATATTGCCAAATAACATATAACCAATAATTGCAAATCTTTGCACCTGATAAATAAGGAAATTCCTTTTTATTATCTTTTTGTATAAAAGCTCTTATTTTATTAACATCATTATCTAACGAATCAAATAGTTTTCTTATATCACCATCAAATAACTCAACAAATGTTTCACATAATTTTAGCCAAATTTCTGTCTGTTTTTGTTTTTGAAGAGCTACTTTATATTTAGTAAGTGCTAATTGTACTTCATCAAATGATTTTTCTAAACACTTTTTAGGATTAAATACAAAATTAGTTTCTGGATCATTATATGTTTTTAAGGCATTATCCCATAATATATATGAATTTCTTTGATAATTAAGTGCCATTGGTAAAGTGAAATATAAATAATTTTCTAAACTACTTTTTTCTAAATTAGGATTTTTGTCTTCTGGCATTATCTCTCCACCTAGCCGCCCATTTTTATACATTTCTATTAAAGTATCAATTTTACTTAAGATTTGTTTTTTATTCACAAATACCACCATATTTATTATATCAAATTTAGAACAATATAAAAACAGTAAAAATACTGTTTCAATATTATTTATTTAATAAATCATTTATTTTTTCAAATAGAATCTCTTTATCATCTTCTGAATAATATCCTTCTATTTTTCCGCATAATTTGCCATCCTTAAAAATTAATAATGAAGGAAAATTATTTAATTTATATTGTTCGATTAATTCTTCATCTACTTCAAGTTTATAAAATAATGTATCTTTAGGTAAATCTTGAGATAACTCTTTTATAGGAATCGATTTAAGTAAACATTGAATAGAATCATCATTATAACACTCAATCATAACAATCCCGTTGTGTTCAATTTTATCTTTCAATTGTTGACTTTCTATCATAAAGAATTTAGATAGTGGTGTAGCACCATAGCGATCAACAAATAAGTCTTTTGTGGTTCTTTTATCACTTTCTATTTCTTTTTTAATTTTATCATATTCTGAAGAATTTTTAGCAACGCTTATTGCTCCAATAGGGCATTCGCGTTCACACTTACCACACGAAATACATTTATCATTATCGATAACAATTGTTCCTTTTTCTTCATCGAAAGAAAGTGCACCAGTTGGGCATACAGCAACGCCTCCACACTCTTTAGCATTATCACAAATCTTAAAATTAACTAATACTGCCACTATTAATTTCCCTTTCTATATACTGTATATCTAAAAATATCATGAAAAGTTAAATCAGTTAACATATTTTGTGTTTCTAAAATAGTAGCAATTTGTTGTTTCATTTCTTCCTTTTCTTTTTCGTTTGATGGAACTTTTACTTCTTCCCACCATGAAAGCATATCCTCCAAAAAAGACTCTTCATCATTATATTTTATTTCATCAACTGCATAATCTTCAATAATCCTAGTATATCCACTATCTCTTAATACTTTATCAATCAATAAATTAGATACTTCTGTTCTAAATGAATGATCTTCAATAGGATTAAATATTTTATATAATTCACCACTTATATTAGTCGGAGATATTTCCGCAAAAACAATAGTATCAGACAAACGCATCATTTCTTTTAAAATATTTGTTTTCAATTGCAAATCCATTGTAAATTTTTCTTTACCACTCAAATCAAATTCATGAAAACTAGTACATAATACTACACCATAAGATTTATCTTCAAAAGGTGTTTTTACTGCATCCATTATTTTTAAATCAACATTTGGTACATCCTTTAAATTTTCTATCGCCTGTTTATAGAAATCATCCGAAATATCAATTCCATCTACATGATTGCAATACTTTGCAAAAAATCTAGTATATTTACCATCAGCATATCCTTCATCTAATCCCTTTTCACAACTTAAATATGGTTTTAAATCTTCCCACATTTCATTAAAACTTTTCATATACTTCTTCCTCTCTTCCTAAAAATCTCTATCTCTAGAGGTTTATATAATAATAAACTAGTAGCTCTTTTATTAAATAAATGAACATATTGAATGTTTTCAACAATAAAACATTACAATATATAAATCTAACCTTTATTTACTCTCTGCTAAGTCATCATTTTGCACTCCCTAAATCTTTTTCCATAACAAAGGATGGTGCTCCATCACTTGTTTCTTCACAGGTATATTGTGTTTTTATAAAACCTCTATTTTTATAAAACTTAATTGCATTATGATTTTGTTTTTTTACCCAAATACAACAAATTTTATAGCCTAATTCTTTTAATCTTTTACAAGCAAACGCTTCTACTTTTGAACCTATTCCTAAATTATGATAATCTTTCATTATATAAAAAGATCTAAGTTCTCCAATCCCATCCATATCATTTTTATAAACATCATCTATGTCTGGTTTGCCAAGCTCAACAATACCAACAACTTTCTCATCATATTCTATCATATATAATTCCAAATGTAAATCATTTAAGTGTTGTTTAAAACCTTTTATTAAATCATCTATATTAAATTCTTTATCAATGTGTTTATAAGAGATATAACTACCATAAGTATCCTTCCATGATGTATTTAATATAATGGCATAATCCTTAGCATCTTTAAAATTAGCTCTCCTAATTGTTATCATTATTTTTTTCTCCTCAACATATTTACTATACTAATAAGTCTTTTAATAAAAATATCAATTTCTTCTTTAGTATTATATTTACTTAAACTAACTCTTATAGGGCTATAATTTTCTAAATCAGCCTTACAAGCTACTAATACATGTGATGGTTCAGCAAGTTCGGAATTACAGGCTGATCCAGTTGAAATAAAGATATTAAATGATTCTAACATTAATAATAATTCATCAGCCTTAACACCATTAAAGGCAATATTTGAAGTATTTGGTAATCGGTTCTTTAAATCACCATATACAATAACATCTTCAATATTTTCCTTAATTTGACTCTCCATATAATTACGTAATTCTTCTAATCTTCCATTTATCTTATAATTATCATCCAAAATCATTTCGACAGCTTTTGATAAGCCAATTATATATGGAACATTTTCCGTTCCGCCTCTTTTATTATCTTCCTGATGACCAAATATTAAAGGTGTGAAAGGAATTCCTTCCTTTACATAAAGTACCCCTATGCCTTTTGGTGCATGAATTTTATGCCCAGATATCGATAAAGTATCAACATTCATATCAGCCACATCAATTTTAATTTTTCCTATGGCCTGAACTGCATCACAATGAAATAAAATATTATGTTTTCTTGCAATTTCGCCAATCTTTTTTATAGGATATATATTACCAAGTTCATTATTTGCTAACATTACAGCTATTAAACAAGTATCATTAGTAATAGCTTGTTCAAGTTCTTCTATATCTATTTTCCCAAATTCATCTACTGATAAGTAAGTAATATTATAACCATTACCCTCAAGATATTTCATCGTTTCCAGTATAGAGGCATGCTCTACACTTGTAGTAATTATATGTTTTTTATTAGGATTTAGCTTTACAGCATTCATAATAGCTGTAACATTACTTTCACTAGCACAACTAGTAAAAATAATTTCATTTGCTTTAGCATTTAATAATTTAGCAATATTTTTTTTCGCTTTTACAATTTCTTCTTTAATACTTTTTCCAAAATAATAAATACTACTAGGGTTACCATAATTTTCTTTAAAATATGGTAGCATTGCTTCCAATACAGATTCATCTATTTTGGTTGTTGCATTATTATCAAAATAAATAGCTTGAGTCATAATTATCTCCTTTTAATTTAATTTCAATTGTTATTTCGTAAATCTCCATTGCTTAAAATATGTACACTTACCTTCATTATTTAAAGATATTTGAAAAATACCATCAATTTCTTGTTTTACGTTACCTTTAATCATTGTTCGTGTCATTTGCCAATTAATTATACAAGTATTTTCATCATAAGCAATTATCTCAAATTTGTAATCAATATCTTTTTGATTATCAGCAACTATATTCCAAAGATTTGTTACTTCTTTAAAATTTTTACAAGGTTCATCAATTGGATTCTCATAATATTTAACATTTTTATCTAATGTTTCTAATGTTCTTTCATAGTCTAATTCCTTCCATGAATCCATAAATTCCTTTGTCCAATTCTCATATTTAGTTTTCATTTTATCACCTTTCCTATTTATGTTAATTTATATTATTTTTTTATTAGATGAGCTGTAATAATGGTATAACTATATGCGTTAACGGTTATCTCATAATTATCACAAATAATATACCAATTTTTTCCTTTTCTATATATAGTACTATTTAAGTCTTTTATTTTGTTTTGACACCATAATACAACATCATCAGTATTTAATTTAAGGTTTTTTTTAATTCTTTCAATACCTAATGTAGTAGTATGCAACTTCTTTAAATTAGAAACTAAAGTATTACTATCTGCATCTGTTTCTATATTAAATCTCATAATCATAATCCCATAGACTAAGTTTACCATTAATACTTATATTTTCTATTTTTTCAATGTTTTCTAATTTAAAGCCATATCCAATCCAATTTGGCTTTTTTATAATGCCATAATACACTAAAGGATTTTTTTGTGTTAACATTACTCTTTCTTTATCACCAATAAAAATACAATCAGTCAAAGTAGCTTTAGCAATAATACAACCTGTAGGATAATCTAAATTTAAATGCTCATATCTTTTCATAGCTTTTCTATCTATACCTTTACCTGCATGAATTAAAATATCGCCTCGATATTTTGTTTTCCAAGTTCTAAATTCATATTCTTTTAATCCCTCAGCAATTAATGTAGCAAACGGTTGTTTTATTGTTATTACCTTCATATGTGATTTCCTCCATAATATTACTAATTTAATTATAACATTAAACAAATATTTATGCCAAGAAAAAACTACGATTTATTTATCGTAGCAACATTAATTTTTATAATTAGTAAGATTTCTAATTTGTTTAATTTTTATTTTTAATACATCAATAACATCATCGATATACTTATTATTATTTAAATCAATATCAATATATTTTAATGCTTCCTCTATGGAAACACTATTTCCAAAAGATAAAAATTTTTTATACCTTCCAACAATATCATTTTTATTTTCTAACATTCGGTAAGCTATATTAGTAGCAATAGCTGTTCCAATTGAATATTGATATAAATAATAAACATCAGACATAAAGAAATGTGGTATTTTTGACCAACCGTACTTAATATTATCATCATAAGTAAATGATGGTCCATTATACTTTTTACTTAAATCTAAATATAGATTATTTAAATTTTCAGCTGAAACTTCTTCATCATTTAATAATTTATTTATAACATTATGTTCGAATTCTGTAAGCATTACCTGTCCAAAAAGTGAATTACCTAAAGCACTAATAACATTATTAAGAATATATATTTTTTCTTGTTTATTTTTACAAGTTTTAAGCATATATTCATTAACTAAAATTTCATTTACTTTTGATGCTATTTCTGTTAAAAAGTAACTAAATTCATAATATTCAAAAGCATTACTCTTTTTAGAATAATATGTATTAATAGCATGACCTATTTCATGGGCTAAAGTCCTTGCTGAATTAATTGAACTATTATAATTAATTAAAATATATGGAACTCCAACATAAGAAATACAAGTAAATGGCATTGTACGTTTATGATCCTTTGGGTATACATCTACCCAGCCATCTTCAAACATTTTATCAATAAGAGAAACATAATCCTGTCCAAGTATACCTAGCGAATTTTTAATAATATCTAAAGATGCCTCTAAATTCAATTCTATTTTTGGAATTTCACATATAGAAACAGTTGTATCATAAACATGAAAGTCTTTTAGTCCAATTATATTCTTTTTAAAATTTGTATAATCATGCATGACAGCTAAACCTTTATTTACTGAATTAACTAAATTATCAACAACAGAATTAGGTAATTCTAATTCAAATAACTTTTTAGATAATAAGCTATCATAGTTTTCTAATTTTGAAACAGTAATATCATTTTTTAATTTTTTTATATAAAGGTCAGCCAATATATTGTTTACATTAATATAGGCATCTGTATATGTATCAAAAACAATTTTTCTTGTTTCCTGATTTTTATCTAAAATTAAATCACTATAATTTTGCTTATTTACTTCAATAACATTACCATTAACTAAAGCTTTTTCAAATTTAACTTCACCATCAAACAAATTCTGATAACTACCTTTAATTTTATGTACATTATCTATATATGTAGAATAAGTATCTATTTTTGCTTTTGGAAGAATGTGTGATTTTTTTCGCAAAATTAAATGTATATATCGATAATATTTATTTAACTTAGGATTGCCTAAATAAACTTTAACTAAATCTGAATTTGTGATTATTTGATTTTCAAAAGCACTATTAATTTTTTGAATTCTACTATATAATTCAAGTGCTTTTTGAAACATATTGTTATATTTATCTAAAGTTAAGTCAATATCCAAATTTCTTTTTGGATAACAATAAATTTTTTCTATTAATTCATCAACTTCTATTTTTAAATTTATAAACTCATGAAAAGTATCAATATTTTTAATAAATACATCTGTGTTTTCTTCTAATATTTTTAATTTCTTAATAAGTTCATCACAACTATAATTCCATTCATCATCATTTTTATATAAATGTGTTAAATCCCAATTAATTTTCATTTTTTTCATCTCCCAATTTCTTATTTTCAAATTCTTGTTCATGTTCTTTAAAGAAAGAATGATATATTTTAATATTTGGCAATTGTGACCATTTTTTTGATTTAACAGGGAAAGAATCTAAGTCATAGATTTTGGTCCTATCTAAGGCTAACAAAAATGGTGAATGAGTGGAAATAATAAATTGACAATTATAAAAACGAGCTGAATCTTCAATAAATTTTTTTAGTTTCAATTGATTTGCGGCTGATAAACTATTCTCAGGTTCATCCAATATATAAATACCATTTTCCTTTATTTCTTTTTCCCAAAAAATTAAAGCTGACTCTCCATTGGAGTGCTCAATAATATTGTTATTACCTAAACGTTCCCTTACAAATTTTGACATAGTCATACTTTTCGCTTCATATAAAGTTCGAACTTTTTCATAATCATCAAAGGATGATGAATTATTACCAAATTTGGCTGTTAAATATTCTTGACTTAGCATCTCTTTTCAGCGATTGACATTATTATTTATAGAACGAATATCTAACAAATAATCAAATATATCATCACTCGATATAAATTTTATTTCTAATGGTTGCTCTAAAGATAATTCATATTCGCACCGCTTAACATATAAATCAAAAAAGGCACCTTTATCACGAACTGATTTTTTTAATGCTCCTAGTTTATTAGAAATTATTTCTAATAATGTTGTTTTTCCTGAGCCATTTCCACCATAAAATATAGTAATATTCTCAAAATCAATATGTGAAAATTGTTTAGATGAAAATAATCCAATTGGATAGTAATTATTAAATATTCTTCTTTGCTCTGCATAGTTTAAGTTATGTTCTTCTATTTCACTCAATAAATCAAATTTTTTTAAATAAATCATCCATAATCACCTACTAGAATTATTATATAATACTTTTTTAATAAAGTTAATATTTAAGTAAAAAAAAGAAAACTAATTAGTTTCCTCTAAAAATTATTAATATATATTACCTATACCAAAAATATTTATAATTTTTACTTTTAACAAAGACTTTTCTAGCAAATGGATCAAATATATCACCAGTCCCAATTCCAGGCTGATCTGTACCATCTGGAATACCAGGATCTATTATTGGTGGTTCAGTAACGGTAATTGGTGCACTTGAATCTGTAACTGGTGGTTTTGATTCTGTTATTGGCGCACTTGAATCTGTAACTGGTGGTTTTGATTCTGTTATTGGCGCACTTGAATCTGTAACTGGTGGTTTTGATTCTGTTATTGGTGCACTTGAATCTGTAACTGGTGGTTTTGATTCTGTTATTGGTGCACTTGAACCTGTAACTGGTGGTTTTGTATCTGATGGTTTTGTTCCAGTAGACCCTGTAGATCCTGTTATAATTGGTCCCGTTGTGCCTGTTGGCTTTGTTTCAGATGTAATTGGTCTTGTTTTAGTATTACTATCAGTTGTTATTGACGTTGGTACTGTTGTAACAGAAGTTGTTTTTTCTGTTATAGTAATATGTTTAGTAGTTTTACTAGTTTCATCACTACTTATAGATGTTGTATCATAATTACTAGTATTATAACTTATATCTGTTTCATAATAATCTTCCCAAGTTGGCCATGTTGTTCCGGCTGTTTGTGTTGTTTCTTCTTTCTCTAATATATAAGTAGGAACTGTCGTAACAGTCGGTTCATCTTCCAATCCAAAACCGTCTGGAATAGTTGTCTCTGATACAGTTGCACTTTCTTCGATTGTCTTTGATGTAATTGTTTTAATGATTTCTTTTGTAGTTGACTCCTCTACACTTGTATCATCATAAGATCCATCAATATAATTTCCACTAGTTGTTGTAACTGAAGTTACTGATGTTTCAAATGACTCAGTTTCATGATTACATGCCACCTGTGAAACTAACCATATGATAAAAGCACCACCACAAATTGTTCCACCTGTTATTCCAATAAATTTTTTAATTTTGTCCTTCTTTATATCAGTTTGACCAGTATATCCTTCTTCTCTTCCTTGTAGTTTTAAATTATCATTGTTATTGTTATTTCCCATTGTAAATTACCCCCTCTTTTTAAGTTTCGAGTATATTATACACTTTTTTTTTAATTTGTCAAATATAGACACAAATACTCATTATAATAATGAGTATTTGCTATAAATGATTAATAATTTAATATGTAAGGATCGTTTACAGTTCCTGTACCTGATTTGATTGATATATTAGATTTTATATTAATTACTGGTCTTAATCCTCTAATATCAGTTCGGTTTAGAACACTATTTGTAGCTCCAGCCCAGGTTGTAAACCAAGCATATTTACCATAAGTTGGATCATCTAAATAGCTACTTGTCCAATAAGTAAAGCGATCTACTCTACCTGTTGAACTTGTTCCACTCATTAATTCACCAACACGGATTAATCCAATATTTCCTTCAGTATATTGATTTTTAATCAATAAACTTTGTAATGGATTTTGACCTTTAGTATAACTACTATTATACCATTTTGATGTAACTAATGCTGCTTTTTCGCGATTAGTAAATAAATCATTGTATACTACATTATTTAAATATTCTTCAACATAAGATCCTTTATACAAGCCATTTTCTCCAAATTTTAAAGATGCGTAATTCTTTCCATTAATCGTAGAAACTGCAACATAATCTTTTGAAGCTGTATTTGTTTGATAATAATTATCCATAATTAATTTTGTAGAATTATTAGATGTACTTACAATTCTCCAATTTTGATTACCAAATTTTACATATTCGCCTGTATATCTTGTACTAATTAAATCATTACTTTGTGCGACTTTATCGCTTTCAATACGGTATGGATTATTTATAGATCCATCACCAGATGATATTTTAGCGTCTGCAGAAATTGTGATTACTGGTCTAATAGCATAAGTACTAATAACTTTGTACCAAGCTTTTTCAGTTCCATCAGTTTGAACTACCCAAACAGTTTGATTTGTTGAAGGTGTCATTGTGAAGAAATGATCTCCAGTATTTAAATAACTGTTTTCTGCGCCTAATATATTGTATTCATCAATTGTTAATAAACCTACTTTACCTTGGTATGTATTATTACAATTATATCTAACATTTGCTTTAGCATACTCTTGTGTTTTTGTATTTGTACCACTTTCTAATGAATATTCTTTTGTTGTCATTAATGTATCAATACAATACTTACCATTAGTAATTATATCTTTATTATTTAAAGAATTATAGAATTCTGTTGATAACCAATTATTAACATTACTGTCTTTAAATACACTTGAATTATCGTCATATGAGAAACCACTAACAGAATCTTCAGTAACTAATTTAACAGTATTGTCATCATTTACTTTAATAATTCTCCATAAGAATCCACTATACCATACATAATTGTTAGTACCTGAGGTTATATAACAATCTTTTCCTGATTCACAATTATTTGTTGTTTGAATTAAACTTGAACCGTCTGTTGAAACAACTTTGACAACTCTTGTTACTGTTGCTGTATTATTATGTGAATCAGTTACAGAATAAACTACTTTGTATTCACCAACTTTATTTGTATTAACTTTATCTCCACTGATAACAGCTTTTAAACCTGAGTCTAGGTTATCATCAATAGTTACACCTTGCTCAGCATAAGCTTGGCCAAATGTTACTACCTGAGGATTATTTCCATTTAATTTAATTGTTGGCGCTGTTGTATCAATAACTTCAACAGTCATAGTTAATTCTTCTGTATTATTTGCTTTATCGGTAGCACTATACTTAACATAGTATGTACCAATCTTAGTTATATCAACACTACCTACAGTAGCATTTAATTTAATATCTTTATCAAAGTTATCAGTTACAGTAGCTGTTGGTAAAGTATATTTACCATTCTTGTTAGCTTGAACTTTGATAACAAAATTATCTGTATAAGTATTTTCTCCATCTTTAACTTTAATTACTGGTTTTGTTTTATCTAATTTATAAATACCATCTATATTATAAACTTCACTATTTCCAGCAATATCAGTAACTTTTACCTTATACATCAATCCCTGGCTTTCTTTATCAATACCTAAATTATTAGTTGTTAACTCACTAAAATCTGTCCAAGAAAGACCGTTATTCTCACTATAAGAATATTCTAATTTAGAAATTCCACTTAAATTATCACTACCATTAACTAATATAGATATATTTGTGTTATACCAATTGTCATTAGCACTTGGCTTAGTTTGAACAGTATAATTTAAAGTTGGTTTTGTTTTATCTAATTTATAATTATTACCACTAACTTGGGCTGTATTATTTGCTTTATCATAAGCAGTAATAACAAATGATATATTTGATCCTTCAACATCAATAGTAAATTTAGGATTTGTTAAATCAGTAATCTCACCTGTTTTAGTTACTCCATCACTTATATATTGATATGTATATTTAGAAATACCTGAACCTACATCACTACCTATTATATCAACTACAATTGGTTCATTATACCAACCATTATTTTGAATTAATTTATCACTAATATTAAAGTTAACAGTTGGTAGGCTAGTATCTACAACATTTACGCTAATAGTAATTGATTGTTCATTACCTGATTTATCTTTTACTGTATAAGTAATAGATTGTTCACCTAATTGTGATAATTTGATATTTTCTGTATGTGTGATAGTTGCTGTTTCATCATTTGTCTCAACACGATATCCACCAAATACTTGATCAGAATATTCTAAGTTATCATTAAAATCATTATTGTGTACATTACCTTGTGAATCATAAATTGTTAATGTTGGAATCGTTTTATCAATTGTGAACGCAATATTTATTGGTTCAGAAATTGGATTTCCTACTAAATCACTTACATTTACATTTTCGTTTATTTGTGTATCTAAATTAACTCCACCTATAAATGTTTTTGTAATTTGCGTATTATTTGTTCCTTCAACATAACTCCAACCTATTGGTAAACCAATTTGTTCACTATATGTGATTGTTACAGTTGTATCTTGATTAGTTAAAGATAATTCCTTATTTGTTAAAGCTGGACTATATTCTATCTTAGAAACACTTGGTAATTTTTTATCAATTACAAAATTAATAGCTTGTTCTACACTTGTATTTCCAATTAAGTCTTCAACCACAACATTATCTGTAACTATTGTTTCAGCATTTCTAGCACCTTCATAAATTCTTGTAATCTGTGTTGTAGAGCCATCTACGAATAACCAATTTTCTGGAGCTTCTTTTAAGCTTTCATCATATGTAATAGTTACAATCGTATCACTTGATGTTCTTCCATCTGTTAAGATTGGACTATAGTCTATATTTGTCACATTTGGTGCTTTCTTATCAATTACAAAGTTAATTAATGTTTCAGCGCTTACATTTCCTACTAAATCCTCAACTATAACTCTGTCTGTAACTACTGTTTCAGCATTTTCAACACCTTCATAAGTTCTTGTAATTTGTGTTGTTGAACCATCTACGAATGACCAATTTTCTGGTGCTACTTTTAATGTTTCATCATATGTGATTGTTACAATTACATTTTTAGTGTTACTTGCATCAATAGCTTGAACATTTGATATAACATTTGGTGCTTTTTTATCAATTGTAAATTCTATTGTTGATTTAGCACTTTCATTACCAACATTATCTTTAACAATAATATCTTCATTAAATGAAAGTTCTTCACCAGCAATTGCTGCAAAAGTCTTAGTTATGATTGACTTAATATCATTATTATTAATATCTTTAGCATAACTCCATCCAGTCATTGTATTTGGTATAACGATATCCTCACTATACTCAATTGTTACTGTAATATCCTCTTTTGTTTTTCCATTTATGAAATTATAATCTTCTTGTCCATTATATTTTATACTTTGAACAGTTGGTAAAGTATTATCTATATTTGTTACTTCATAACTAGCTGTTCCTTTATTTCCTACTAAATCTTCGAATTCAAATGTAAATACTCCATTTTCTTTTACTGTCACCATATACATTGGTGTTGTTTCATCAAATAGTTTTACACCATCTTCTTCTTTATTAGTAATGATTATTTTTT
>CAMSCJ010000025.1 GCA_947056845.1 uncultured Mycoplasmatota bacterium
TTATATCCCCTTATAGGGGTGATCATACCACGTATTTTATGCGTGGTTATGATTACTTAGTTAAAACGTCACATCAAATAATTTTAATATTATTAATTTAAATTTATCAATAGTGTTTTCTTGAATTTTATTAGTATTTATGTTATTTTAATTATAAGGGAGGTTTTGTTATATGAAAAATAATTATCCAATTAAATATGCGGCTATGCCAATTGAAAATAATAATGGTGAGCCATTAGCTTATATTGTTTCAAAGTGTTATGTAATCTCAGAAGAAAAAAAATATTCGCTTGATGGGGATATTAAATATAATTATAATGTTGTATTTCCTTATCAATCGTGTGGTAACTTTTATCCTGCTGACTATGGATGTTGGAAAAGGGTTGATCCAGATATAAATAATACATCAAAAGTAACTTATGTTTTTGATGATTATAGTGGTGCATTGAGTTTTGCCAGTATAAAAAATGCTGATATATTAAAAAATAAGAAAAAGTTTATTTCAATTCAAGAACTGGAAGCTGTAGAAAGTAGTTATCAAACAATTCTTGACCATTATGAAGATTTGCAAATGAAAATTGAAGATAATACTTTTGATTTAAGTATTAATGGCGGTAATAAGCCATTTATTCAAAGTGTCTCAGTTGATCCTGTTAGTAAGAAATTAAATAATTTTGGTCAATTTAGCAATTTGTCATTATATTCATGTCTTGATTGTTTATATTCAAATAATGCCTTTGTATATAGTTTATCTGATTCTGATTTTCAAGAAATAAATAATATATTTTATGATCATCCTAAAGATCTTTCCACTTATGATGAGTTTAAACAAAGGTTTTTACCAAATTATGATGATTCTAAATATTTGCTATTTTATGATAATGAAACAGGAATTATTGAAATTGCTAATCCTAATGAGAATATAGTAAGTGGTTCTTATTACTTGAAAAATAATAAAATGTATTATGATGAAACTATGATTCCACATTCACATTCTTTAAATTTTGACAAGGATGTTACAACAATAATTTATACAAGAGAAAAATATGAAGATATTTTAAAGTCTTATTTACCAAAGTTAGACTCTTATGATGAAATTAATATAGGTGGAAAAGTATTAAAAAAGAAATTGCGCGAAAAGGAATGGTATTAATAAATTATTATGATAGGGGGATTAAATGGCTATGGAACATGAAATAGAAAAAAAGTATCAGGTTCTAGAGTTGCCTACAAATTTAAATGACTACGAGTATATGGAGATCGAGCAGTCTTATTTAAATAAGGGTGGAGCACCAATAAGGTTAAGAAAATTTAAAGATAGGAATAGTATTAGATGCGTTTTTTCTAAAAAAGCAAGATTAGAAGAAGGTTCATTTGAATGTATTGAACACAATATTGAATTACCAGAAGATATTTATAACCAACTTGTAACAGCAAAAGAGGGTAGAACAATATTTAAAACAAGATATAGAATACCAATAGATGATAATTTAAATATTGATTTAGATGTTTTCCATGATTTTTTTGAAGGTTTATGTATAGCTGAAATTGAATATTCATCTATTGAGCAAGCTAATAGTTTTTGTGTCCCAAACTGGTTAGGTAAAGAAGTAACAACTCAAGAGGAGTTTGCGAATGGATATATGGCTACTAAGGCTAATGATATAAGTGAATATAATAGTTTTATGTTGTCTAAGCATAAATAAATTTATTTAGATGTAGAAGAATATAGATAAAGAAGGTAAAGAGTGAAAACTATAGGCATAATTGGTGGCATGAGTTATGAATCTAGTCTTCATTATTATGAAAGAATTAATAATCAAGTTAATAAAATTGCTGGGGGCTTAACTTGCGCTAAATTATTAATTTATAATGTTAATTTTGAAGAAATTAGAGTTTTAATGTTAGAAAATAAATGGGACGAAATAGGTATTGAGCTTGCAAAAATTGCTAAATTATTAGAAAAAGCTGGAGTCGATTATATTGTAATTGCCACAAATACAATGCATAAATTAGCTGATTATATCCAAAGTCAAATTAATATACCAATCATTCATATTGCGGATTGTGTAGCTAGTAAGTGTAAAGAAAATAATATATTAAATGTTGGATTATTAGGTACTAAATATACTATGGTTGAAGATTTTCTTGTCAATAGATTAAAACAAAATGGTTTGGAAGTAGTTACTCCTAAATCTATAGATGATATAAATGAGATAGATAGAATAATTTTTGATGAATTATGTAAAGGTGAAACAAAGTCTTCTTCTAGAGAATATTATAAAAATGTCATTAATCGAATGATTAATGAAAATGGCATAGAGGGTGTAATACTAGGATGTACGGAAATAGAAATGTTGATAAAACAAAGTGATTTAGATATTCCTATATTTGATACAACGCAATCACATATTGATTCGATAGTGGATTATTCGTTAGAAAAAAATTTGATTAAAAAAGTTTAAAATACTTTATAATACCATTATTTAGTTAAATTTTATTATTTATGTATTATATTTGCACAATAATTGTGAAAATAATGTCAAAACATATCAAAAATGCACAGTATTTTAAAAATATTGTGCATTTTTAAATTATTGTTTTGTTAATTATGTAAAAATATGGTTTATTAGCACTCACTCTTGACATTTGCTAAAAATCGTAGTAATATTAGTAGTGTTAAGAGATTAACAGTTATTAGGAGGCTAAAAATGAAAAAACAATTTAAAGCAGAATCTAAAAGATTATTAGATTTAATGATTAATTCAATTTATACAAATAAAGAAATTTTTATGAGGGAACTTATTTCTAATGCAAGTGATGCGATGGATAAGTTATATTATAATTCATTAACTGATCAAAATATAAAAGTATCGCGTGATGATTTAAAAATAAGAATTGATGTTGATAAAGAAAATAAAACTTTAACAATTACTGATAATGGTATTGGTATGACCGAAGAAGAATTAGAAAATAATTTAGGTACAATTGCGAAAAGTGGTTCATTATCATTTAAACAAGAAAATGAAGAAAAGCAAGATGTTGATATAATTGGTCAATTTGGTGTTGGCTTTTATTCAGCATTTATGGTTAGTAGTGAGATAGAAGTATTATCTAAAGCTGTTGGTAGTGATAAGGCATATTTATGGAAATCTTCAGGTGAAGATGGTTATACAATTGAGGCTTCAAATAAAGACACTAATGGAACCGTGATTACTTTGCATTTAAAAGATGATGATGAAGATTTTAAATATAGTGAATATTTAGAAGAATATAAAATTAGAAGTGTTATTAAAAAATATTCTGATTATATAAGATACCCAATTATTATGGAAGTAGAAAATAGGGTATTAAAAGAGGGAACTAAAGATGAATATGAAGATATTCGTGAAGACGCTACTTTAAATAGTATGGTGCCAATTTGGAAGAAAGATAAAAAAGATATAACTGATGAAGATTATAATAATTTTTATAGTGATAAATTTTATGATTATGAAAAACCTATGAAAGTTATCAATTCTAAAGTAGAAGGTCAATGCAGTTATAATTCCCTATTATTTATACCAAGTCATGCTCCTTATGATTTTTATACTAAAGAATATGAAAAAGGTTTACAACTTTATTCAAATGGTGTTTTAATTCAAGATAAGTGTAGCGATTTATTACCTGATTATTTTAATTTTGTTAAAGGTATTGTTGATACACCTGATTTATCTTTAAATATTTCAAGAGAAATGCTACAACACGATAAAAATTTAGGTATTATTGCTAAAAGTATTGAAAATAAAATTAAAAATGAACTTACTAATATGTTAGAAAAAAATCGTGAAGAGTATATTAAATTCTTTAAAACATTTGGAATGCAACTAAAATTTGGTATTTATAATAATTATGGTATGGATAAAGACAAATTAAAAGATTTAGTATTGTTCTATTCATCAAATAAAAAAGAGTTAATTACTTTAAAAGAGTATGTTGCTAATATGCAGAAAGATCAGGATACTATTTATTATGCTAATGGAGAAACAGTTGATAAAATTGATTTATTACCACAAGTTGAATTAGTTAAAGATAAAGGTTTTGAAATTTTGTATTTAACTGAATATATGGATGAATTTGCTATTCAATCATTAATGGAATATGAAGGAAAGAAATTTATTAATGTTTGTTCAAAAGATTTAAATTTAAATACTGAAGAAGAAAATAAAAAAGTTGAGAAATTAAATAAAGAACATGAAGATTTATTTAAAATAATGAAAGAAAGTTTAACTAATAGTGTTGAAAATGTAAGATTTACCAATAGATTAAAGAGTCATCCTGTTTGTTTAACAACTGAAGGTGATGTATCGGTTGAAATGGAAAAAGTATTTAATGCGATGCCAACTGATCAGAAAATTAAGGCTAAAACCATTTTAGAAATTAATAGTGAACATCCAATTGTAGAAAAATTAAATAATCTATATAAAGATGATAAAGAAGAATTAAAAAAATATACAAAAATATTATATTCACAAGCGAGACTTATTGAAGGCCTTACAATTGAAAATCCAACCGAAATTAGTAACTTAATTTGTGATATTATATCTAAGTAAAAACAAAAATCATAGTTAATATTTGACTATGATTTTTTTATGTTTTCAAATTCCTCTATCAATTACTTCATATTGATCTGTATTAGTATCTAATCTTATAAATTCATTATATGGAGTTGTATAAAGATAGATGTAATTATTATTTCCTTTTTCAACATTGTATGTATTAAAATTATAAAGTGGTTTAGATGTTCCATCTAGTAAATTTATTTTATATAGTTTTTTTTGACTATTGGTATTACCATTGTTAGTGTTATCAATATAATAAATATAGTCATTATAAATTGTATATCCTGCATCTGAATTAAATTTGATATTGGTTTCTATAATTTGATAATTAGTATTGCTTAGATCAATGTAGGCAATAGAATGTCCATTGAATGTTGGACTATATTCATAGTATGAAATATATAATTTATTATTATCAATAATCATTGATTGATATTGATGTGTATCATCAATTAAGTATGTTGTATTATCTACAATGTTCTTTATATAAAGCTTTCCTTCTCTAATTAAATATTTAATCCCTTTTGTTTTATCTGCTATGTATTTATCAAAACCGGATATTTCATAAATATCGTCATAAGCAAGTTGGTCAGTTTTATCACTAGTATCATATATATATAATTTTTTATCTTCTTTTACATGATATATTTTATTACCCTTTATATATCTAATCATTTCTATAACTTCATTTAATTTAGTATTGTTATTTTTAATTGGATCATATATATATGATGTTTTTGGATTAGGTGAAGAGTAATCTGTGACGGTATAATAAATTGTACCGTCTAATGAGCGATAAATGTCGATAAAGTCAGCGTTATATGTTGCTATTTTAGTCTGTTCACCATTTGCTATATTTATGGTATAAAATTCATCTTGCATTTTTTTATTATAATCTAAATAGTATATATAGTTTCCACTATTGGCTTCATTAGGTACATATAAAGAAATGCTATTAATATCATTACCATATATTTTACTTTCTTTGGTCATTAAATTTATTTGTTTTATATTTCCAGTATTAGTTTTACAATAAATATATTTATCAGTTTCAGTAATATAGTTAGTGCAATAACTATTATTAATTGTTTCATTAGTTTTTTGCTGCTTTTGTATATGATATCTATTTATGCCTACTATGCGATAGATAATTAAAGAAATAGCTAAAATTGATAATAGACTAATAATAATTTTTATTCTTAAACTTGTTTTTAAAGGATTATCAGTTTTGTCTTTTTTTCTTAAATCATAGATAATTATTAGTGATGAAATAAAAAGTGAAATTGGTATTTTAAAAATAAACAACCAACTAATTATGTTCAATATATAATTACTATTGGTCAAAATTAATCCCAAAACAAGTGTATTGAGATAATTTAAAATTAGAAATATTAGTATTTGAATTAATAATAATGATATTATGGTTTTAGGTTTACTATATTGTTTAATAAATGTTTTAATTATTTTAATTATATAAACAATTTCATATATGATAGCGAAGATATTGCATCCTAATATTAATAATAGGAGTGGCCCAGCAGCTGCTAAACCCCCAAATATTCCATCTGTTGATACGGTATTTTCTATGAAAATGTATCCTATTAAAAATATAATTATAGGTATAATAATTGTAGATATGATATAGCATGTCATATAATAATTAAAGTTTATTTGTTTATTATCATTTAATTGTTTATAACTATCTTTTAATATTACGCAATTATTTTTAAATGTTTTTTTCTTACTATCATTCATTTCTAATTTAATAGTATTTGTAACTTTATTAATATTTGGTATATTTTGATTATCTAAAATTTCTAAATTATTAATTTCATCTTCAAATGTATTGTCACTTAATAATATATTTATTATATTTTTTAGTGGGTCTCTTTCTTCTTCAGAAATTATTTCAAAATTTTTATTTTTATATTTTCCTAAATAAAAATGCCCTTGTTTTTTAAATATTAGATAACTTTGATTATTATATTTAAAGTTTAATATAGGTTTATTGATGTTGATTCTATAAATGGCTACAAAGATTAATATTAATACAATTGCTATGAACATTATTGGTTCCATATAATTTTCCTTTCAATTTTTATCTATTATTATAATAACATGAATTGTTAAAATTTATTTATTTTAATATTGCATTAGTGGCAAATAATTGTAAAGTTATTATTTAATTATAATAAATTTATGTTTATTTTGTTATAATAATTATGAGGGATTATATGAAAAATAAAAATATAAATGTGATAGATATTATTGTTAATGATAAAGAAGATTTATATAATAATTTTAATTGTCATAAGTTATCTAGTGAATTAGGAAATTATATTTATAATCAAAGTTTAGGTTATCCTATTAATGAAGAACTTAAGATAAATATAAAGACAACTGAGACATTAAATGATAAAGAAAAAAACGCTATTGTTGATATGATTAGAGAGTATTTTGGTCTTAGTATTCGCGAAACTTTAATATATTATAAGTATAATAATTTTAAAAAAATAGTTTTGTTTATATTAGGAATAATTCTCATATATATTTCCCATTTTGTAGGAACAATTAATGATTTCTTAATTTCCGAAGTATTTTTAATAATCGGTTGGGTTGCTATATGGGAAGTATTTGAAAATATTTTGCTTGTTGAAAGTAAAAAGAAATTTAAATTAAAAAGATTAAAAAAATTAGTTAAATGTAAAATATATTTTGAAGTTTAAAACATTACGGTTATTCGTAATGTTTTTATTTGAAGAATATTGATTTGTATTAAAAATTCTTGATTTTAAGGTATATACAAAATCTTATAAGCTATTTTTACTACTAATTTACTACCTCTCATTAAAATTTCATTTATTTTAAAAACATAGTTTTAAAAAAGTACATATTATGATAAAATATAAGCTAATTAGGGAGGCAATTTAATGGAGAAGAAAAAAGATTTACTATTGGATATTGATGAGGTATTTTGTTTTTCAGGTTTTTTAGAGGCTATTAATGATTTTTTAGGAAGTAATTATGTAATAGATGATTTTTCAGATTACTATATAGATGAAGTTGTTATTCCAAAAGAAAGATTTGACGAATTTAATAAATTTTTAAGTAAAAGAAATTTATATGAAACTGCTCAAATTTTACCTTATGCAAGGGAAACATTAAAAAAATTAGATGAAGTTTATAATATTTATGTCTGTTCATCCTGTATTAATCCTTTTGATATTGCAAATTCTGGTAGATTATTCGCAGATAAGTATAATTTTTTAATTACTTCAATACCATTTATCAAACCAGAACAATTTATTTTTACTAGTGCAAAGCATTTATATAGAGCTGATATTCAAATAGATGATAGATTATCTAATCTTGATGAACACATAGAAACAAGAATACTTTTCCCCTCATATCATAACAAAAATATTATTGATGAGGAATTGATTGAAAAGGGAATTTTACGGGCTGGATATGATTGGAGAACAGGTTGGCTAGAAGTAGCGAATATTTTATTGGGCACTTCAAATAAAGTAGATAACAATGTTAAGTGCTTGAAAAAATAAAATAAAAAATCTATAAATTGAAAAATTCCATTTTTATTTACTTGAGTAAAAAATCTTATTAAAATTTATAAAACAATTGTCTGCATACTTTATGTTGCATAATCAGTGTAATACTAACCTTATTATGGCAAAGACTGTAGTGGTTGCACCACTAGTCTCCGCACATAAGTGTAGATTTTAATACTATGACATCGCATAGTATTTTTTATATTTTAAATTAATGCAACAAGAAAATTTTCAAATTTTTACTACTAAATTTACTACTTTTGAAAGAGAAAATAGAAAAATATATAACAATTTATGTGAGTATTCTCTAAAATAAAAATATTGTAAATGCTTATAAATAAAGGTTATAAAAGTATTTAATAACTTATAAAAGATAATCAAAAATTACTAAACTTTTAATTATAAAAAAAGGATTTTAACTAATTTTGTTGTATGTATTATATAGGAGGTGAAAGGGTTAAATTTGTGTATTGACTAAAAATAGGGAATGATATATAATTTAACTGAAGGTTAATTATGACAAACTCAATATATATACTAGATAATGATTATTTATTTAAAAAAATATTTAGGAATGAATTATATTTAAAGAAATTATTGTTAGATTTTTTTGATGTAAAGGCAAGAAAAATAGTTTATTTAAATACAGAGTTAATTAAGTCTAATAAAAATGATAAGGTAGGAATAGTTGATTTATTGCTTGATGTTGATGGGGAAATAGTTATTTTAGAATTACAAAATATTAATAGGCATAATTTTAAAGAAAGACTTTTATTTTATTCATCAAGTATTATTGCTAATTATTGTTAAAAAAAGAATGAAGACTATAATAAATTAAAGAATATTAAAGTCTATGCGATTGTTAATTATAACTTATTTAATGGTAATGTAAAAAATGAAGTTAGATTAAAAATAAAAAATGAAGTCTTTACTTCTAAATTAGAATATGAAATATTTGATTTAACTAAGGCCTATAAAATGAGAAAAGAAACTAAATATTGTGAATTAGTTAGTTTATTTAAAATTAAAGATTTAAATAAATTAGAAAGAATTATTAATAACAATTTAAACAAAGAGATACTAAAATGTATAAAAAATTATAATTTAGATAGAGAGGGGTATAAAAAAATGGATGATATAGCGCAAATGATGATGAATGAAACAGAACATTATGATACGGCTTATGAAGCTGGAATTGAAATAGGTACTGAACGTGGTATTAGTATAGGAATTAATCAGGGAATCAATCAGGGTATTAGCCAAGAAAAAACATTAATTGCTAAAAATTTAATTAGCAAAAATGTTGATATTGCTCTAATTGCTGATGTAACAGGTTTAACTTTTGAGCAGATAAGTTCCTTAGAATAAAATTAAAAAAATTTTTTAAATAATAGGTAAAAATAAATTGAAAAATATTTATTTTTTTATTTTTGAAATAATTTATACAAAATTAACCATAATATAACTAGAAATTTAGGTGATAAAATGCTTGACGATATAGAAAAAATTGTAAATAGGCTAAAAAAAGATACAAATAATATAGGTGATATTGTCTATAGAAAAAAGTATATTGGTAAAACAAAGTTATATATTATATATAATGAACCGTTAGCGTCTAGTGATAAGATAAGTGATTTTATTATTAGAAGTTTAACAAGAATTGCTGATTCTAAAGTGAGCTCTAAAAAATTATTACAAGTAATTGAAAATGACATTAGTAATTTTAAAGTTACAACGATTGATAACTATGAATCATTATGCTTTTATTTGCATCGTGGTTTTACAATTCTTTTGCTTGATGGAGATAGAGAGGCTTTAGTATTAGAGACAAAGGCTGATTTAGCAAGGGGCATTACAACGCCTGATACAGAGAGTACCTTGCGAGGAAGTAAAGATGCTTTTGTAGAAGATTATCAAAAAAATATTGGCTTAATAAAAAAGAGAATAAGATCAAATGATTTATGGATTGATCCAATGGTAATGGGTAGATATACGAATACACAAGTAGGGTTATTGTATGTTAATGGGGTAGCTAAAAAGGAATTAGTTGAAACAATCAAAAAACAACTTAAAAAAATTGACATTGATGGAATTATTAATAGTGAAGTTTTAAAAAATTTGATTGAAAAAGAAAATAAAAATGTTTTACCGACGCTAATAACGACCGAGCGACCTGATGTTGTTGTTAATGCTTTACTGGAAGGTAAAGTTGTGATTATTGTGGATAACAGTCCTTATGCTTTGGTTATGCCCGCTGTATTAAATGATTTTTTTAAAACAGCTGAAGATTATTATGGGAAGTGGAAAAATGTATCATTAACAAGAGTTGTGAAATTTTTCGCATTTTTTATTTCTTTAATTTTACCAGCTTTTTATATTGCGTTAATTACTTATAATCAAGAAATGATTCCAACAGAACTTTTAGTTAATTTTGCGACGCAACGTGATGGGGTTCCTTTTCCTGCTTTTGTGGAAGCCACAATTATGTTACTTTGTTTTGAGATATTGCGAGAAAGTGATTTACGTGTTCCTTCTTTTACGGGTAGTTCCTTATCAATTGTTGGAGCTTTAATTTTAGGTGATGCGGCTGTACAAGCAGGTATTGTATCGCCAATTATGATTATTGTGATTGCGCTTACTTCTATTTCGGCCTTACCATTTACTGAACCTGAACTTATTAATGGCTTGCGTTGGTATCGAATTTTATTTATGTTGCTTGCCTCATTTTTAGGTATGGTTGGAGTTGTCATCGCATTTATTTATTTTATTATTGAGCTTACAAGTTTAAATTCATTTGGTAAACCGTATTTAATGCCATACGCTCCAACAAGTTTTACTGGTTTAAAAAATAGTTTAATTAAATTCCCAGCTAAAAAGCTTAAAGAGCGCCGTGAGTATTTATCGAATAATACTATAAAGCAAAGGATTGGTGAAGATGAAAAAAATTAAATTATTGAGTTTTTTATTACCCCTTTTTTTCATAACTGGATGTTTTAATTATCGAGAATTAAATGAACTAGCGATAACGAGTGCGGTAGGAATAGATAAAACAGAAGACGGTTATAAGACAACTATCCAAATTATAAATACCCAAAAGAATGGTGCTGATACAAATTCATCAATGGAACAACCTAAGTTTGTGACATATACATCAGAAGATAAAAATCTGCAAGAATCACTCAGAAGAGTTATATTGGAATCATCTCGAAGAATTTATGCCGATCATATTCAGGTATTAGTTATTGGAGAAGATTTAGCTCGTGATGGTATTTATGATATTTTGGATTTATTTTTTCGTAATTCAGAATTACGAAAACAATTCCAGGTTGTTATAGCCCGTGATACTACAGCTGAAGATATTTTAAAAGTGGTAACACCATTAGAGACACTTAATTCAAAACATATTGATGAGGGTTTATCTGTTGATAATAAGTATTTAGGTGTTGGTGAAGTTGTTGATTTTGAACAATTAGTCGCAAGTTACTTAGATAGTAATAAGGAAATTGTCTTACCTTCTGTAACTTTGAAAGAAAAAGATGAGGAAGGGGATAATATTGAGAATACAGAATCAACTGAACCAGCTGAAAATGTTATTGAAAGTACAATGGGTGTATTTAAAGATGATAGATTATTAGATTTTTTAACTGAAAAAGAAAGTATTGCCTTGAGTTTTGTTCGTGGCAAAATAAATAATACTGTTCTTTCTTATGAGTGTCATGATAATAAATATGTTGTTAGTGAAATTATGAATACAAAAACAGATGTTTCAGTGGAAAGTGAACCATTGAAAGCTAAAATAAAAATAACAGGTAGCCTTAATATTAATGAAGTTACTTGTGATTTGGATTTAGAGGATTTAAAAGTAGTTGATGAAATTGAAAGTAATTTGGAGAATGAATTAAAAAATAATATTAATGATACTATTAATACAATTAGAGATGAATATAATACCGATGTTTTTGGTTTTAGAGATATTCTCTATAAAAGTAATCCTAAATATTATAGAGAAATTGCGGATGATTGGTATGATTCTGTTTTCAAAAATATGGATATAGAAATTGATGTTAATTTTGATTTTGTTGAGAAAGGTAATTCGCTTAAGGTGATCAAACGATGAAAAATAAGATAAATTGCTTACAATTTGCTTCGATGATGAGTATGCTTTTAGTTGCATCATTTTTAGGAATTGGAATGTTTTCTGTTATAAAATCGGCAGGTGTAGATTCATATATAAGTATTGTAATAGCGGCAATTGCAGGAATATTTATAATGTTAAGTTTTTTTGTAATTTATGACTATGAGCCAAATTTAAATGTTGCTGAAAAATTTAAAAGTATTTTTGGAAAACCATTAGGAACAATTTTAAATTATCTTAGTTTAGCAATTATTCTATTTATGGGTATAAGTGCGATGTTTAATTTGACAACATTTATAACTAGTCAATTTTTAAAATCAACGCCCCCATATTTAATTGGCTTATGTTTTGCCTTTTTAGTTATACTAGTCAATATTAAAGGGATTGAAACTTTATCTAGAACTTGCTTAGTTTTATTTACGCTTTGTGCTATTTTGTTTTTAATTTCTATTATTGGTCTTTTTCCAGAGTTTGATATGGCAAATTTAAAACCTTGTTTAGAGTATGGTCTAAAACGACCATTAGTGGGTGCAGTATATAATTTTTTATTTAATTTGTTGCCAATTTATCTGTTACTTGTTATTCCTAAAAATAGTTTAGTTAAACCGGAAAAATATCGTAAATATATGTGTATTTTTTATATCATATCTTTTTTAATTAAATTTGTCTTAGTTGTTACAACAATAGGTGTACTTGGTATTCATTTGGCTAGTATATATCAATATCCTGAATATATGGTTTTGAAAAGAATAAAGATTTTTACTTTTATTGATCGTATTGAAAATGTTATAACTATTCAGTGGCTATTTGGTTTATTTTTTAATATAAGTTTTGTCGTTTATTATATTACTCATTCGCTTAAACAGTCACATAAAAGCAAATTATTACCAGTTATTATTACGATTATAATTTTTGTGGGTTCTAATTATCTGTTTAAGAATAATACAGCGTTTAATGATTTTACTTATAGTAAGGTTCCATATATGCGAGCTATATTATTTTTTATTTACATTTTATTATTTGTTGGCATTTTAATTAAGAAAAGATGCAACAAAAAAGTTACTTCATAAAAAAATTACCTTTGTGGTAATTTTTATTTGATAAAACCATTTTGAACAAATTTGGTTTCATTAACAACGACGAAGGCTCTGTCATCATTTTGTCTAATAAATTCCTTTAAATGTGTCAAGTTTTTGTTTCTAATTTCTATAAATAACATATACTTGTCAGTTTTTTCTTCTTGACCTTGAATATTAATTAAGGATACAGCGTATCCTTCACCTCTAAGTAGTTCAGCTAGTTTTAGGTTACTAGTGATAACCTGAACACTAAAATTCGTTTTAATAATTTTATTGGAAAGTTTTCCGCCAATATAAGTTCCTGTCGCATATCCAGCTGCATAAGATACCATAATCCATAGACTTGTTTCATCAGTATTAAGTGCCTCTCTAACAACGGTGAACCAGATACATATTTCAATAAAACCAATTAAACTAGCAATGACGCTTTTACCTTTGACTGTAAAAATAGTTCTAACGGTTCCTAAAGATACATCTAAGATTCTCGCAAAAAAAATTTTAATACATAAAAATAACATATTTTCACCAACCTTATTTTAAGTATACCATATTATTATTTTGAAACCAATATATTAAATTATACATAGACAATAAATCATTTGTTTGTTATAATTTTTTTGGAGTGATTGTATGAAAGAAGAACAAAAAAATGAACAAATTAATTCTAATATTGAACTAGATGATAATAGTAAAGTAGTTGATGAAGGTAAAAATATTAATAATGAGGTTGATTATGAAATTATTTGGGAAGGGCAACCAGCTGGATTATTTGATCGCTTTTTAACAGCATTACATTTAAATTTTACGGTGTATCAAATTACGAAAGATGAACTTATTATTAAGGAAGGATTTTTTAAACGCCATACTAATACGATTGAATTATATACATTAAAAGATCCTGATTTAATTGAAAGCTTAATCCAAAGGTGGCTTGGAGTTGGGAATTTATATGTGACTGTCGATACACATTCTAGTAATGATAATAATAATAGAAAGGTTGTTTTAAAAAATATTAAAGAACCTGAAAAGGTAAGGAAAATCTTACGTGATGCGATAGAAGATGATGTAATGGAGCGAAAAATAACATATTTTGATAAAGTTTAATTGATTTATTTTTATAAATATGTTAATATATTTTTTGAGAGGAGTGAGTTTGATGAAAGGTAAGTTAGTAGCTTTGGTAGCAGTAGTTGCTGTATTTGTAATGACAGGTTGTGGTAGTAAGACTTTGACTTGTACAAATCAAAATAATATGGCTGGTATTGAAATGAATTCAACAGTTAAAGTAAACTTCAAAGGCGATAAAATGGATGATATGAAAGTTATTATGGAGGTTAAAGTTCCAGATGAATACAAAGATCAAAAACAAGATTTAATCGATGAACTTAAAGAAATTGACGAAAATATCAAAGTAACTGAAACTAAAGATGGTGTAAAAGCTGAAATGACAGCTGATGAAGATTACTTCAAAGAATTAAATATTGATAGTACAACTGTTACTTATGACGAATTAAAAGAAGCTTTCACAAAACAAAGTTATACTTGTAAATAAAAATCTAGTTATCTAGATTTTTTTTGTTAATTTCATTTTAGTTATTGAAACAAAGATTTTCTTTTTGATATAATGGGGTTATAAAAAATAATTGATAATATTGGAGGATGATAATATGGATATAACAAATAATATAGCAGATAATTCAATAAATTATTCAAGTGAATTTTTGATTTTTGTTTTGTTATTAATAATTTTAATTTATATTTTACAAGCTATTTTTTTAAGTAGATTTAATAAATTAGTAAATGGTCATGGGACAGCTATGGGCTTTGTTCCAATTGCGAACATTTATTTATTGGGTAAATTAACTTTTAATAGGATTATAGGATGGATTTTGGTTGTTTTAATGCTTTTAACAGGAACATTAACTATAACTATAAATGGTGTTGAAAGTCATTATAGATTGTTACCAAAGGATATAAGTGTTATTGTATCTAGATTACTAATGATATTAATTATAGTCTTATTTATTTACGCTATTGTTAAATACATTAAAATGAAAAGAAAAAAGCATAATGAAAATCAAAATAATAATGAGTAAATAATATAATTGTTTTTATTTTAAATGCTATGGGGGGGTTAAAAGTTATGGAGATAAATATAGAAGAGGCAAAACAAAAAACGGTAGAACTATTAAATAAAACTTGTTATTCATTAGTTAGACCAGAATTTTCTAAATATAGCCAATTATATCTTAACACAACTGAAAATCTCTCTTATTTAGAAAAGATTGATGTGAGAGGTAAAGATGTTTTAACAGTAACAGGAAGTTTCGATCAATGTTTAAATTTAGTTAACGGTGGAGCAAATTATATATGTAATTTTGATGTAAATACTTTAACAATTTTTTTATCGACTCTTAAATATACTGCAATGAAAGCTTTAAATTATAAAGAATATGTCGATTTTTTTTCTAGAAATAATCCTTTAAATTATCAAACATATCTTAAAATAAAACCATTATTGGTTGCCCCTTTTAATGAGTATTGGAATTTTGTTTATAATTTATTTTCTTTAGATGGTCAAAAGTTAACAAATTCGCGTCTTTTTTTTGGTATTGAAACAGCCGAACAATTAGTAGCTACAAATCCTTATTTAAGAAATGAAAAGACATATAATGAAACAAAACAAAAGCTTGATAATGTGCATATTAATTTTGAAGAGAAGAATCTTTTGGAAATTGGCGAAGGTGAAGAACAATATGATTTAATGTTTTTTTCAAATATTCAATCTTATTTAGTTGAAGACTATTTTGCGACAATGAATGAAACCGAATATTTAGATTTTATTCAAAATAAGGCTAGTAAGCAGTTAAGGGAGGGTGGCAAAATTCAGGTGGCTTATAGATATAAGTATAAGGCTAATGTTGCAACTTCTAAAAGTTTTTTGACTTCTTTATTTAAGAAAAATTATTCTATTAATGAAATTGACTATATGAAGGATAAATATAGGAAAATTATATTTCCAAGTATGCCATTTTCTTTAACAGCTAAAGTTACAACCGATATTAAAGATTGTATATATTTATATGAAAAAGAATCTATTAAAAGAAGATAATTATAATAGTGTTTTTGATAAATGAACAGATATGTATCTTATATAGTGCAATCTGTTTTTAAATAAAAAAACTTTAATTTTACAAAAATAGTAAAACTAAAGTTCCAACAATTAAACAATAAATAACAAAGTAAATAAGTTTGCCATTTTTTACAACATCTCTAAACCAAATAGTAGCAAAGTATGTAAATATTCCTGCTACTACAGTTGCTCCTAAATAACAAATCCACATATTTAAACTTAAATCACTTTTTATTAAGTCACTAATTCCTAAAACAGTCGTTGCGAGTGAAATAGGAATATAAAGAATAAATGAAAAATTAAAAGCCGTTTCTCGTTTAAATTTTCGAGTCATTCCACCAACAATAGTTGCTCCACTTCGACTAATACCTGGAAGAAGTGCGATTGTTTGGAATATTCCAACAACTAAAGCATCTTTATAGGTAATTTGATTTGGACTCTTTTTACCTTTTAATTTTCTGATTAAGAATAAAAATAAAGCTGTAATTAGCAGGGTTGCGCCAACAAATTTAACGTTTTCTTCTAAAGCATCAAATAGCCCTAATTTCGTTACAATAATTCCCATAATACCTGCTGGTATAGTGCCAATCACAATAAGCCAGCAATATTTATAATTATCTTTATATTCTTCTTTTTTTGTTGTTAAATAACCAAAAAAACCTTTAAATAAATTAGCAATATCTTTTCTAAATAAAATAGCAATTGCGACTAAACTACCTAAATTAGTTAGCGTTGCTAGTAGAGAAAAATCAACATTCAGACTTTTGCCACTAAGTAATTTTTGAAAAATAAGTAAGTGCCCACTTGAAGAAACGGGAATTGGTTCTGTAATTCCTTGAATAAAACCTAAAATAACAAATCTCAAAAAATCTATTAACATATTACCACCTATTAAATTATATACCAATTTGAAAAAATAATAAATAAAACAATAAAAATTTAATAAAATTTATTAGGTGGTAAAAATGCTTGTTAAATATTTCTTTTTTTTATTAGGTTTTGGTCTTACAGTAGTAGGCTTTATGTATATAATAATTTATTTGAATTTGCTAAGTATTGGGTATAATTTTTTACAATATGTAAAGTTTATATGTAGTAGGTTAGAATGTTTAAATGCTTTATTCGGAATTATTATAATGGTATTAGTTGTAATTATGTCTGGAGGGAAAAAAGATGAATTATGTTTATGATGTTTTGTTAAATTTTAATAAAGAATTATATGATTTTTTTGATTGGAATACTAGTGATATTATTTCACATATTCGGAAAATTTTATTATTTCGTGTTAATAACAAGGTAATGGATGATTTAAAAAATAGTCATATAATTGTTTCCAAAGATTTTTTAACCAAAATAAGTAATCGAACCGAAATGTTTACGAGTCAAAATGTTAAGTTAATTAATTATGCTTGTATTTTTACCAATGGTTTAGAAGCGATAGCTTTAAAATTTGATAAAAATGGTTCTGTTATGCACAAGAGTCGGTTATTATTAGATGAGGAAGCTGAAATTTTAGATTCCGCAAATGATTTTGAAGAGTATGATTTAGATTATCAAGTATTAAATAGTATTCCTCTTAATTATTTTAAAACAAGAAAAGAAAGAGAAATTGAAAGATTCATAGATAAAAAATTAAAAGAAATTACCAAAGATGATACTGAAAAATTAAGATATCTTTATTATGAGTGTTTTAATAAAAGGGAAGATAATGTTGATAAGATTATTCTTAAAATTAATAAAGAATTAAAAAATAATTGGGATCGTTGTTATGATAAGGTTTATAATTTTTTTAAGTTAATAAGCACAAAAGAAAAATAGTATATATTAAGTTCGACTTTTTTAAAGCTATATATGGCTAATTTAAAATAAGCATATTGACTTTTTAAAAATTTACTTTTACTTTATAAATATGAAAGCGATTATTATGGATGTTGGGAAATTATTTAGTATACTTGTTCTAATTGGCGCTTACAATAAACATATTAAACTATTCACAATATTTATAAATTAGTATATATTATATTGGTGAGTATTATTTAAAATAAAAAATCGTTTTAAAATCTGTTGACAACATTAACCAATTATTATATACTATATCTAGTTATTTTAAAACTGTGAAGTGGAGAAGTAATATTAGTTTCTATTTAAAGAGAGTTAGAATGGTGAGAACTAACATTATGGCTAATATGAATAACACCACGGAGTTACTTATCGAAATTATAGTAAAGTAGAATAAGTCGGACTGTGATCCGTTACCATTACAAGTTCAGAAGAACAATGAGTGATTATATAGAAATATATAATAATAAGGGTGGTACCGCGGATACACAGTTATTCGTCCTTGAGTGGATGAGATAGCTGTTTTTTTAGTTATTTGCCTGATTAGCTCAGTTGGTAGAGCACCCGGCTGTTAACCGGTAGGTCG
>CAMSCJ010000026.1 GCA_947056845.1 uncultured Mycoplasmatota bacterium
TGCACTTCCCTTATAATCAATTGTTACTGTCTTGCTTTGACTCCATCCACTTGGACTTGGTGTTCCAACTGGTACTGTTAAGCTTCCTGTTGATACACTCTTCGCAGCACTATCGGTTGTATTTAGACTATTTTGACCGTTGTTTGCGAATGTTCCATTGATTACTCTTACTTTAATATTATAGCTTCCACTACTTAATCCACTAAATGTATAACTATTTCCTGTTTGGGCACTTGTCCATGTTGAACCATTGTCTTTACTGAATTGATATCTTGATATTCCAGAATCACTATCTGTTCCACTTGCTGTTACTGTTATACTATTTGTTGTCTGCGTTGTTGTAAATGTTGCTGATGTTGGTACAGTTCTATCTATATATGATACTGTTGATGCTGATCCATCTTTATAATTTATTCCATCAGCTACTTTTATTGCTACACTTCCACCACTTGTAAATGTTAAGGTTGGATTACTTGTTACTTTATACCATGTATTGGCTTGTAACGTTCCTCCTGCTGATATCGTTGTTCCATTACATGTGAATGCTCCACCACTTACATTTGAACATGTTACGGCTGCTACACTTGTTTGAACATTGACACTTGGTCTAAATAAGTATGTTCCTGCACTTCCCTTATAATCAATTGTTACTGTCTTGCTTTGACTCCATCCACTTGGATTTGATTCTCCTGTTGGTATTATTAATGGTTTATTTTTATCTACTTCATCTTTATTTATACATGATGCTCTTCCATCAACTGGATAGTTACATACAAAATCACCAATTAATAAATCATCAACAATTATGCTTTTTCCATCACTATCTATTCTAACTATTCCACCTGTTGGCTTGGTTCCACTAAACTGTAATTGCGTTAGATTTTTCAAATCGTAATCACCTAATATATTACTTGTATCTAATGTGCATTCACCATTACATACAAAGGTTAACCCACCACTAGGTAATGAACCATCATTTCTTACCATGAAGTTCCCTATATAGTTATTAGCAGCTTCAGCTATTCCTAAAGTTGAATCTTCTGCAGCAGCTAATTTCGTTTTGTATATGATATTCAATATTTGTGGCACCGCTATTAAAGCTATAATGGCTAATATAACGATTACTGCCAATAATTCTATTAATGTAAATCCCTTTTTTCTCATATCCTACTCCTTAGTGTATACTATAAATATAATTATAACATTACAATTTCTAAATTTCAATACATTCTTATTATCATTTATTTCATAAAAATTTATGCATATTTAGTATAATGCACATAAATTTTTATAATCAATATTTTAATGTAATAAAAAAAGATGCTTATTTTGCATCTCCTTCAACTAATTCTAAAATAACCATTAAAGCATCATCGCCTCTACGTTCAGCTAATTTTAATATTCTTGTATAACCACCATTTCTAGTAGCATATCTTTTAGCTAAATCATCGAATACTTTTTTAACAGCAGCCTCATCATTATGTAAAAATGCTAAAGCTTTTCTTCTAGCCACTAATGATCCATCTTTTCCGTATGAAATCATCTTATCAATAAATTTACGAACTTCCTTAGCTCGTGTTTCTGTTGTTTCAATTTTTTCATTCATGATGGCATCTTTAGTTAAATTAGCTAACATACTTCTTCTATGTTTGTTAGTACGTCCTAATTTTCTATACATAAAATTCCCTCCTAACTTCTAGTCTTCGTCGCGGAATTTAAGTCCCATTTCTTTAATTTTATCAATAACTTCTTTTAAAGATTTTTTACCTAAATTACGAACTTTCATCATTTCTAATTCTGTTTTTTCAGTTAAATCACCTAAAGTATTTATGCCTGCCCTCTTTAAACAATTATAAGCGCGCACTGAGAAATCTAAATCATCAATTGATGTTTCTAATTTTTTCAATTTGCTATCTTCTTGTTTAGCATTCATAATACCAGTTGTATCAGCTATTTCACTCAAATCAGTAATAATATTTAAGTGTTCAATTAATATTTTGCTAGCCAAAGCCATAGCCTCTTCTGGTTTAATTGAGCCATTTGTATAAACATTCATTATTAATTTATCGTAATTAGCATTTTGTCCAACACGAGCATCTTCAACTTCGTAACTGACTCTTTCAATTGGCGAATATAATGCATCAATAGGAATATATCCTAACTTGCTATTTTCGATATGGCACTTATTTTCTGTTGATGGAACGTATCCTCTGCCATTAGCAACTATCATTTCCATTTCTAATTTACCACCTTTAGCAAGTGTTGCAATTACTTTATCTGGATTCATTATTTCGATATCAGCATCGCTTTCAATGTCACCAGCTTTTACCTCTCCCTCAGTTGATGAATATAATTTAATAATCTTTTTTTCTTCTGAATGATTTTTAATTACTACGTCTTTCAAATTTAAAACAATCGCTGTTACGTCTTCTACAACACCTTCAATTGTTTGGAATTCATGCATTACACCTTCTATTTTTACTGCAACAATAGCGCTTCCTGGCATACTTGATAACATTACTCTTCTAAGTGCATTACCAACTGTTGTTCCAAATCCTCTTTCAAGTGGTTCTAATTCAAATTTACCATAATTATTATTTTCAACATATTCAGTTATTTTATATATTGGCTTTTCAAAATTTAACATTATTAAACACTCCTTTTCTTTTATCCACGTGGACGTTTTGGTGGACGACATCCATTATGTGGTATTGGTGTTACATCTGTTATTGAAGTAATTTCTAACCCAGCTGTTTGTAATGAACGGATAGCTGTTTCTCTTCCAGATCCTAATCCTTTTACATATACTTCAACTGTTTTCATACCCATATCAACAGCAACCTTACCAGCTGCTTCTGCTGACATTCCAGCTGCGTATGGTGTTGATTTTTTACTTCCTTTAAATCCTAAAGTTCCAGCTGAAGCCCAACTTACAGCATTACCTTCTAAATCACTAATTGTAACAATTGTATTATTAAAGGTTGAATGTATATATGCCCTTCCAGCAGGAATATTTTTCTTAACTTTACGTTTTCTTGGTTTATAAGCCATTTACTTAACCTCCTTTTTTAGTTACCTACTATTTTTTCTTATTAGCAACTACTTTTCCTTTTCCCTTACGAGTTCTTGCATTTCTATTTGTTCTTTGTCCTCTAACTGGTAATCCCTTTTTATGACGTGTTCCTTGATAACAGTTAATTTCCATTTTAGTTTTGATATTCATATTAACTTCACGTCTTAAATCACCTTCAGTAGTATATTTCGCTACCTCATCACGAATTTTAACTAACTCATCTTGACTCAATTGTCCTGCTTTTTTATTAATATCAATTTTAGCATCAGCCAAAATTTTATTAGATAGACTTCTTCCTATACCATAAATATAGGTTAAAGCAATTTCAATTCTTTTATTATTTGGTATATCTACACCATTTATACGTGCCATAAAACACCTCCTATATTAACCTTGTTTTTGCTTATGCTTAGGGTTTTCACAAATTACCATTACTTTCCCTTTTCTTTTAATTATTTTACATTTGTCACATATCGGTTTTACCGATGGTCTTACTTTCATCAAGATCCCTCCTACTATTTCCTATAGGTTATACGCCCACGTGTTAAATCAAATTCTGATAATTCCAACACTACTGTATCACCTGGTAAAATGCGAATATTATTAATTCGGATTTTACCAGAAACGTGAGCTATTACAGTATGTTTATTTTCTAATTCAACTTTGAATAATCCCTTAGGTAAACATTCTATAACTTTACCTTCTACCTCAATTGCGCTTTGTTTTGCCATTCATCTCACCTCTTCGTCAAAATTTCAAAACCGTCTTTAGTTATTAAAACAGTATGTTCAAAATGAGCGGATGGTTGATTATCAGCTGTTATAATCGTCCAATCATCATCCAATATAAATACATCGGGAGTACCTAAATTGAGCATTGGCTCGACCGCAATAACCATACCCTCTTTTAAAATTGGACCTGTTCCTGATTTGCCATAGTTAGGAATATCTGGTTCTTCATGAACACTACTTCCAACCCCATGGCCAACTAATTCTTTGACTACTCCTAAGTTATGTGATGAAGCATATGCTTCAATCTTATTTCCAATATCACCAACGCGGATATGATCTCTAATTACACCTAATCCCTCAAATAGAGCCTGTTCAGTGTGCATTAAAAGATATTGCTTTTCTTGGCTAATCTCTCCAACAGGATATGTCCAAGCTGAATCACCATGATAACCTTTATAACAAGCACCAATATCAATTGAAATAATATCGCCATTTTTTAATTTACGATTTTTGGGTATTCCATGTACTACCTCCTCATTAATTGAGGTACAAATTGTTCCTGGAAACCCTTCATAACCTTTAAATGATGGTGTCGCATTATGACTAATAATGTAATTATAAGCTAATTCATCTAATTGCTTTGTTGTAATTCCTGGCTTAATAAAAGGAATTAAATATTTATGTGTATCACCTGTTATTTTACCAGCAATCCTTAATAAATCAATTTCTCTAGCACTTTTTATACTAATCATTTTCTCTCCTTATTATTTCCTCAACCTGTTCTAGAACCTTTGGTAAAGGGACACTACTATCAATTTTATATAATAGGCCTTTGGATTCATAATAATCTGCTACTGGTTTCGTTTCTTTTAGATATGTCGAAAATCTAATATCAAAAACATCTGAATTATCATCTTCTCTACGTGTCAAAGTTGCTCCACATCGATCGCATAATCCCGCAATTCGAGGGCGAGTATCATTTGAATATAAATTAAATACAGCACCACAATTTGAACAAGAGACACGACCTAGAATTCTTTGTTTTGCTTCTTCTCTAGCAATATCAAGTAAAACAACAATACCCATATTTATATTTTTTTTAGCAATAAAATTGTCATAGTGTTTTGCCTGTTTTAAATTTCTAGGAAAACCATCTAAAATATAACCATTAGTACAATCATTATCCATAATTCTATTTTCAACTAAACTTATTATAATGTCATCACTGACTAAATTTCCTAAATTCATTTGTTGTTTAATATAATTTCCTTGCTCATCATCATTTAAAGTTGCATTTCTAAGCAAATCGCCTGTAGAAATATGTGGTAAACGATATTCTTCACACAATATTTTTGAAATTGTGCCTTTACCAGCTGACGGCGGAGCAATCAAAATTATACTTTTCATCTTCTTTTTCTTCCCTTCACATAATCTCTAGTAACTAATTCACTTTCAATCTGTTTATATGTTTCTAGAGCGACTCCTACAACAATTAAAAGCCCTGTTCCACCAATTGAAACGCTACTTGGTAAATTAGTAAAAATCATACCAAATGCAATTGGCAATGCAGCAAGAAAACTCAAGAAAAATGCACCAACAATGGTAATCTTTTTCAATATTTTTGAAATGTAGTTAACAGTTTCTTCGCCTGGTCTTACCCCAGGGATAAACCCACCATTTTTTTGCAAATTCTCTGCCATTTCTTTTGGTTTTAATTGTAAGAATGTATAAAAATATGCGAAGGCTATAATCAATATCACATATAGTGCAAAACCAGTTGGTGTATTCATTGTAAGCCACTTACTAACAAAAATAGTAAAACCATCTTTTTTAATAAATGAAGCTAAAATACTTGGAACTGATATTAATGCTGATGCAAATATTACTGGCATAACACCTGCTGAATTCAATTTAAAAGGAATATAATTTTGTTTTCCTAATACAGCATTAGATTTATTAGCGTATTGGATTGGTACTCTTCTTTCAGCATTTTCGGTGAATACAATTCCAATAATAATACCAACATATACTAGGACATATAAAACAAATGAAATAATGCCTAATGTTGTTTCTTGTGTTGTCCCAACCTTAATTAAAGTATTAAATGCATCTACAAACATGGATGGAATAGTAGCTATAATCCCTGCCATAATGATAAGTGAAATGCCATTGCCAATGCCTTTTGCGGTAATTTGATCACCAAGCCATAGTAGAAAGGCTGTTCCAGCTGTTAAAACTGTAGCAAATTGCATATATTCAATTGGTGTTCCATTTTTTAGAAAGGCAAATGAAAAGACATAGCCATTTATAAATGCCAAAACTATTCCTAGCACCCTTGTAATTTGATTTAATTTTGTTCTTCCAGTGTGACCTTGTTTCCCAAGTTCAGCTAAATAGGGAACTATGTCCATTTGCAAAAGCTGAATCACAATAGAGGCTGTGATATATGGCATAACACCTAAAGCCAATATTGAAAATTTTTCTAAAGCCCCACCACCAAAGACATTTAATAATTCAAAATATCCAAGATTTTGAAAATTGCTTGTATCAACGCCAGGAACAATAATTGTCGTTCCTAATTTAAAGACTAATAATACAAGTAATGTAAATAAGATTCTTTTTTGTAAATCTCTATTTTTGGGATTAAATATTTGCTTAAACGTTGCAAACATTTTAGATCACCTCTGCTTTTCCACCTAATTCTTCAATTTTTGTTTTAGCTGTAAGAGAAAATTTATTTGCTTTTACAACTAATTTTTTTGTTAATGTTCCATTTCCTAAAACTTTAATTCCATCTAATTGGTTTTTAATTAAACCCATTTCATGCAATAATTCTGGAGTGATTACTGCATCAGTTTCAAATTTTTCTAAATCACTTAAATTAATAGTAGCATAAACTGTTTTAAATCTTGCATTTGTAAATCCTCTTTTTGGTAATCTTCTAAATAATGGTAATTGACCACCTTCAAAGCCAGGTCTTACTCCACCACCACTACGTGCGTTTTGTCCTTTATGACCTTTCCCTGATGTTTTTCCATTTCCACTTCCAATACCGCGACCAACTCTTTTACTAACAGTTGTTGCTCCAACGGCAGGATGAATATTATTTAATTTCATATTATAATATCTCCTCTACTTTTTTACCACGAAGTCTTGCAACCTCTTCAACAGTTTTTTGAGATTTTAGTGCATTCAATGTTGCATACGCCATATTAACTTTAGTATTTGAACCTAATGATTTAGATAAAATATCTTTAACACCTGCAAGTTCAAGAACAGCTCTAACTGGTCCACCTGCTTTAACTCCAGTACCTTTTGAAGCCGGTTTCAACATAACTCTACTTGCACTTTGAACACCGATTGCTTCATGTGGAATAGTTCTTTCATCAACAATTGAAACTTTAATAATATTTTTAGTTGCTGCTTGAACAGCCTTTTTCATAGCATCTGGTACCTCATTAGCTTTTCCTGTACCAATTCCTACATGTCCTTTTCTATCTCCAACAGCCATTGTTGCTGAAAAACGGAAATGACGTCCACCTTGAGTAACTTTCGTAACTCTTTTTACTTCGATGATTTCTTCTTCATATAATTTTTGGCGAGGTTCTCTTTTTTTAGTTTCCATTAATTACCCTCCTTTTAGAATTCTAATCCATTTTCACGTGCTGCTTCAGCTAATGCTTTTACACGTCCATGATATTGGTAACCACCTCTATCAAATGTTACCTTTGTAATCTTTGCCTTTTTAGCTCTTTTGGCGATTAATTCACCAACTTTTGTAGCTGCTTCGATATTGCTTCCATTTTCAAGCTTTAAATCTTTGTCGATTGAAGAAGCGCTAACTAAAGTAACATGAGCCTCATCATCTATGATTTGAGCAAATATATTTTTGTTTGAACGAAACACATTAAGTCTAGGAGTAGTTGCTGTACCAGTTACTGTTTCTCTAACACGACTATGCCTAGCTTGGCGCATTTCATTGCGTGATACTTTTTTTATCATAGTAATCTCTCCTTTAATCTAAGCTTATTTAGAAGCTTTCTTTCCTTCTTTACGACGAACATGTTCATCTTTATAACGGATACCTTTACCTTTATATGGTTCTGGTCCTCTAATTTTTCTTACGTTAGCAGCAAACTCACCAACAGCACATTTATCAATTCCTTTAATCGTTAATTCAGTGTTGCTTGGGCTCTCAATAGTTATTCCTTTTGGAACATCTACTTCTACTGGATGTGAGTAACCAGCTGTTACAACTAATGTATTTCCTTTAATTTGAAAACGGTATCCTACACCAATTGCCTCTAATTGTTTTTGATAACCTTCTGTTACTCCAATAATCATATTTTGAATTAAAGCATTTGCTGTTCCGTGATAATTTTTATAATTGTCATTTTTTCTTGTAACAGTAACTTTATTATCAGCGACTGTAACTGTAATATTTCTATTTACCTCAGTAGAAAGTTCACCCTTAGGACCTACTACTTTTACAATATTATTATCAACTGATACAGTAACATTGCTAGGTATTGATATTACTCTATTACCAATACGGCTCATAATATTCCTCCTCTTTCTACCAAATATATGCTAAAACTTCGCCACCAAGAGATGCAATTCTAGCTTCTTTATCTGTCATAACACCTTTCGATGTTGAAACAATTGCGATTCCTAACCCATTTAATACTCTTGGCATATCTTTAGCATTTGCATAAACGCGTAATCCTGGTTTAGAAATTCTTTTTAATCCAGTAATTACTCTTTCTCTATTTTGACCATATTTTAGTGATAAAACAATAATATCTTGTACATTATTTTTTTTCACCTTATAATCAACTATAAATCCTGTTTCTTTCAAGATTCTAGCAATTTCTAATTTTATTTTTGAAGCGGGTACTTCAACTTCTTTATAACGCATTTGATTAGCATTACGAATTCTTGTAAGCATATCTGCGATTGGATCTGTAGTCATTTATATCCTCCCTTCAATTACCAACTTGATTTTTTAACTCCTGGGATTTGTCCCTTATAAGCTAACTCTCTAAAGCAAATACGGCAAATACCATATTTTCTAAGTACTGCATGAGGTCTACCACATCTTTGACAACGTGTATATTCACGTACTTTGAATTTAGGTTTACGGTTAGCTTTTACAATCATGCTTTTCTTAGCCATAATATCCTCCTAATTATGATTGCTTTTTAAATGGCATTCCAAGACCATTTAAAAGATCGTGTGCTTCTTCATTTGTTTTTGCTGTTGTAACAAAAACGATATCCATACCACGTACTTTTACGACATTGTCATATTCTATTTCTGAGAAAATTAATTGTTCTGTTAAACCCAATGTATAATTTCCACGCCCATCAAATGCCTTATTAGAAATTCCTCTAAAATCTCTAACACGTGGTAATGTAATACTAATTAATTTATCTAAAAAATTATACATTGACTCTCCACGTAATGTTACCTTACAACCGATAGCTTGGCCTTGACGAATTTTAAATCCAGCGATTGCTTTTTTAGCATGAGTCTTTACTGGTTTTTGCCCAGTTATAATTTCAAGATCGGCCATTGCTGCATCCAATAATTTACTATTTTGTGATGCATCACCAACACCCATGTTTACAACTATTTTTTCTAAGGTTGGAACTTCCATTACACTTTTATAATTATATTTTTGTCTTAAGCTTGGTACGACTTCCTTATTATATTTTTCTTTTAGGCGGTTCATATATTACCCTCCTTCCAATTAATTAAGAATTTCATTAGATTTTTTTGTACATCTAACTTTATTCCCTTTTTTATCAACAGTATGTCCTATTCTGGTTCTTTTATTAGTCTTAGGATCAAGAATCATTACATTTGAAGCATGGATTGGAGATTCCATATCAACAATACTTCCACTTGATTCTCCATTAGGTTTAACATGTTTTTTTACCATATTAACACCTTCAACAATAACTTTATTTTCGCTTTTGAATGTTTTTGTTATTTTTCCTTCTTTACCCTTGTCTTTACCAGCAATAACCACAACTTTATCTCCAACTTTAAAGTTCACGCTTTTCCCTCCAATACGATTTATAACACTTCTTTAGCAAGTGATACAATCTTCATAAATTTTTCACGCAATTCACGTGCTACTGGTCCAAATACACGAGTTCCAACTGGACTTTTATCATCTTTAATAATAACACAAGCATTATCATCAAACTTAATATAAGATCCATCTTCTCTTCTTAGACCAAATTTGCTTCTAACAACTACAGCTTTAACAACTTTTCCTTTTCCAACTGTACCATTAGGAGTTGCTTTTTTAATAGTTCCAACAACTATATCACCAATATTTCCAGTTTTAACTTTACTTCCACCTAAAACTCTAATAACAGATAATTCACGAGCTCCAGAATTGTCAGCAACTTTTAAACGGCTTTCTGGTTGAATCATATATTAATCCTCCTATTCGTTTACAATTATAAAATAATTGCTTTTTCAATTATTTCAACTAAACGATATCTTTTCATTTTTGATAATGGTCTAGTTTCAACAATACGCACTTTATCTCCTGATGCTGCTTCATTCTTCTCATCATGAGCAATGTATTTCTTAGAATATTTAACACGTTTTTTATAAATAGGATCAGTTTTATAAGTTTCAACTAAAACAGTAATTGTTTTATCGTTTTTATCGCTTACTACTTTACCTATTAATTCTCTTTTTCTATTTTCTTTCATGTTAGCCTCCCTATTTATTTAGTTCTCTTTCACGTAAAATTGTTTTCATACGTGCAACTAATTTTCTAAGTTCATGAATTCTTGATGGTTTTTCAAGGTTACCAGTAGCTTGGCTAAAACGTAAATTAAATAATTCTTCTTTATACTCTTCAATTTTAGCTAGTATTTGTTCATTTGTTAATTCTCTAATTTCACTATTTTTCACTAGCTTCACCACTTTCTTTAGCTACAAATTTACATTTTATTGGAAGTTTATGCATTGCAAGTCTTAATGCTTCACGAGCTGTTTGTTCGTCAACGCCTCCAATTTCAAACATAATTTTTCCTTTTTTAACAACGGCAACCCATACCTCTGGTTGACCTTTTCCTTTACCCATACGAGTTTCTAATGGAATTTTAGTTAATGAAAGATGAGGGAAAATATTAATCCATACTTTTCCACCACGTTTCATATAACGTGTCATTGCAATACGTGCCGCTTCGATTTGTTGTTGAGTAATCCAAGCACCGTCCATTGCCATTAAACCATAATCACCAAAATGTAATTCAGTATTACCCTTAGCAACACCATCATATCTTAAGCGGTGAGGTCTTCTATATTTAGTTCTTTTTGGTATTACTGCCATCGCTATTACCTCCCTTGTTCTTTGATCCAGGAAGGATTTCTCCTTTATAAATCCATACCTTTACACCAATTTTACCATAAGTAGTATTAGCCTCTTTATGAGCATAATCAATATTTGCTCTTAAAGTATGAAGTGGAATATTTCCTTCAGTATAACCTTCAGTTCTAGCCATATCAGCTCCACCTAAACGTCCTGATACAGAAGTTTTAATTCCTTTTGCTCCAGCTTTCATTGTGTTTCTAATTGCTCTTTTTTGAGCGATTCTGAATGATACACGATTTTCAATTTGATGTGCGATTGATTCAGCAACTAAGTTAGCATCTAAATCTGGATTTTTAATTTCCATAATTGAAATCTGTATATCTTCTTTAACTAATTTTGCTAATTGGTTTTTAAGTTTTTCTATTTCGTCTCCACCATGACCGATTACAACACCTGGTTTTGCAGTATTAATAATTACATTAGTTTTCTTAGCATTTCTTTCAATAAGAATACTTGAAACTGCTGCGTCTTTTAATTTTTTTTCTAAGAACTTACGAATCTCAACATCGTTATTTAAGAACTTTGCGAAATCTTTATTATCAGCATACCACTTAGATTCCCAAGTTTTGTTAATCCCAATTCTAAGTCCAATTGGACTAACTTTTTGACCCATCAGTTTACCACCTTTCTTTTAATTTTTTTCACTAACAACAACTGTTATATGACTTGATCTTTTTTTAATTGGATCTACATGTCCACGAGAACCAAATTTCATTCTTTTTAAAGTTTGACCTTCGTTTATATATGCTTCTTTAACAAATAATTTAGTTTTATCTAATCCCAAATTATTTTCAGCATTGGCAACTGCTGAAGTTAATACCTTACGTATTAATCTAGCAGCTTCTTTATTTATATTAGCTAAAATTGTATCAGCTTCGATAACACTTTTATTTCGTATTAAATCTATAACTAAACGGCTCTTGCGAGGCGCAATTCTAACATCTTTTGCGATTGCACGTGCTTCCATTTTAGTCCTCCTTCCTGGTAACTAATTACTAATTTTTTCCTTTGTCATCGCCGTGTCCACCAAATTTACGAGTTGGTGCAAATTCACCTAATTTATGACCTACCATATCGTCTGTTACATAAACAGGAATAAATTCCTTACCATTATGTACAGCAAATGTATGACCAACAAAATCAGGGAAGATTGTTGAGCGACGAGACCATGTTTTAATAACTTCTTTTTTTCCAGATGCAGTAACACTAGCAACTTTTTTTCTTAAACTTGCAGCTGCATATGGACCTTTTTTTATACTTCTACCCAATTTCAATCATCCTTTCCCTATTTTTTACGACGACGAACAATTAACTTATTTGAAGCTTTTTTCTTGTCACGTGTCTTATATCCTAATGCTGGTTTACCCCAAGGAGTAACTGGACCTTTACGACCAATTGGCGCACGTCCTTCACCACCACCATGCGGGTGATCATTAGGGTTCATAACAGAACCACGAACAGTTGGTCTTATTCCCATGTGTCTTTTACGACCAGCTTTACCTAAATTTACTAATTCGTGATCAGCATTTCCTACTTCACCAATTGTTGCACGGCAAGTACTTAATACTTTACGAACTTCTCCACTACTTAAACGTAATAGTGTATATTTTCCTTCTCTACCAAGGATTTGAACACTTGAACCAGCGGAACGAGCCATTTGTGCCCCTTTTCCAGCCTTTAATTCAACATTGTGAACTAATGTTCCTTCTGGAATATTAGCAAGTGGTAAAGAATTTCCGGTTTTGATATCAACATTTTCACCACTCTCAATTTTATTCCCAACTTTTAAACCTTTTGGAGCAATAATATATCTTTTTTCTCCATCAGTATAATTAATTAAAGCAATGTTAGCAGATCTGTTTGGATCGTATTCAATTGAAACCACAGTACCAATAACACCATCTTTGTTTCGTTTGAAATCAATAACGCGGTATTTTCTCTTTTCTCCACCACCACGATGTCTTACTGTAATTCGACCTTGATTATTTCGACCACCATTTTTCTTTAATGTAACAACTAATGATTTTTCTGGTGTCGTTTTAGTAATTTCATCATTAACTAAAGTTGATTTACCTCTTTGACCATTAGTCATTGGTTTATAATTTCTTACTGGCATATTTATCCTCCTTTAGAGTTAGTTAAGTTCGATTGAACTTCCATTTTTTAATTTAACAATTGCTTTTTTAACTCTTTGTGTTTTGCCTGCATAACGTCCAACTCTTTTTTTCTTAGGTTTAACGTTAATTGTATTAACATTTTCTACTTTAACAGAAAATATTTTTTCAATAGCATCTTTTATTTGTGTTTTATTTGCACGAATATCAACACTAAATACATAAGTATTATTTTGCGCTAAAGTAGAACTTTTCTCGGTAATAATTGGTGCTTTTATTATATCTCTATAATTATTCATATTATGCTAGCACCTCCTCTATTTTTTTAACAGCTTCCTCAGTAATAATAAGCAAGTCAGCTGACACAACATCTAGTGTATTGATTTCATCAGTTTCTAATAAAATTATATTAGCTAAATTACGTGTAGCTAAAATTACATTTTCTTCTAATTTATCAACTACAATTAATGTTTTAGTTTCATTAGCTTTTAAATTAGTAAGTACTTGTATAGCTTCTTTGGTTTTAGAACTTTCTAATTTAAAACTATCTAATACAATCATTTCCGAATCAATTAATTTATATGATAAGGCTGATTTTAATGCTAATCTTCTTTCTTTTTTATTCATTTTTCTAGTGTAATTACGTTCTGGAGTTGGTCCAAATACTACACCACCATGATACCAATGTGGAGCCCTTGTACTTCCTTGACGAGCACGTCCTGTTCCTTTTTGTCTCCATGGTTTTTTACCACCACCACTAACTTCACTACGTGTTTTAGTGTTAGCGCTTACTTGCCTTGCATTATTTCTAGATAATACAATAGCATCATATAAAACAGCATCATTGGGTTCAATTCCAAATACAGTTTCATTTAAGGTAATGTCTTTTACTTTTTCGCCTTTAATATTTAATACAGATATATTAGTCATCTCTATATACCTCCTACTCATTTTCTGAAGTAGTAGCTTCTACTTCTTCATTTGCAACTTCTGAAGTAACATTTCCATCTTCTTCAGTCTTACTTTCTGTAGGTTGTTCAATTGGCGTTTCAACATAAGAAATTAATTCTTCTCTTTCATTAATTTTTCCAGTATTTTTAATAGCACTCTTAATAATTACTAATGCATGTTTTGCTCCTGGAACATTACCCTTAACTAGAATTACATTATTTTCAATATCAACAGCTACTATTTCAAGATTTTGAATAGTTACTGTATCAACACCCATATGTCCTGGTAATTTTTTACCCTTGAAGACACGCATTGGGCGCATTGTTCCCATTGAACCAGGTCTTCTATGATAATGTGACCCATGCCCCATTGGACCCCTACTTTGATTATGACGTTTAATAACACCTTGGAACCCGTGTCCCTTAGTTGTTCCTGTTACATCAACAATTTCACCTTCAGCAAAAATATCAGCCTTAATTTCTTGGCCTAAAGAATAATTGCTGATTTCTACACCTTTTATTTCTCTAAAGAAGCGCTTAGGTGTAGTATTAGCTTTATTGGTATGCCCAATAGAAGCCTTTGTCGCTAGCTTTTCTCTCTTTGTATCAAATCCTAATTGAATTGCCTCGTAACCATCATTTTCTTTTGTTTTAATTTGTGTTACAACATTTGGTTCAACACTAATAACAGTTACAGGAATCAATTTGCCAGATTTTGTAAATACTTGAGTCATTCCTTCTTTACGACCTAAGATTCCTTTCATACTCATGATTATTTCCTCCTATTATTTTTTTGTATCGATTTTGATATCAACTCCGCTTGGAATATCTAAATGAGCTAATGCGTCAATAGTTTCCTTGCTTGGATTTGCGATATCAACAAGTCTTTTGTGTGTTCTTTTCTCAAATTGTTCACGTGAATCCTTGTATTTGTGAACAGCTCTTAAAATAGTGATTTTTTCAATTTCGGTTGGTAATGGAATTGGTCCACTAACTTCGCCACCAGTTCTTCTAACCGTATCAACTATTTTAGCACAAGCTTGATCCAAAATTCTGTGGTCGTAAGCTTTAGCTTTAATACGAACTTTAGTATTAGACATATTGTATCCTCCCTTCGCCTATATCCAGTATAGACTTGCTCCGTGTAAAAACCCGATTATCATTTTAAATTGTTTTACAACTTAACCTGGTGTATCGGCAACCTCACACATCTATGCATGCCACACATTCAAAATTATACATAAAAATTATATGAAATGCAAGTGTTTTTTATGAATTTATAAAAATATTTTCAATCTATTTGCCAATCTATTTGACATTTTTCTTAATCTGACAATATAAATATATATTTTTTTGAAAAGCTATTAATATACTAATTTATTTACTTAATATCTACATATATTTTTATAGTGGTGATTTTATGAGTTTAGTTCCTAATATCGATGCTAAAACATATAGTTTAAGTGCTATTGTTGTAGGCTATTTATTAATTGACCAATCTACTCCTGCAGAACAAAATGCATTAGGAGGATGGTTTATGTTAGTAGGTCAGCTTTTATCAACTAATGCTGGGCAACAACAATTACTCAATAATCGAAATGGTACTTCTAATTCGGCAAATAGACATATTATTAATGATGACAATCTAAAAAATGATTATCAAAGTAATAATAATGTGGAACAGCAAATTGTGATGATGCAAAAAGTAATTAATGCTATGCAGCAAGAAATAAGCAATTTAAAAGAAAAAAGATTTTAAACGCTATGTTTAAAATCTTAACAATATTTTTATTATTTTACAAATGGTATTAAAGCCATAAATCTAGCTTTTTTAATTTCGCCTGCTATATATCTTTGATGTTTAGCGCAGTTACCTGTCATTCTTCTAGGTAAAATTTTGCCCCTATCAGAACTAATATATTTTTTTATTATATCAACATCGCTGTATTTTACATCTTTACCAGCACACATTTGACATACTTTTTTTCTTTTTTTACGAAATTCTGCCATGTTCTTCCTCCTTATTAATCTAGGAAATTATCATCAATTGAAACACTATCGCCAAAATCGGCAAATGGATCATTTTCAACACTTACATTGTTGGCGTAATCATTATTTTGATAATCATATGGGCTTGGTTCAGAATCGCTAGACGATTGTGAACGTGATTGGCTTTGAGCCTTGCTTTCTAAAAATTGAACACTATCGGCTACAACATCCATAGAATATCTTTTATTTCCATCTTTATCTGTATAACTTCCTGTTTGTAATCTACCTTCAATAGAAACTAAACTACCTTTATCTAAAAAATTACATACATTTTCTGCTTGTTTTCGCCAAACAATTATATTTATAAAATCAGTTTCTCTTTCACCTTGGGCATTACTAAAAGTTCTATTAATAGCAACAGAAAATCTTGCGTAAGGTAAATTTGAACTTGTATAACGTAATTCTGGCTTTGCAGTTAATCTTCCTACTAATTCAACTCGATTCATAATTAAACCTCTTCTTAATTTTCTAATTTAGTAATCAAATGACGAATAATATCGTTACTAATTAAAGCTAAACGATCAAATTCTTTAATAGCTTTATCATCATTAGCTTCTAGGGTAATTACATAGTAGTAACCGCTTTTATATTTTTTTATTTCATAAGCTAGTTCTCGTTGACCCATTTCTGTTGTTTCTGTAACTTTACCACCATTATTAGTTATAATATCTTCAAAATTTTTTACTGTCTTTTTGATATCATCTTCACTTAATGTTGGTTTTACAATAAACATAATTTCATAATTTTTCATTGTTCCACCTCCTTATGGTCTATAGGCTTCAAAAAAGAAGCAAGGAGTAAATTAATACTCGTTAAAGATTATAACAAAAGTAAATAGAAAAGTAAATATTTTTTATTTATTTTGTTCAATATATAATATGCCAAACATATTGATTTATAAAAAAAGAATGAATTAAAATTCATTCGCCACCCTAACGGGTGCTTTTTATTTAT
>CAMSCJ010000027.1 GCA_947056845.1 uncultured Mycoplasmatota bacterium
ATTCAAATTCAATGCCGATAAAGATAGATAAGACAGGACCAACAGTAAGTTTAACGGCACTATATAAAGAGGGAACACCATATGATGCTGAATCATTTAAATTAATAGCAGATGCAAGTGATGCAGAAAGTGGAATAGAAAGATATGAATTCTATCGAGTAGATCAAGAGTATTCAAAAGAGACATTGCTAGGAAGCGGAACAAGTAATACATTTGATGTTATAAATGCCGAGAATAAAGCAACAAATTATAAAGTAGTAGTATATAATAAGGCTGGATTATCAGCAACAAGTACAATTGTAGAAAGTTGTAGTATACAGGATAATGGGGTTTGCGACGGAACAACGAAGACAATAAAGTATGCATGTACAGGAACAGGGAGAACTTGGGAAAATACAGAGGCATGTACAACATTATCAGCATGTGAATCGTGCATACAGGGTTGTGTAGACAATTCTCGTGGTTATACTGAAAGTTATTGCAGGTATAATAGGTGCTATTATGAATGCAGAGTTTCATCTGGGGGTGGTGCTCCTGTAATACCTTGTTATAGTGGTAATTGTGGTGGTAGCTCATCTGGTAGTGGTAGTAGCTCATCTGGTAGTGGTAGTAGCTCATCAGGTTGTGGAATAACGGTTGTTTGTGATATACCAGCATCATGTAAAACATCGGCTTGTGCAGATAAATGTAATGGACAAACTCCAACTGTTACTTGCCCAGGCTCAGGACATTATACAGATGGAAACTATAATTGTACAACACAAGTACCTAGTTGCTAAAAAATATTTTATTAGGAGATAATTATGAAAAAAGGAATATTGTTATATATAATAAGTGCTTTAATTATTTTTACGACAGCATGTAGTAATGATTTAGATAATAAAAATAATAAAAGTGATTTTAAGAGTGATATAAATAGTATCTTGGATTTAGTCAATAATAGTGGAATTAGTGGTGTTCAAAAGAGCTATGTTATACATAATAAGTATATGGTTGATGATAGTCAGATGAGTTATGATATAAGTGATTATGATATTGAAATTGGTTTGTTATATAAAAATGAAAATGATAAAGTATATGCCTCACTAGAAAATGATGAATCATGTGCCATTAAAGATTTTGATGATAATGATTTTACAATATATGATATATCCGAGAAAGATAAGTGCCATAAGTTTTATTTATTGGGGAATGATATTAATTTAGTTGTAATTCCAGTTAATATCGAAACAAATGAAGCTTATGTTCAAGGAACTGTTAGTAATAATTATATTTCTTTATTAGTTCAAGAGAATATTTTAGACGATGGGGCAATTAATTATAAATGGTATCGAAATGATGAAGAAATAAGCGATTCTAGTGTTAGAATATATACTATAACAAGTGATTTTGAAGATGCAGATTACTATGTAGAAATATTAACGAATGATGGTCAAAGCTTTAAATCAGAACCAGTAAATGTAAAAATCGATAGAAGATAGTTTTTATGATAAATAGGATTTATTGAAAATCCTTTTTTCATTTGTTGAAAAAAATGTTATAAAGTGTTATTATTGTATTTAGGATAGGTGATGGTTATGAAATTATCGGCTTCTATTTTATCGATACAACATGATAGTGCTATTAAAGAGAAAATATCTAAATTACTTAATTCTTCAATTAACTATTTGCATTTAGATATTATGGATGGAAATTTTGTGGCTAATAAAACTTGGGAATATAATGAAATGGTAAATTTGCTACCGAGAAACACAAAAAATTTAGATGTTCATTTAATGGTTAACGATGTCAAAAAATATGTCTATGACTTTGCTTTATTAAAGCCTGTATATATTACTTTTCAACTAGAGGCTGTGAATAATCCCTTAGAAATTATAAATTTAATTAAAGAGCATGATATTAAAGTTGGTATAGCAATTAAACCTAATACACCAATTTCTTTTTTAAATGACTATTTTGCTTTAGTAGATTTGGTTTTAGTTATGTCAGTTGAACCAGGATTGGGCGGGCAAAAATTTTTAGATGATTCTGTGAAAAAAATAGAGGAATTATATAGTATTCGAGAAAAGAATAATTATAAATACGTAATTGAAGTTGATGGTGGAATTAATGATAGAACAGTTAGTTATTGCAGTAAATGTGATATTATAGTTGTTGGTAGTTTTATTACAAATGGAAATTACGAGGAACGCATCAAACAGTTAAAAGCAAAATAAAAAACACAAATTCGTGTTTAAAATTACGATTATAAGTAATTTATTACACAATATTTGTGCTTTTTTTGAGAGAGTGTATATGAGGGGAAATAATATGAATTATAGGATTTTTTTATTTCCTACAATATAAGATATTCTTTAGTTTAATAATTTTATTTATAAATAACTATACTCATTGTAAAAAACTATTAGATTTTAGTCACAATTATACTTATAAAGGTAATTAGGTGGTATAATAAGAATATATGTTTATTTATTTTGATATTTATTGAAGGTGAATTATATGAATAATAATAAAATAGAACGATATAATCCTTTATTGGATGTTGGTTTAACGAGCGAACAAGTCTTATCGCGTTTTCAGAATAATTTGATTAATTATGATACGACAATACCAACCAAATCTATAAAACAAATTATAGCAACTAATATTTTTACTTTGTTTAATTTAATAAATATTATATTAGGTGTATTTGTTATTTTAGTTGGATCTTATAAGAATTTATTATTTTTAGGTGTAATATTTTGTAATGTTGTTATTGGTACAATTCAGGAAATTCGTTCTAAAAAAATGATTGATAAGTTATCTGTTATTTCGAGTATGAAATTACGAGTTATTCGTGATGGAGTGATTGAAAATATTGATATTAATAATATTGTTTTAGATGATATTATTATTTTCGAATTAGGTAATCAGGTTGTTGTTGATTCATATATTTTAGATGGTAGTGTTGAGGTAAATGAATCATTTATAACTGGTGAGGCTGATCCAATTGTAAAAAGAAAAGGTGACATATTATTATCTGGCAGTTTTATTGTAGCTGGTAAGTGTAAGGCCAAGGTTGAGCATATTGGTAATGATAATTATACTTCAATGATTTCAAGTGAAGCTAAATATATTAAAAAAGTTAATTCAGAAATCATGAATTCTCTAAATAAAATTATTCGCTTTGTTTCTTATATCATTTTTCCTTTAGGTTTGTTTTTATTTTTACAACAATTATCAATTGATGGCAATAATATTCAAAATGCTGTTATAAGTACAGTAGCTGCATGCGTTGGCATGATTCCAGAAGGGCTTGTTTTGCTAACTAGTACAGTTTTAGCAGTAAGCGTTATTCGTCTTAGTAAATATAATGTTTTGGTTCAGGAATTATTTTGTATTGAAACGCTTTCTAGGGTTGATGTTCTATGTTTAGATAAAACAGGAACTTTAACAGAAGGAAAGTTAGAATTAGTTGATGTAATACCTTATAATAATAATTATAATATTGATGATGTTCTTTCGGCTTTTGCTACTTCTTTTGAGGTTAAAAATCCCACTTTAGAAGCTATAATTAGTAAATATAATAAAAAAACAAATTATAAAGTTAAGAATGTTATTAATTTTTCATCTGATAAAAAATATTCGGCAATTGAATTTGAACAATATGGTGCATTTATAATGGGTGCTCCTGAGTTTATTTTGGATAGAATTCCTAGTGATTTAGGGAAGCTAATTGAACAATATAGTTGTTGTTATAGAACAATTTTATTAGCGCATTCTAAAACTTTGAATATTAAAGGCTGTGAAGCGATAGCTATTATATTAATTAAGGATAAGGTACGTCCTAATGCAAAAAAAACATTGAACTATTTTAAGGAACAAGGTGTTCAAATAAAAATTATTTCAGGTGATAATCCTTTAACTGTTAGCAGTGTGGCTCATGATTGTGGGTTTAATAGTCAAAAATATATAGATGCTAGAACTTTGCTTACAGACAATGATTTAAAAGAATCTATTTTAGAATATGATATTTTTGGACGTGTAACTCCTATTCAAAAGAAAAAAATCATTTCATTTTTAAAGGAAATGGGGCATACAGTAGCAATGACAGGTGATGGAGTTAATGATTGTTTAGCTCTGCGTGAAGCTGATTGTAGTATTGCTTTATCAACTGGTAGTGAAGTAACCCGCAATGTATCACAATTAGTATTACTGGATTCTGATTTTGGATCGATGCCACATGTTGTTTTAGAAGGTAGAAGAACCATTAATAATATTGAAAGATCAGCGACTTTGTTTCTAGTTAAAACAATTTATTCAATTTTGTTAGCTTTTGTTTTTATATTTATAAGTAGACCATATCCCTTTATGCCAATTCAACTTACTTTAACTAGTGTTGTTACAATTGGAATACCTTCTTTTATATTGGCTTTAGAGCCCAATAAGGAGCGGATTCGTGGTCATTTCTTTTTCAATGTGATTGGTCGAGCAATACCGACAGCTTTAACAATTATTTTGAATATTATAATAATAATGCTTGTTTCCGAACTTTTTAAATTTAGTTTCGAGGAAAGTAGTACACTATGTGTCATTTTAACAGGCTATACAGGTTTTACTTTGTTATATCGTTTGTGTAAACCATTTAATCTTATTCGTTTCATATTATTTATTAGTATGCTTTCTTTGTTTATTTTTCAAATTGTTGTTTTTAGAAATCTATATTCACTTACATTATTAACAATTAATATGATAATAGTAATGCTGGTGCTTATGGTTATAACGTATTTTATAACGAAGTTTTTAAACGATTTGATAAAAAGATTAATTGACAAAAAATTAAGGGAGGATAATTGTGAAAAAAATAATAACTGTTGATGGAAATGAAGCATGTAGTTATTATGCTTATATGTTTACAGAGGTAGCAGGTATATATCCTATAACACCAGCTAGTCCAATGGCTGAGCATATTGATGAATGGAGTAGTAATAATCGGCTAAATATTTTTAATGATAAAGTCAAGGTTGTAGAAATGCAAAGTGAGGCAGGGGCAGCTGGTATGGTTCATGGTTCTTTACAGGCTGGGCTTTTAACAACGACTTTTACAGCTAGTCAAGGTTTATTATTAATGATTCCTAATATGTATAAAATGGCTGGTGAAATGTTACCTGGGGTTATTCATGTTGCGGCTAGAAGTTTAGCTAGTCATGCCCTTTCGATATTTGGAGATCATCAAGATGTTTATGCGACGAGGATGACTGGTTTTTGTATGATAGCGTCGTCATCAGTTCAGGATGCAGCTAATTTATCATTAATTACCCATCTATCTGCTATAAAGGCTTCTTTACCATTCCTACATTTTTTTGATGGATTTCGAACTAGTCATGAAATTGACAAGATTGAAGTTTTAGAGATGAATGATATCATCGATTTTATTGATTATCAGGCAATTGATAAATTTCGTAATCATGCGCTTAATTTAAATAATAAAGTGACTAGGGGAACCGCACAAAATGATGATATTTATTTTCAAGCTTTAGAAGTAAGAAATAAATTTTATGATGAAATTCCAAATATTGTTAATGATTATATGCAGAAGTTAAATGAAAAAATGGGAACAAATTATAAGCCTTTCATGTATTATGGTGATTTATATGCTGAAAATATCATTGTAGCTATGGGATCTGTTTGTTCAACTATAATGGAAGTAATTGATGAATTAAGTAAAGAAAATATAAAGGTTGGTTTGATAGATGTACATTTATATCGCCCATTTAGTGTAAAATACTTATTAGATGTTTTACCTAGTAGTGTTAAAAGAATCGCTGTTTTAGATCGAACTAAAGAACCTGGCAGTATTGGTGAACCATTATATTTGGATATTGTTAATGCTTTAAATAATAAACAAATAGAAATTGTTGGCGGAAGATATGGATTAGCTAGTAAGAATACAACACCAGCTCAAATTAAGGCAATTTATGATATGTTGTCTGGTGATTTAAAGAATAATTTTACAATTGGTATAACTGATGATATTACTAATTTAAGTTTAAATATAGATGATAACTTTAAAATTACAAATCATGATGAATTTTTAATTTATGGTTATGGAAGTGATGGCATGGTAAGTGCCTCAAAATCGATAATTAAATTAATTGGTGATAATACTAATAAGTATGTTCAAGGATATTTTCAATATGATTCAAAAAAATCAGGTGGTGTAACAATATCACATTTAAGGTTTTCTCTCAATGTGATTAAATCAACGTATTATGTTGAGAATCCTAAATTAGTGGCTGTTACTAAAGATAGTTATTTATTAGATTTTAATCCCTTGCTTCATATTTTGGAAAATGGTATTTTTATTATTAATACGATTATGACTGAAGATGAGTTTAAAAATTGGTTACCAAATAATATTAAGAATATCATTATAGATAGGAATATTAAGGTTTATATTATAAATGCTTATGAATTTGCTAGAAAAATTGGACTTAAAAATAAAATAAGTACAATTATGGAAAGTGTCATTATTAAACTTTCTAATATCATGGATTATGATCAAGCTAAGATGAAAATGAAAGAATATGTGATGCAAAAATTTTATAAAAAAGGTGAGGATATAGTTAAGGCAAATTATGATGCCATCGAAAATTGTGTTAATTATTTGAAAGAAGTAAAATTTGAAAATGATATGATAGATAATGTTCCTATTGAAAAGAGTCAGAATGTTTATGAGTCTATGACCAAAAGGGAAGGTGACTTATTACCAACAAGTGCTTTTATTAATTATCCAGATGGGACCTTTGTTGGTGGGACTAGTTGTTTAGAGAAACGGGGAATTAGTCTCGTTGTACCAAATTGGATAAAGGAAAATTGTATACAATGTAACCAATGCTCATTTGTTTGCCCACATAGTGTTATTAGACCATTTTTATTAGATGAAGATGAATATAATAAAGCTCCTGAGTTTATTAAGACTAGGGTTATAAAAGCTATAGGAACTGATTATTATTATTGCGTCGGTATTTCAATTAAAGATTGTACTGGTTGTGGTTTGTGTATTAAAACCTGTCCTGGTAAGAATAAAGAGAAGGCTCTTATTACTAAAACGTTATTGGAACAAATTAATAATAACGAGCAAGAGGCTTTTGATTATTTAGTTAAGAATATTACTTATAAACCCGCTTTTAAGTTGGAAACAGTTAAGGGAAGCCAATTTAAAATGCCAGAGTTTGAATTCTGTGGGGCTTGTGCAGGATGTGGTGAACCAAGTTACATTAGAATATTGACACAATTATTTGGTGAATCCATGATAATAGCTAATGCAACTGGTTGTTCATCAATTTATGGTGGGAGTGCTCCAATAACCCCATATAAAATTCCTTGGGCTAATTCGTTATTTGAAGATAATGCTGAGTATGGATATGGTTTATTAATAGCAAATAAAACAGCCAGAAATCGTTTAAGGAATATTATGGAAAAAAATTTAAATAATCCGAATGCTGATTTATTTAAAAAATGGTTAGAAAATTATGATGATTATCAAATTACAAAAGAGATTTATGAAAAATTAGATTACGATACTTGTCCAAAAGAATTAGTTTCTTTAAAGGAATATATAATTTATCGCTCAATTTGGACAATCGGCGGAGATGGTTGGGCTTATGATATTGGGTTCGGTGGTATTGATCATGTTTTAGCTTCTAATGATGATGTCAATATTTTGGTATTAGATACACAAATTTATTCTAATACTGGTGGTCAGTCATCAAAATCTAGTCCAAAGGGTTCAATTGCTTCTTTTACAACAAGTGGTAAATTGCAAAATAAAAAAGATTTAGCACGAATAGCCTTATCTTATCCACATGTTTATGTAGCGCAAATATCATTAGGAGCTAATATGTTACAAGTTCTAAAAGCTTTTAAAGAAGCAGAGAATTATAAGGGACCTTCAATTATTATTGCGTATGCTCCATGTATTTCTCATGGTATAAAGGGTGGAATGGAAAATAGTGTCGAAATGCAAAAGATGGCTGTTAAGTGTGGGTATTTTCCTATCTTTAGATATAATCCAGTGGTACAACAATTAACTTTAGATAGTAAAAATGTTGATTTTGATTTATATGAAGAATTTTTATTGTTACAAACTAGATATTCGGCTTTGGATAAAGTCAATAAAGAAAATGCTAAAAAATTATTAGATGAAAATAAAAGTGATGCAATTAAGAGGTTTGAATTCTATAAAAGGCAAGATGGTGAAGTAGTATGGAAAGAAAGTGTATTAAACAAAAATATAATAGATTAAATGTTTCTAGAGTTATAAAAAAAAGTGATATTTTGGTTGTGGCTATGAGCGATTCAAAAAAAATGCGAAAAATAAAAATTACGAAAAGGGGAACTTTTTCTATTAATTGTTTTTATCATGATGATAGACATCCTTCAATGATTTTATTTCCAGAAAACAGATTTTATTGCCTATCTTGTAAAAAGAGAGGTAATGTCATTAGTTTGTTTATGAAAATGCATGATATGGAGTTTTTAGAAAGTTTAGAAACTTTAGCAGCTGCTTTTGATATAAAATTACCAAAGCGAAGTTATGTGCAAACTAATCAAGAGCTGGTTGAAAGGTTAAAAGAAATAAGAGCATCTTTAGAATATAATGAATTATTAGAAAAAGGCAATCAAAAGTTATTAAAAAATAGTATCAATTGATACTATTTTTTGTCGAAGTATTTTGAAACCAAAGCTTCTAATGTACTAGCTGATGAATAACCAATTTGTGAATCAAGAATTTTTCCATCCTTAACAATAAGTGTCATTGGTGTATATCCATAAGCAGTATCTGAACCACTAAAGAAATCATTATTTAAGGCAATTATTCTATTTACATCATCTTGATTAACTGTATTAATATCTAAATAAAGTGTCTCAAATTTGTATTTGTTTTGAACCTCAGTTAAAACAGGAACAAATTTAACACAGAATCCACAATCTGGACGTCCTAGATAAATAAGTTTAGTTTCATCGCCATTATAGGCATCAATAAACTGATTAGCATTAATGGCTTTAAATTTACTAACATCGTAATCAGCTGTTACTTGTGTAGTAGGTGTAGTTGATTTAGTATTTTCATTGGTTGAATTTCTACTACCGCTAGTTCCATTAATTGCAGAAATAATAATATTTAATGCTAATAATGCAATTATTATGTATAAACAAATTAACATTTTGTTAAAAATTGGGGTGTTGTCATAAGTTATAGTTTCTTTAATAATTGTATTTTTTTCATTATTAATATCATCAGTTACTTTAGTTTTTTTTGTACTTTCTCCGTTTTTTGCCATATTTTTTACCTCCGGTATAATTTTAACATATTCGCTAATTTGTTTCAACAAAAAACAATTATTTCATCAAATTTTCATTTTAGTTTTGTTTGCAAAAACTTTTCAAAAACAGGAAGTCCATAATCAGGATTATAATAGTTAGGATATTCATTTAAATGAGCTAGGGCAATTTTTGCCGTCATTTCTAGATTATCATTTGTTACATTGGTACTTGGGTTTATTAAACCATGCTCTAATTCTATATTAATACCAGTTAAAAATTCATTAGCTGTGAATTTATCAAAAGAGATTCCCAATTTATTAGCAATATAAATTGCGTCATTAAGGTTAAACATAAAATCACCTAGTATATAATTATGCAATTAAATTAATATGGTTAATTTGATAAAAAATAGTGAAATAATTATTAATTTGTGATATCATATATATGTTATAAAATGGAGGGTATATGAAAAAAATAATAATTATATTAGCGCTTTTATCCAATTTGATGATAGGGTGTAATAAAGAGGAAAATGTGATAGAAAATGAAAATTTAGATAAAGTAGATAAACAAATAGATGATAAAAAAGAAAGTGATTTAACTTCTGAGTATTTTATCGAAATTAGTGCTACAGAATTTAAAAATAAGGTTAATAGTAAGGATAAGAATATCTTTTTTATAGGTAGAGATACTTGTCCTGCGTGTAAAACTTTTAAACCAACTGTTACTCAATTTTCTAATAATGAAAAGATAAATATTTATTATGTTAATACTACTAATGCCACCGAGGAAGATTGGAATATTATTTTTTCAATTGTTGAAGTTGAATATATTCCAACAATTGTGATTAGTGATAATTCTAATATTTTATATAATGAACATGGTGTTAAATCTTATGATACATTAAAAAATATAGTTAATGAATATATTAATAGGTGAAAATATGAATGAAAATATTATAAAGGAAATTAGTAATAATTTAAATATTAAAATTAATCAGGTTGAAGCAGTTTTAAAATTATTGAGTGATGGAAATACTATTCCTTTTATTGCACGTTATCGTAAAGAAGCAACAGGTGCATTAGATGAGGAAACTATTCGTAGTATTAATGAAGTATATGAATATCAAGTTAATTTATTGAAAAGAAAAGAGGATGTAATCCGCTTAATTGATGAAAAAGGTTTACTTACTGATGAATTAAAGGCAAATATTATGGCTTGTGATAAATTAGTCGAAGTTGAAGATTTATATCGCCCATTTAAGGAAAAAAAGAAAACTAAGGCAACAGAGGCTATTAAAAATGGATTGGAACCTTTAGCAAAAATGATAATGTCTTTTCCAATTAACGGAAATTTAGAAGAGATGGCAACAAAGTTTATAAATGATAATATTAAGACAACCGATGAAGCTATTACAGGAGCAAAGTATATAATTGCTGAATGGATTAGTGATAATGCATCTTATCGGAAAAGCATTCGCAACTTTTTTTATCATAACGGTATTTTAATAAGTAAAAAGAAAAAAAATGCGATTGATGAAAATGGTATTTACGAAATGTATTATGATTATAGTGAACCTGTAAAAAAAATTAAAGCACATCGTATTTTAGCCGTTAATCGTGGTGAAAAAGAGGGTATACTTAATGTTAGCATTGACATTAATGAGGAAGAAATTATCTCATATTTGGAAGGAAAAATAATTAAGGATAAAACATCATTTGTATACCAAAGTATTATGGAAGCCATTTCTGATAGTTTGAAACGATTGATACTACCTAGTATTGAAAGAGAAGTAAGAAGTGAGCTTAAGGATAATAGTGAAATAGTAGCAATTGATAATTTTGCTAAAAATGTTGAAAGTTTATTGTTAACACCACCAATTAAAGATAAAGTCGTATTAGGTTATGATCCAGCTTTTAGAACAGGATGTAAGTTGGCTGTTTTAGATCAAACAGGCAAGGTATTAAATATTTCTGTTATTTATCCGACTGAACCACATAATAAAATAGCAGAAAGTAAAAAAATTATTTTAGATTTAATAGATAAATATAATATAGATGTTATTGCGATTGGTAATGGAACAGCATCAAGAGAGTCAGAAGCATTTATTGCTGAGTGCATTAAGGAAGCTAATAAAAAGGTGGAATATATAATAGTTAATGAAGCTGGAGCTTCAGTTTATTCGGCCTCTAAATTAGCTATTTCTGAATTTCCAGATTTAACTGTTGAAAAAAGAAGCGCCATTAGTATTGGAAGAAGATTACAAGATTCATTATCCGAACTTGTTAAAATTGATCCAAAAAGTATTGGAGTGGGGTTATATCAACACGATGTTACAGCGAAAAAATTAGATGAGTCACTTGATTTTGTTGTTACTAAGGCTGTCAATCAAGTTGGTGTAAATGTCAATACCGCTTCTCCTTCACTTTTAAAATATGTTTCTGGTATGAGTAAGAGAGCAATTGATGAACTAATAAGGTATCGTGATAATAATGGCAAAATTAAATCTCGTGATGAAATAAAAAAAATCAAAGGTATTACTGATAAGGTCTTTGAACAGTCGATTGGTTTTATGCGTGTTATTGATGGAATTAATCCTTTAGATAAAACATCAATTCATCCTGAAAACTATGATGAAGTATTAAAATTATTAAGTTATTTGGGTTATTCGGTTGCTGATATTGGAACTGAAAAATTGCGATTGGTATTGGATGATATTAAATTTTCAGATTGCAATTTGAATATTGATAGTTATACTTTTGAGGACATAAAAAAATCTTTGATGCAACCAGGTCGTGACCCTAGAGATGAACTTCCTAAGCCAATTTTAAAAAGTGATATTTTGCATGTAAATGATTTAAAAATTGGCGATAAGCTACAAGGTACAATTAGAAATGTGGTTGATTTTGGTATTTTTATCGATATTGGTTTACATAATGATGGATTAGCTCATATCTCAAAATTAACAAAAAAATATTTACGTCATCCATCGGAAATGTTTAGTGTTGGTGATATTGTTGATTGCTATGTTATTGGTTTAGACAAAGAAAAAGAGAAAGTTTCATTATCATTAATAGAAGAAAAATAGGGGAGATTTTATGAAAATAAAAAAATTTGCGCAATCATGTTTGATGATTGATTATAAAAATGTTCGAATTTTAGTTGATCCAGGAAGTATCGATTATTTTGACGGACTTTTAGATCTATGGACAAGTGTTAATATTATTATTGTAACTCATAAACATGCTGATCATTGCCATGCTGGTGTAATAAAAAAAATAATAGAGAGAGATAATGCTGTTTTATATACGACTAGAGAAGTTTTAAATACTTATCCAGACTTAAAAGGCATTGCAATTAAATTTGGTGATAAAATAAACTTTTCTAGTAAATTTTCTGTTACAATTACAAGGGCTGTTCATGGCTATTTACCTTTTATGAAAGATAATGAGGTTAAGGAAAATGTTGGATTTATAATTGATGATTCAATTAACAAAATTTATGTAACGGGTGATACCATATCATTTAATAATGATTATAAATGTGATTATTTATTTATTCCTTTTTCTAATCATGGGGTTACAATGGGGATTTATGATGGCTTAATGTTTGCTAAAGAAACAGATGCTAAAATAATTGTTCCAATGAATATTGAAGATAAACATTATTCAACTAATATTAATCAATTAGTTGATACAGCAGAAAATTTGAAAATGAAATTGAAAGTTATGAAAGCTAATGATGTATTAGAAATTAATTAAAAAGATATCTTTAAAAAATTTTTAAAGATTTTTTTAAATTTTATTGACGAACAAAAATTCGTATGATAATATTTATTATGGAAGATGGTGATTTTTTGAAAATATCAAAAATAAGAAAAACAAGTAGTGGTAAATATAACTTGGTATTTGAAAATAATGAGAAAATTACAACTTATGATGATGTAATTTTAAAAAATAATCTTTTATATAATAAAGAACTTACTAGCGAACAATTAAATAAATTAAATATTGATACTAAATATTATGATATTTATAATAAATGCATTAAATTAATTGGTGTTAGGTTACGTAGTGAAAAAGAAATTAGTGACTATTTAGATAAAAATAATGTTGATTTTGAACAAAAAGACACTATTATCTCTGAATTAAGAAAAAATAATTTGATTAATGATAAGAGATTTACGAAGGCTTTTATTACTGATAAATTGAATTTTAGTACTAATGGCCCAATTAAAATTAAGAATATGTTAATTGAAAATAATATTGATATTGATACTATAAACGAAGAACTAGAAAATGTTGATAGATTAATTTACTTAGATAAAATAAAAAAAATAATTGATAAAAAAATAAAATCTAATAAAAAGTATTCTAATTTTATGTTAAAACAAAAGTTAATGAATGATTTGCTTTTATTAGGTTTTTACCGTGATGATATAAATAGTTGTCTTAATAATATTGACTTTGAAGATAATTCTTTGATCGAAAGAAATTTTGACATTTTGTATAAAAAGCTGTGTTTGAAATATAGTGGTAATAACTTATATAAAAAAATAAGAGAAAAATTATATCAAAAGGGTTTTTCATTATCTGATATAGATGATATTTTGAGTAAGAAACTTGATTGTTAAGTCATTTATTATTGCTAATATATAAAATTTTTCATAATGTATTATAGAAAGGAAGGTGCTTTCTATGAGTAATTATGAAAGAGCCTTACAAAAAATAAAATGTGATGAGCATTGTAAGCCATCATGTTGTAGCATAGTTGGACCAATAGGACCAACAGGACCAACGGGACCATCTGGAGGTCCAACAGGAGCAACGGGACCAACAGGAGCAACAGGGCCAACGGGTCCAACAGGAGCAACAGGTCCAACAGGAGCAACAGGTCCAACAGGAGCAACAGGGCCAACAGGAGCAACAGGAGCAACAGGGCCAACAGGGCCAACAGGTCCAACAGGAGCAACAGGAGCAACAGGAGCAACAGGGCCAACAGGAGCAACAGGG
>CAMSCJ010000028.1 GCA_947056845.1 uncultured Mycoplasmatota bacterium
ATTTCTATTTTAACATGTCCTTATCAAAGTTGTCTAATTTATTGTAACCAATCCACCTTTTCTTTAATTTTCAAAAAAAGAGAAGTGAAGGTACTACGAAATATAATACTTTCACTTCTCAAAATACATTGTAAGACTATGGGATAATTATCTATCCACTATATTAATTATACAGCTTTTGTCTTAAAATGTTCATCCTGTGAAAGTCTAGTTCATAGTGTTTAAGTAGTTTTCTAATTCTGATATTTGTATTTTATTTGTTAGATTTCCAATATAAATATCAGTAGAATAATTAAATACAAGAAAAGTAATACCTTTATAACTCTATGAGGTTCTATAAAGTGTAAATTAGATTTATCAATCTTTCTAATACTACCATTAATAAAAGTTGGCTTCACTTTATTAAATTGACAGATAAACTCTAACTTCTTTCTTAATGAGTCTTCAATAGGTATCTCTTGTTTAATAATATGAATCATAAACACCATCCTTCCTTTAGGATGATTTCTTTGTAAATCACAAAAAAACCAATCTTTCGATTGATTTTCTATATATCAATGTCCGAAAAGTTCGAACAGATTCGTCAATGGAGCAGATGATGAGAATCGAACTCACGTAGTCAGCTTGGAAGGCTGAGGTTCTACCATTGAACTACATCTGCATTAAGTAGGCACTATTAATATTACATTAATTTTAAAATGTTGTCAATATATTTTTATGCAAAAAAATGGAAAATATGTAAAAAATAATATTCATCTTTTGTTTTTTGTTGTATAATATTTCCTCAAAGGGAGAATAAAATATGAATTTATTAGTGAGTGATTATGATCAAACATTATCAATGGATGATATAACATTAAAAATTAATGTAAAAAAATTAGAAGAATTTCGCCAAAAAGGAAATATATTTGTGTTATCTACAGGCAGAGATTATTCTAGTATTAAATCAGAAATAAAAAAATGGCATATTCCTTATGATTATGTAAGCTGTGGAGATGGTGCTGCTTTATATGATTGTGACGGAAAACCACTTGTGCATTATCATTTAAATAAAAACGATTTACGCTATTCTAGTTATTTAAAACTAAAATATAATAGTAAAATAAACATCATTGATATTAATTCTGGAATAGATGAATTTCCTGATCATCGAATTATTGAGATAAAAGACATAAATTTTAAAGATATTATTTTAGAAATAGAAAATTATTTAAAACAATATTTACAATATTCAAATTATATAATTAAATATAATCTTATATTTTTAATACCAAAAGATATAAATAAAAGCACAACGATAAAATTTCTAGAAGATAAACTTAAATTACCTAAAAGCAGTATCTTTACAATTGGTGACCATAATAATGACTATGAAATGATACGTGACTATAATGGTTTTACAATGATGTGGGGGACTAAAAAAGCTAAAGAATGTGCATTAAAACAATATTTTTTAGAATCACAACTAATATCTGATATAGAAAAAAACAAGGATTCTTTTCAAAATGTTTTACGATATAGATAGTGTGTCATAAAATTATAATTACCTCATATATTTAATTGTAGAAAGTGAGGAATTAATAAATATGGAAACACTTAAAGTTTCATCTAAATCAAATCCTAATTCAGTGGCTGGAGCTTTAGCTAATGTATTTAGAGAAAAAGGAGAAGTAGAAATACAGGCAATTGGAGCTGGAGCATTGAATCAAGCAATAAAGGCTATTGCAATTGCACGTGGTTTTGTTGCACCATCTGGTAAAAATTTAGTTTGCATTCCAGCATTTACTGACATTGTAATTGAGGGAGAAGAAAGAACCGCAATTAAACTTATTGTAGAGGCTAGATAAACCTCTTTTTTTATTGCTTTCTAAAACAGTTTTATAGTATAATACTTAAAGATAAATTGATACTGGAGGATTTTTATGGATAGTAATTTAAAAAGAGAATTAATATTGGAACATTATCAACATCCTAAAAATAAAGGATTAATTGATGACGATACATATATTAAAATAAATATGAATAATGAAAGTTGTATTGATGAAGTTGATTTAATGATAAAACTTGAAAATGATATAATAACAGATATTCGTTTTGATGGAGAGGCATGCGCTATTTGTACTAGTGCCACTTCTATTATGATTGATACTTTAATAGGTAAAACTTTAGAAGAGGTTAAAGAATTATATCAAAATTATAATAATATGATTGAAGAAAAAGAATATGATTCGACAATTTTAGAACAAGCTAATGCTTATGATGATATATATAAACAACCAAATAGAAAAAAATGTGCTTTATTACCATGGTGGGGAATTGAGAAACTTTTAAAAGAAAAAAACTATTTATAACTAATTTAGAACGGTGATGATTTAATGACAAAAAAGATGGTTTTGACAGCAGAAACGATAAAAGAAATTTCTAAAATAAAAAAAGAACCAAAATGGATGTTAGATTTCCGATTAAAATCTTTAGAAAAATTTTTAGAGTCAAACAATCCTAATTTTGGACCTGAATTAAAAATAGATTTTAATGATATAAATTATTATAAGAGAATTGATGATAAAGTTTATGATAATTGGCAAGATGTTCCGAATGAGGCAAGAAATACCTTTAATGAGATTGGACTACCTGACGCTGAACAAAAGTATTTAGCAGGAATTGGTGCTCAATTTGAAAGTGAAGTTATATATCATAATATGTTAAAAGAATTGGTGGATAAAAATGTTATTTTTTGTGATACAGATACAGCCTTAAAAAAATATCCTGAACTTTTTCGTGAATACTTTAATAATTTAGTTAAATATGATGAAAATAAATATACAGCCCTAAATGGAGCAGTTTGGAGTGGTGGAACGTTTATTTATATACCACCCAATACAACGTTAGATAGACCCCTTCAAAGTTATTTTCGCATTAATAGTAAGAATATGGGACAATTTGAACGAACCATTATAATAGTCGATGAAAATAGTGATTTACATTATATGGAAGGATGTACAGCGCCAACATATACGTCTGATTCCCTTCATGCTGCAGTAGTTGAAATATATGTTAAAAAGGGTGCGAAATGCCGTTATACTACAATTCAAAATTGGTCAAGCGATGTTTATAATTTAGTCACTAAAAGGGCTACGGTTGAAAGTGGTGGATTGATGGAATGGATTGATGGGAATATTGGCTCAAAAGTTAATATGAAATATCCTTCATGTATTTTAACTGGAGAATATGCGAAAGGGAACTGTATTTCGATTGCGGTAGCTAGCGAAAATCAAATTCAAGATACAGGTGCTAAAATGATTCATTTGGCGCCTAATACAACAAGCAATATTATTAGTAAATCCATTGCGTGTAATGGTGGAAATGCTACTTATAGAGGAACAGTCAATATTGCAAGTAAGGCTATAAACTCTAAAAGCACAGTCAAATGTGATACAATTATTTTAGATAAAAATTCTAAAAGTGATACGATTCCCCAAAATATAATTGCCAATACTTCATCAATAATAGAACACGAAGCAACTGTTTCAAAAATTGACGAAGAAAAATTATTTTATTTAATGAGTAGGGGGCTTAATGAAGATAAGGCTAGAGAACTATTAATTATGGGTTTTATTGATCGATTTAGAGAAGAGTTGCCAATGGAATATGCGGTTGAACTAAATGCTTTGTTAAAAAATTATTTTTAGTAATAATTTTTTTATTTTGCTTAAATTTAATTCTATAAAAAAAATATCTATATAGAAAAATATTAAAAACTGTATAAAAAACATAACACTTTTTGAAAATTTGCTATTTGCATACCTTTTCTTAAAGAAGTATATTGTATGTGAAAGGAGAGAAAAAAGATGTTAAATCAAACGGTTTTAGTAGGGAGACTTGTTAAAGATCCCGAATTAAGAGAAACTGATAATGGTAATAAAGTAACAAACATAACTCTAGCAGTTCCTAGAACTTATAAAAATATTAATGGGGAGTATGATACCGATTTTATCCCTTGTGTTTTATGGAAAGGAATTGCAGAGAATACAGCTGAATATGTTAAAAAAGGTGATTTAATTGGGGTGAAAGGGCACCTGCAAACTCGAAATATTGAATTAGATGAAAATATCAAGAAACAAGCTGTAGAAATAATTGCCGAAAAGGTTACTTTTTTATCTAGTAAAAGAACAGATGAATAGTCTGTTTTTTTATGTTGTTAAATAAAAATTATAAATGTGTATAAATTTTTATAATTTGTTAATGTTAATTGTAAGTTAATTATTTATAAAATCTAGATATTACTGGTATAATATAGTTAACAAATGGATAATAGAGGTGTTTTATGATTATTGGAAATAGGATAAGGGAAGAAAGATTAAAACGAAAGTTAACACAAGAAGGATTAGGTAAATTGGTTGGTGTATCCAAAGTGGCAATTTCTCATTATGAACGAGGTGAGGAACAACCAAAAATGGAAAAACTAGTAAAATTATCGGAAGTATTAAATCTAACGCCTAATTATATTTTAGGCAATGATGTTGATGCAATTCTAGAGGATGAGGTAACATATTGTTTCAAAATATCTAAATCTGAAATGGAAATTATAAAACAATTACGTAATCATCAAAAATTATATAAAAAAATATGTGAAGAACCAAAAAGAGTAATTGATTATATTGAATTAAAATTATCTAAAGAAAAAGTGATATAATAATATTAGGTGATTAGTTTGGAGAAATGGTTTTATAAATTTTTAGATTATTTAAGATATGAAAAAAAATACTCTAATTTGACAATTAATAATTATCAACGTGATATTGAGTATTTTTTTAAATTTCTAAATGATAAAATGATTTCTAATATTAAAGATATTAAATATCAACATATTAGAGAATATCTAGTTCATTTACATAACCGTCAATATTCTAAAAAGACAATCGCACGTTATATCAGTAGTTTGCGGACTTTTTTTAAATATCTTTATAATGAGGGAATCATTAATAATAATCCCATGGTTTTAATTTCTAATCCAAAATTAGATAAAAAATTACCAACATTTTTGTATACTAACGATTTAGAAAATTTATTAGCATGCCCTAAATTAGATACTATTTATGGTATTAGAGACAGTTTAATTTTAGAATTACTTTATTCAACAGGTATTAGAGTTAGCGAATTAGTTAATATCAAATTGCAAGATATCAATTTTAATGATAGGCAAATTAAAATTTTAGGTAAAGGCAATAAGGAAAGATATGTTTTATATGGTAATATTTGTGCTAGAAAATTAAACTTTTATTTAGACAATAGTCGAAGCGAATTAAACATTAAAAAATCTGAGTATTTACTACTAGGAAAAAATGGTACTAAATTGACAACTCGTTTTATTGAAATTTTACTTAAAAAATATCAGCAACAAGCTAAGATTAATGTAAAAATAACGCCTCATACGTTAAGACACACATTTGCCACCCATCTACTTGAAGGTGGGGCTGATTTAAAAACAGTTCAAGAACTAATGGGACACGAGAGTCTATCTAGTACACAAGTTTACACACATGTTACCAGCGAGCGATTGAGAAATGTTTATTTACATACGCACCCTAGAGCTAAAAAATAGTATTAATTCTAAGATATTTAGAAGACAATATTTCTTGTCTTTTTCTTTTTTTTTTGCTATACTATATAAAGAATAAAATGGGAGGTTAAAAAATGACAAAGTATGTTTATTCTTTTGATGAAGGAAATAAAGATATGCGTACACTACTTGGTGGAAAAGGTGCTAACTTAGCTGAAATGACTCACATTGGTTTACCTGTTCCTAGTGGTTTTACAGTTACAACGGAAGCATGTAATAAGTACTATGCTGATAATCAAGTTTTAAGTGAAGAAGTAAAAACTGAAGTGTTTGAACAAATCAATAAATTAGAAATTAAGACTGGTAAAAAATTTGGTGATTTAAACAATCCATTATTAGTATCAGTAAGAAGTGGGGCCCCTGCTAGTATGCCAGGAATGATGGATACCGTTTTAAATTTGGGTATTAATGACGAGGTTGCCAAAAGTTTTGCCAATATAACTGGTAATAAACGTTTTGTATATGATTCATATAGAAGGTTTATTCAAATGTTTGCGGATGTTGTTAAAGGTTATTCAAAGTCTTCATTCGAAAGAGTTTTAGATAACATTAAGGCTTCCAAAGGAATTCAATCTGATATTGAATTAACGGAAAATGATATGTATTTTATTACAGAAGAGTTCAAAAGAATATATAAAGAATTAGCTGGAGCAGATTTCCCACAAGACCCAAAAAAACAGTTAATTGAAGCTATAACTGCCGTTTTTAGATCATGGAACAATGAAAGAGCAATTATTTATCGAAAGATGAATGACATCCCATCATCATGGGGAACAGCTGTTAATGTACAAGAAATGGTCTATGGAAATAGTGGCGAAAATTCTGGAACAGGAGTTGCTTTTACAAGAAATCCTGCTAATGGAGAAAATAAATTGTTTGGTGAATACTTAATTAATGCACAAGGGGAAGATGTTGTTGCTGGAATTAGGACACCTAAATCAATATCAACTTTACGTGAAATCATGCCTAATATTTATAATGAATTTGAAACCATAGCTAAAAAATTAGAAAACCATTATAAAGATATGCAAGATATGGAATTTACAATTGAAAATGGCAAATTATTTATGCTTCAAACTAGGAATGGTAAAAGAACAGCCGAGGCTGCTATTAAGATTGCTGTTGATATGGTAAATGAAGGATTATTGACTAAGGAAGAATCTTTATTAAAGGTTGAGCCAAATCAATTAGAACAATTATTACATCCTAAATTTGATGCTGAACATTTAAAAACAGCCAAGATTATTGCTAAGGGTTTGGCTGCATCCCCTGGAGCAGGTACTGGTAAAATTTACTTTAATTCACTAGATTGTGAAAATGCTAAAGAAAGAGGAGAAGATACGTTATTAGTTAGATTGGAAACCTCACCTGAAGATATTAAAGGTATGACATCATCTAATGGTATTTTAACAGTTCGTGGCGGAATGACATCTCATGCAGCAGTTGTAGCTCGTGGAATGGGAAAATGTTGTGTTAGTGGTTGTAGTGATCTAATCATTGATGAAGATAAAAAAACATTAACTACACCAGACGGTAATGTTTATAAAGAAGGTGATTATTTATCACTTGATGGAACTACAGGTTGTGTTTATGGCGAGCAAGTTAAAACAGTTCCACCGGATATTAGTGGTGATTTTGAAACATTCATGTCTTGGGCTGACAGCATTCGAACCTTAAAGGTTAGAGCTAATGCGGACACACCACAAGATGCTTTGATGGCAAAAAAGTTTGGTGCCGAAGGAATTGGCCTATGTCGAACAGAGCATATGTTTTTTGATAAAGACAGAATTTTCAATTTCAGACGTATGATAGCAGCCGAAAATTTAGAACAAAGAGAAGAGGCATTAGCTAAAATTTTGCCTTATCAACGTGATGATTTTGAAAAATTATTTGAAGTTATGAATGGTAACCCTGTTATTATACGTTATTTGGATCCACCATTACATGAGTTTTTGCCACATACTGATGAAGAAATTTTAGAGCTTGCAAAAAGCCTTGGAACAACTTTTGATAGTCTAAAGGAGCGTGTAAATTCTTTAAAAGAATTTAATCCAATGATGGGACATAGAGGTTGTAGATTATCAGTAACATATCCAGAAATTACTAGAATGCAAACACAAGCTGTTATTGAAGCAGCTATAAATGTTATAAAAAAAGGTATTAAAGTAGAACCAGAAATTATGATACCTTTAATTGGTGATACTAAGGAATTAAAATATGTTAAAAATATTGTAATTACAACAGCTAATGAAATAATTTCTAAAAATAATGTAGATTTAAAATATATGGTAGGAACAATGATAGAAGTTCCAAGAGCTATTGTTATTGCGGATAGATTAGCAGTTGATGCTGAATTCTTTAGCTTTGGAACAAATGATTTAACACAACTTACTTATGGATTTTCAAGAGATGATGCTAGTAAATATTTAAAGGATTATTATAGTAAAGGAATTTTTGAGAATGATCCATTTGCTAGAATTGATGAGGAAGGTGTAGGTTTATTTGTACGTGTTGCTATTAATAAGGCTAGGCGAGTAAGACCAGATATTGATTTAGGAATTTGTGGAGAACATGGTGGAGAGCCAAATAGTGTTGAGTTTTGCCACCGCATTGGTTTAAATTATGTCTCATGTTCACCATTTAGAATTCCAATTGCCCGTCTTGCTGCTGCTCAAGCATCCATAAAGGCGAACCAATCAAAATAAAAGATAATTATGATTTGTTTTTAACCCGTATAATTATTACAAAAGATGATATTTTAAGGTATTCAGATAAAATACATGAATGTAAAAATGTAAGGTTAAAAAACCAATTATAGTTGATATTTATATCTAAATTAGACTAAGATGACTAATATGTCACATAACGATAATTGATAAAAATCAACCAATTGGAAGTGAAAAAAATCCATTATTAATTGAAAGTATGGAGTTAATTGCAAGAACATCTAATCCGGTTGAAAAAATGGTGTTAATAAGATATGAAATAGAAAAAGAAATTAAAATTTTATGTAGAGTTAACAATATACAAACTTATCAGCAGTCTATAAGAAAAATGATAGAAGAATTGAAGAAAAATAAGATTATAGACAATGTAGTAGCAAATCTTTTGTTAGATATATGGCCTGTATTAAATAAAGCAGTTCATTCAGAAATCAAAAATATAGATGCAAATGATATAGATTGGGTTATTGAGAAAGGCAGTGCATTAGTTATGCATTTAGAGATAATTTCCAAAGATCCAAGCAAGTATTGGATGATATCATTTAATGATTAAAGCGGCTTATTCAATTTATGAAAAGTCACAATTTATGAGAAATTTATTAAAATGTGTAGTTGTAAATGATGTGAGACTAAATTTATAAAAATAAAGTAAAAAGAT
>CAMSCJ010000029.1 GCA_947056845.1 uncultured Mycoplasmatota bacterium
GTGAATATGCGAAAGTTATAGCAGGAGATGATATCGTTATGAAAAAAGTATCTAACAAATTGGATAAATTAAGTAGTGATGAAAAAATGATTGGACTATATGATGCTGAGGTTGAATAAGAAAAAATAAGAAGGACACAAATAATTAGTGCTCAAAAGCAAGGAATTAATGAAGAAAAAAGAAAAATTGCTAAAAATATGCTTGAAAAAAACATGTCAATTAATTTAATTATAGAATTAACAAATTTAACAAAAGAGGAAATAGGATCCTTAAAATAATTGTGTATCAAAGGAATAACATTTAATTGTTATTTTTTGTTTTCATAAATTATTTATCAAATGGTAATTTTGCGTTATAATTATATAGAGGTGAATTTATATGCCAGAGTTACCAGAGGTAGAAACGGTAAAAAATACATTAAAGGGCCAAGTTTTAAATAAGAAAATCGTTGGAGTTAATATTTTTTATCCAAATTTAATAGAATTCCCAACTGCTGATAAATTTAAAAGACAAATAATAAACCAAACAATAAATGATATTAAAAGACGTGGAAAATGGTTGATGTTTGAACTAGATGATTATTTTTTATTAAGCCATTTAAGAATGGAAGGTAAATATCTAATTAGACAAAAGAGTGATGAAGTTACCAAACATGAACATATATCTTTTCTCTTTTCTGATAATACAGAGCTTAGATATCAGGATACTCGTAAATTTGGACGAATGCATTTAATAAAGAAAGAAGAAATTAATGAGCGGAAACCAATCAATGAATTAGGTTTAGAACCATGGGATTCTAATCTAAATGTTTCCTATTTAAAAGAAAAATATAAAACAAAAAAATTACCAATAAAGACTGTTATTTTGGATCAAAGTATCATCGTCGGAATCGGTAATATTTATGCTGATGAGATATTGTTTTTAAGTCATATAAATCCTTTAAAAAAATGTGCTAATTTAACTGATTCAGAATTACAAAGTATTATTGATAATACAAAAAAAGTATTAGACTTAGCTATTAAAGATGGTGGTACAACAATTAGAAGTTATACTTCTAGTGAAGGTGTTCATGGTAGATTCCAACAAAATTTGAAGGTTCATAATAAAGAGAATACACCTTGTTCTGTCTGCCATACAAATATTATTAAAATTAGAATTGGTGGTAGGGGAACTTGCTACTGTGAAAATTGTCAAAAGTTATAAGGTGAAAAATGAAAAAAAATTTAATTATTTATATAGTGACAATCAGCTTGTCTATTCTTTATATTGTTTTATTAGGAAATACATTTAGCAAAGATTTAGAATTATTTGTTAATAATGATGATGTTGTTAAGGCTAAAGTAATCGAAATTTTGAATACAGATTTAAATGAATATAAATTAGGTGATGATATTCATAAGCAGAAGACGATTTATTTTAAAGCTAAAATTTTATCAGGTGATGACAAGGGAAAAATTGTTGAAGCTACCCAACAGATTAATGATTTATATGCGGGAGAACAAGAAGAGATTACAAATGGTAAAAAAATTTTATTAATGGAAATGTATGGAACAAATGAAGTTGATTATATAATGACAGAATATGTAAGAACTGATTATTTAATAATCTTAGGATTTATTTTTATATTATTTTTAATTGTTTTTGGTCGTAAAAAGGGTGTTAATACTATTGTTTCATTAGTGTTTACTTGTTTATCTATTTTTGCTGTATTTATACCTGCTGTTTTATCAGGACATAATATTTATTTATGGTCAATTATAACTTGTTTATTTATTATTATAATGACCCTTTTATTAATTAATAATATTAGTAAAAAGACATTATGTGCGATGATTGGTTGTATTGGTGGAGTAGTTATGACAGCTCTTTTAACAATCATTATGACTAGAATTATGCATTTAACAGGATTAATTGATGAGCAATCATATTATTTGCAGTTAGCTGATACTAGTCAAGATTTTGATTTAAAAGCAATGATGTTTGGTGGTATTATTATTGGCGCTGTTGGTGCTATCATGGATGTCGCTGTTTCTATATCAGCTTCTTTATTAGAAGTTTTTGAGAAGGCTAAAGATAAGGACAAAAATGTTAAATCATTAATGAAGTCGGGAATGACGATTGGTCATGATATGATGGGAACAATGGCTAATACTCTAGTTATGGCTTATATTGGTGGTTCATTATCTACAACTTTATTATTAATTATATATAGTGGTTCATTAATAGAATTATTAAATCGTGAAATGATTATTGTCGAATTATTGCAGATAATGGTTGGTAGTTTTGGCTTATTACTTACAATACCATTGACATCTTTGATTTGCTCATTTATATATTGTAAAATAAAAAAACTAATGGTTAGTTACTGAATATTTATTCAGTAATTTTTTTCTAATAAAAAAAACAGGCAAAACCTGCTTTCTTAGGCAACAACTTCTTCAGTAGTTTCTATATCGCTGCTGAATTTTTTTAATGTTCTTAATTCTCTAGCACTAATTTTAATACTAGTACCATCAGCTAATGTAATTTTTTGTAAATTTGGTTTTTGTGCATGTCTTGTAGCATTACAAGCATGGCTTCGTCTATTTCCAAATAAAGGTTTTTTATTAGTTATTTTAGTAGCCATTATTATCTCCTCCTTCAAGTTTTTTTCCCTATGCCATATAATTTTACTATATTATTTAGAATAAGTCAAATATTTAATATAATTTTTATTAAAAATAGATTAATAATCAAACAAATGTTTATATCAATTGCTGTTTATGTTATAATAATTATATGTAAGGAGTTGTAGTTTATGCCAAAAAATCAAGAAATAAAAAAAGAACCTATAAATAAAGGTTTAGATAATTATTATTGTAAAATTGAAGGTGCGTTAACTGTCGAAGAAAAATTACATATATTACATATATTACATCAATTAGAAAATAAAAGTTGCGAAACCTGTACTAATGCATAATGCAATGTTGAAACTGGTGAGAAGGTTGGTTTAGATGAATGTGGCAAGCCTCAAGGGTATCAATGTATAGGTTGGTATAATGCTAAAATTGTTGGGAAAAGTAAAGTATTATCACTTAAAAATGTTTATGAATTAAAATAATTTTTTCATTAGAATAAATGTAAAAGGAGGGATTTTATGTATACACCACTTTATATTAAGACTGAAAATACCTTATTAAGTAGTATGATTAATATTGATTCTTTAATTGAATTTGCTAATAAAAATAACATTAAATCACTCTCTATTACAGATAATAATATGTATGGTGTGATGGAATTTTACCATAAATGTATTGATAATAATATTAAGCCAATTGTTGGTTTAGAAGTTATACTAGATAATAATAAATTTTTGTTATATTGTTTAAATTATAATGGTTATAAAAATTTAATTAAAATTGCTACTTTATTAAGCGATAATAATCTAGATTATGACTTTTTAATGAAATATAATAATGACTTATTATGTATTGTTCCATTTGCAAGTATTAATAATTTATATTCAAAATTAGAAATTGCTTTTAAATATATATATATAGGTTATAAAGATTTAAAAGAACGGGAAAACTTATCAGGCGATAATTTAATTTATATAAATGAAATTTTATATTTAAATAAAAGTGATAGCAGCTATTATAAATATTTATTAGGCATAAAAGATGGGATTATTTTAGAACAAGTTAATTATTCTAATCATAGTAACTATTTAATAACTTTAGATGAAATAAAAAAATTATATCCTGATGATTTAGAAAATAACTATAAAATAACTGAACTTTGTAATTTAAAAATAGAATTTAATTTGGATTTATTGCCAGTTTATGATTGCCCAAATAATATGAATAGCTTTGAATATTTAAAGCAACTTAGTATTGAAGGTTTAAAAAAAATATTTGGTATTGAGGTATCTAAAAAATATATTGATAGATTAAAATATGAACTAGATATAATTAATAAGATGGGGTTTTGTAATTACTTCCTAGTTGTATATGATTATGTTAGATTTGCTAAAGAAAATGGTATTTTAGTAGGACCAGGAAGAGGTAGTGCGGCAGGTTCCTTAGTTTCATATTGTTTAAATATCACAACTATCGATCCAATTAAATATGACTTATTATTCGAAAGATTTCTAAATCCAGAAAGAATTAGTATGCCTGATATTGATATTGATTTTGAATATGATAGACGAGAAGAAGTTATTAATTATTGTAGAGAAAAATATGGACAAAAGAAAGTTGCTCCTATTATCACATTTGGAACACTTGGTGCTAAACAAGTTGTAAGAGATGTTGGGCGTGTCATGGATATCGATTTAAATACAGTTGATAATTTAGCAAAATTATTAGATTCTAGGCTATCACTTAAAGAAAACTATAATAAGAATATTAAGATAAAAAATTTGCTTAATATTAATAAAGAATTATTTAATTTATATAAAATTGCGGCTAAATTTGAGGGACTTAAAAGGCATAAAACTATTCATGCAGCTGGTGTTGTAATGTCTAGATATGATTTAGATGAAATTATTCCTTTGGATAAACATACAGATGGCTTTTATTTAACTGGGTACTCTATGGCATATTTAGAGGAAATTGGTCTACTTAAAATGGATTTCTTAGCTTTAAGAAATTTATCGACTATTACTGATATATTAAATCAAATTAATACAAATGAAAAAATAAATTTAACATTTGATAATATTCCACTAAATGATGAAGAAGCAATCAAAATTTTTACTAATTGTTATACATTAGGAATTTTTCAATTTGAATCAGTAGGAATGATGAATTTTATTAGAAAATTTAAACCTGACTGTCTTGATGATATTATCGCGGCACTCGCTTTATTTAGACCGGGACCTATGAAAAATATTGATACATATATTAAAAGAAAACATGGGGTAGAAAATGTTGATTATTTACACCCTGATTTAATTGAAATATTAAAACCAACCTATGGGATAATTGTGTATCAAGAACAAATTATGCAGATTGCGGTAAAACTGGCTGGTTATAGTTTAGGAGAGGCTGATGTTTTAAGAAAAGCGATGAGTAAGAAAAAAGGTGATGTTTTATTAGCGGAAAAAGATAAATTTATTAATCAAAGTGTTAGTCGGGGGTATGATTATAATATTGCTAGTAAAGTTTTTGATTTTATTCTAAGATTTGCTGAGTATGGTTTTAATAAAGCACATTCTGTTTCCTATGGTATAATCGCATATAAAATGGCCTATTTAAAAGCTCATTATAAAGAATATTTTATGAAGAGTTTGCTTTCTAGTGTTATGGGGAGTGAATCCAAAACGAAAGATTATATTTATGAGTGTAAGGTATTAGGTATTGATTTACGGAGCCCTGATATAAATTTAAGCACTGACGAATATATAATTGATAGAAATTCTTTAAGATATCCTTTATCTGGTATTAGAAATATTGGTGGTGTTATTACAACAACAATCTTAAATGAAAGAGAAAACGGACAATTTATTGACATATTTGATTTTGTAAAGCGATTGTATGGAAAAAGTATCAATAAAAAAAGTTTACAAACTTTAAATCATGCCGGGTGTTTAGTCAGCCTAGGATTTAATGAACGGACTATCGACGAAAATTTGGATTTAATTATAAACTATGGTGAAATTGGTGGCTTATTAGATAATGATGAATCATTAAAACCTGTTTTAAATATTGTAATGGAATATTCAAATAAAGAATTGATGAAAAATGAATTTGAAGTGTTCGGCTTTTATCTAAGTAAGCATCCTGTTACAGAATATAAAATTAAATATAATACAATTAATTTAGAGAGTATCAATAATTACTTTGATAAATTTGTTGATGTCGTTGCTTATGTAGATAAATTAAAAATAATTAAAACCAAAAATAATGATGAAATGTGTTTTATAACAGGTAGTGATGAGATAACAAATATTGATATTGTTTTATTTCCAACTATTTTTGAAATGTATAAAAATATTGATGTTGGGGATATAATCAAAGTAAATGGTAAAGTTGAAAGAAGATTTGATAAATATCAATTGGTGGTTAGTAAATTGGAAGTTATCGAATAAAAATATCTCAATCGAGATATTTTTTGCTTTCTTGTTCAATAATTTTATTATTTTCTATTAACCTTTCGTTATTTGGGGCCATTTCTAAAGCTTTGTTAGAAAAAAATAAAGCTTCTCGAAAATTATTTTGATAGAAATTACTAATTGATAATAAATCAAAAATAGTATGATCCCAACTGAATGTTTCGTTAATATAGGATTTTTGATGTTCACCAATTTTTAGAGCTTCATTACAATATTTTGTGACCTCTGACCAATTTTCTAGTTTATATTCAAGCATAGCTCTTTCTACGTAAGGATCTCTTAAATATGGTGTTTCATTTATTGCCTTATCAAGCCACATTTTTGCCTCCTCAAAACGGTTTAATTGTTGATATGATCTAGCAATGAAGCGCATTGAGGCTGATCTTTCATCCTTCCAAGTAGCTGTTTTAAGATTCAAATGTTTTATTAAAGTATCAATACATTCATTCCATTTGCCATAATACATATATTCTCTACCTAAATAATGCATATTCCTGTCGTCCTCAGGATCTTCCTTAACAGATAGTTCTAAAAGAGGCAAATAACTGCTTCTTGATTTTGTTTTATCTGGATAGTGGTTTAGAGTAATATCACTAATGGTAATAAAATTTTTGTTTTGATTTCCTGTATAAGTTAATATTTCATGAACAGGATGTGTCCATTTATAATTGTTTCTTTCATGGATTTTTTCGATGTAAAAATTGACAGCCGGTTTATTATACTCATCAAAACTCCAATTATAGTTATAACGAGCTCGAGTAGTATTATCGTCCCAAGCATTTTCTAGTTTTTCTCGCCAACCACTTTCAAAAACTTCATCTAAATCGGTACATACACAAATGTCTGCATCCTTTGGAACCATATCTAGTGATTTATTACGAGCTACATCAAATCGCCACGGATTAATTTCTGCTTTTTTCACAATAACACCGTATTCTTTTAATTTTGTTATTGTATTATCCGTAGAGCCAGTATCTAATACATAGATACTATCTGCCTCATTCATAGATTTGACCCAGCGTTCAACAAATTGCTCCTCGTTTTTGCTTATTGCATAAACACATATTTTATATTTTTTCATGTCATCACCCTTCAATATATAATATGATTAAGTAAATAAAAAGAAGTTCTTATAATATATAAAAAATAAATTTAATTTTATATTCAATTGCTTCTTATATCAATATAAATTATAAGGTTATAGAAAATGCGAAGACATAGTTAATATTTTGATTTAAATTTTTATTAGTGATAATCAATTTATAAAAAGGCTGTGGAATATGTTCATATTTCCACAGCCTAAGATTATTTATTTTGTAATATGTTATTAATGATTAGTTTAGCTTTTTAACACTTAATGTGGCATTAACGCCAGACCCAAGTGTAACACCTACAGCTAATAGTGCTGATATAGCCATATCAATAACTGCCCCAGCGGTTAATGTTACAATTACACTACCACTATAAATAGAGCCAACACCCACTGAAAGAACTCTGGAAATAACAGTATCAGGTATATTTGTTCCGTTATTTCTTACTGATAAAGTAACAGTTGTTCCTAATGCAACTGATATGTTACTATAATAATTAATTTCATATGTACCAGCTTGCGCAACAGTGATACTATTTGCTGGAGTATAGGTTGTATTTAAATTAGGCATATTATTTGGTAATGCTATTTGTGTTTGCGTTCCAATTCCTAAATTGATAGTTTGAGCAGTGTTGCTATATTTACCGCCATATGCTGCAAGACCGGCTGTAGGACCAGTAGGCCCAGTAGCTCCAGCTAAACCTTGAGGTCCAGTGGCACCGGTAGGCCCAGTAGCTCCAGCTAAACCTTGAGGTCCAGTAGCACCGGTAGGCCCAGTAGCTCCAACTAAACCTTGAGGCCCAGTGGCACCGGTAGGCCCAGTAGCTCCAACTAAACCTTGAGGCCCAGTGGCACCAGTAGGCCCAGTAGCTCCAGCTAAACCTTGAGGTCCAGTGGCACCGGTAGGCCCAG
>CAMSCJ010000030.1 GCA_947056845.1 uncultured Mycoplasmatota bacterium
AGTAACAACTACAATTGACGTATTGCTTTGAATAAATCTATTATAAATATAAACAGATTTTAATTCATCATTTAAGCCTAATATTATTTTACTATCATCTTCTGGAAATAGTCTTGTAAAAAAACTCATATTATCACCTCCACTATATGACAAAAAGATACCACTTGGTATCAATTATTATTATATTTTGTCATTAATAAATCAAAGCTCATATTAATAAAATCATTTATAATATTTTCACTTATATTTATAATATTCGCTAGAACTTTCTTTTCATCTTGACTAAATTTACCTAAAACATAATTTTTAGTATCAATTGTTTTATTATTAGAAATTCCTACTTTTAATCTTTTAAATTCATAACTACCGATTTGCTCTCCAATATTTTTAAGTCCATTATGCCCACCTGATGAACCTTTAGATTTTAATTTATATTTACCTAATTGTATATCTAAATCGTCATTTATAATTAAAATATCATTTTTATTTATTTTAAAATAACTCATATATTCTCTAACTACTTCACCAGATAAATTCATATATTTCTGTGGTTTCAAAAAGATAACTTTTTCTCCATTTATTGTAGTTTGAACATATAACCCCATAAATTTATTATTATTAATTATTAAATTATTCTTCTCGCAATAATTATCAACTATCATAAATCCAATATTATGTCTTGTATTAACATATTCAAGTCCTGGGTTACCAAGACCAACAATTAACTTCAAATTAATCACCTACTTTATTTCATGATATTTATTATAAACATCTTGTTTTTTTAGTTTGCGTTCTTTAGCGACTATCTTAATAGCCTCTTTAGTATCCTTACCCTCTTTTATATATAAGTTAACATGTTGCGCAATTGTCAAATCATTGTAAGTATTTTCTTTTTTATTCCCTTCGACAACTATTACAAATTCTCCTTTTATATCAACTAATTGACAAGTTATTGTATCTAGACTACCTCTATATATCTCCTCAAATCTTTTACTTATTTCCCGGGAAATTGCAACATTTCGATTTCCAAAAATATCTTGCATATCATTTAATGTATCCACAATTCGATGAGGAGACTCATAAAAAATTAAAGTCGCCTTTTCATTTTTCATTAATTCCAATTCTTGCCTTCTTTTAACCGCTTTACTATTTAAAAATCCATAAAATAAAAATGGTAATGGACTAATTCCCGATGTAATTAAAGCTGGAATTAGTGCAGTAGGCCCTGGTAATCCAACAACATTATAATTATTTTCAATCGCACATTTTGCTAATTCATAACCTGGATCACTAATAATCGGTGTTCCACGATCACTAACAAGTCCAACATTATAACCATTCTTTAAATACTCCAATAATTTTTCTTTATTCAATTGTTCATTATAATTAAAACTTGAGATTAACTTTTTTTTAATATTTAAATGTTTAAGTAACAATGATGTGACCCTTGTATCCTCAGCAAAAATTACCTCAACCTCTTGCATTATATTTATAGCTCTTAAAGTAATATCGTCCATATTACCTATTGGCGTTGGAATTAAATATAAAGTTGGCGTTCCATTATAACTTTTTTGCGACATATTACACATATAATCTAATTATATCCTAAATAAAATTAGATTCCTTTCTATTTATGATTTCTAATAACTTCTAAAATTGATAATACTTAATTATTAATTTAATACGTTTTATTCAAAATATTTTTTAATTGTTTCTGTATAGCTACCATCAGAATTATGGATAAATAATGGAGGCATAATTTTTATACCCGGGTTACCATTTTTTGTTCCTTCGATTAATAAAATATTGGCATTTTTATCCTTCTTAGGATAAATTAATTGAATCCTTTTAGGTGTTATGTTATATTTATGCATTGCATCTATAATTTCAATTAAACGATCAGGTCGATGTACTATAGCAATGTTTCCATTATTTTTTAATAATTTTTTTGAAATATTAAAAAGATTATCTAAATTTAAAGTAACTTCATGACGTGCGATAGTTTTATAATCATTTTTATTAAGGTGAGAATTAGGTGAGACCTTAAAAAAAGGCGGATTACAAACGATTATATCGTATGTTTCAGTCGGTATGTTTTTATATAAACTGCAAATATCATCATTTATTAATTCAATTCTATTTTCTAAACTATTCAATTTCAAATTTTTATAGGCTAAATCATAAACATCCTTTTGAATTTCTACAGCTGTTATTTTAGCTAATGTTTTAGTTGTCAATATTAAAGATATAGGTAAATTTCCACATCCTATATCCAAAATTTTTTTTACGTTTTTATTAATTGTCACAAAATTTGGTAATAATACTGAATCTATTGAAAAATTAAACATCTCAGAATCCTGATAAACTTTTATATTTTTATATCCAAGCAAATAATTATATTTTTCCATCTTAACATTCTTTACTAATTTCTATTATACCAATATTCTCAACATCAACCTTATAGGATTTTTTTAAAATATTTAAACTAATAACTTGTCCCATTCCTTTTTCCGTTTTAACGATATCTCCTACTTTTGGTAAACATTTTCGACAAGCTCGATAACATTCGTCTTCATATTTCAAACAGCATAAAAGTCTCCCACAAACACCATTAATTTTATTTGGATTTAAAGCTATATTTTGATTTTTAGCCATATTAATAGAAACAGATTCTAAATCATGCAAAAATCTAGCACAACATAATTTACAACCACAAGCTCCAATACCACCAACTTCTTTTGCTTTATCACGAACTCCAACCTGCCTTAATTCTATTCGTGTTTTATAAATGCTCGCTAATTGCTTTACTAATGTTCTAAAATCTATTCGATTTTCGGAAATAAATTTAAATATTAATTGGCTACGGTCTAAAGTAAATTCTGCATCAATTATCTGCATAGGTAGCTTTTCTTTTTCAACAATATTTTTACATTTAATTAAAGCCTCTTTCGCATCCTTTATATTTTTCAAATTATTATAATAATCATTTTTAGAAGCAATGCGAACAACTTGTTTTAAAGGTGAACTCATTTTGTTTTCATCAATTTTCATTATATCTGTAACAACTTTACCAAATTGTAATCCACGATCTGTTTGGACGACAACAGTTATATTCTTTTTTAAATTGATTTTACCAGGTAAAAAATAATAAACTTTCCCATTATCTTTAAAACTTATACCAACTACATCAATCATATTTTCACCTACCCTCTAAATCAAGAATTAAATTATCCATTAATAAGTTTAGATTAATATTATTTTTCATTTTTTGTTTACAATTTAATATTTTTGATATTTTTCTTACAATATCATAATTTGTATTTTTATTAGCTATTTTCAACAATTCTTGAGCATTATTCTTGAAAACTAATACATCATGACCAAGTTTTATATTTAAGACATCGCGATAATATAATATCATTATATCATAAGCTAATATATTTTTTTCTTTATCTGGAAAATAATTAAACCAAAGCTTTTGAGTATATAGTAAAGTATCGAAATGATTATTTTCATAATAATCAACAAATTTTTTAACATTATTAATTAAATCTATATTATCTGAATCACTTAAAAATGTTTCTTTTTTTAAACTATCATAAAAACTATAATTAGAAATAAACTCTAACTCTGAATTACAATTATTAGATTTTTTCCTAAAAGATATAATTTGACAACGAGAGATAATTGTATCTAATAATTGATAAATATTATTAGTAACCAAAATAGCAATAATATCAGGCGATGGTTCTTCTAAAAATTTTAATATTGAATTAGCAGCCGATATATTCATTTTTTCAGCCTCATTTATAATATATATTTTTTTATTACCAATAATTGCCTTTTTACTAAATTCTTGCTGTAAATTATCTAATTGCTCTTTTTTAATCCACATACCTTCAGGATTAATAAATTTTATTTCAGGATAACATTTATCTGTAATCATTTGACAAATAGAACAATTTGAACAATCTGAAAATTCAAAAAAGTTGCTTGGACATAATAATGATTTTATAAAAGCTAGAATAAATGATTCTATTTTATCATAACCATTTGTCTCAAACAAGTAAGCATGAACTAATTTATTTTTTTTTATAGAATTTTTTAATATTTTTACTGCTATAGGTTGATCTAATAAGTAATCATCAAGCATACGTCACCTTCTTTAAAAAACTACTACTAATATAAAAATCAGTGCAAACAAAGCTGGAATCCCTAATATACTAAGTAATAAAACTGTATAAAAATTTATAGGAATTATTATACCTAAAGATTGACTAATTAAATTATATCCATATAATACAAAAATACTTAAAATAATTTTTTTTATAAACTTAAATATTTTTTTTAGCATTGTCCACCTCATATTATCGTATGAAATAAACTATGATTTATTACTTATTATTTAAATAATTACGATTTTCTAAAGCCATTTCTAAGGTTAATCCATCTATATATTCCATATCAGCTCCCATTGGGACCCCATGTGCAATTTTTGATATTTTAATATTTTTATTTTCTAATTTCTTTGATATATATAATGCGGTCGTTTCACCTTCCACACTAGATGTAATAGCTAAAATAATTTCGCTTATATCTTCAGTTTCAATTCTATTCAATAAAGAATCTAGATTTATATCATCTGCTGTACGTCCTTCTAAAGGAGAAATTAAACCACTTAAAACATGATAAACTCCATGATAACAATTAGTTTTTTCAATTGCTATTATGTTTTTAATATTTTCTACAACACATATTGTTTTCTTATCACGTAATCCATCAGAACATATTGTACATAACTCATCTTCAGCTAAATTGTTGCAAATTCTACAATGGCGTATCTTTGATTTTATATCCTTTAACGATTGTTCAAAAACTTTAATAACTTCATCATCTAAATTCAAAACCGAAAGAGATAATCTTTCAGCTGTTTTTTCGCCTATTCCAGATAATTTTTTAAAGCATTCAATTAAATTTTTAATTGTCTGTGGATACATATTAGAATAAACCTGGCATTCCTTGAGTAAATTTACCCATTTTATTTTCTGTCTCTTCATCGACTTTTTTCATCGCTTCATTGACAGCTACTACAATCATATCTTGTAACATTTCTATATCATCTTTGTCCATATTTTCACTCTCAATTTTAATATTAATTAATTCCTTTTTTCCATTAACTTCAACAGTTACAAATGAAGACTTTCCTTCAAATATCATTTTGTCGATTTCTTCTTTAGTAGCCAACATATCCTTTTGCATTTTTTGAGCCTGTTTCATCATTGCTTGTATATTCATTATTATACCTTCTTTCTAATTATATTCTACTATATTTTTAAACATAGAATCAATAGTTGAATCTAAATTTTTAGATTCTGCATTTTGAAAAATTTCCAATAAATTATCCGTTTCTTCTTTATACACAAATTTTTTTGTCTTATTGTTAAATTCTTCTTTAATTAAATTCCATTGTCCTTGTTCAACACCAATTATTTTATAATTAGTATTAAATTCTTTATTCAAAAATTTTTCAATTTTTAATATAGATAAGTTAAACACTTTTGTGATATTTTGTGTCTTAAATACAAAAACCAAATATTCATCGCTAGCCGCTTTTAATTCTCCATCTAATATCATTGCGGCATATTCTCCACCATCAGGATCCAAAATTTTCATATTCAAATTCTTACTTTTTTCTCGAAAACTAATAATTTCTTTTTTATTTAATTTAGATAATGCATTATTTATTCTTAGATTTTGTAGCTCTTTTAATTTTAATTCTTGATCTGGATTAATATTTAAATCAGCAGTATTATTTGTTTCCTTTTCTTGTTTTTTTATAGTATCATTTTCTAATTGACTAACATTATTTTGTTTATCTGATTCATTTTTATAAATATTTAGAATCTTTATTATAGCTAACTCAAATATTAACCTAGAGTTATTATTATTTTTGATACTATTTAAAGTCATATTTAATTCATTTAAAATTTCTAATAATTTATTTTCTTCATATAAATTAATAAATGGTTCATATATATTATTCTCTTCTAAATAACCAGGAATTTTTTTTATCAATAAAATATTCTTATAAAATAAAATTAATTCTTCCGTTAATTTCAGAAAATTCTTACCATTATTGTCATAATTATCTATTATAGAGAAAATTTCTAATAATGAATCATTAGTTAAAGATAAAACTATTTGTTTCAAATTCTTTTGTGTTATTGTCCCATTAACTTCATGAACATCATCCTCAGTTATTTTAGAATCTGAATACGCTATTACTTGATCCAAAATACTTAATGCGTCTCTAAGCCCGCCATTAGCTAATCTAGCAATTTCTTTTAATGCTATATCTTCAATTTCTATTTTTTCTTTTTCTAAAATATATGATAAACGTTCATATATTTTATTTTCACTTACCTTTTTAAAATCAAATCTCTGACATCTAGATAAAATAGTTGGCAAAACTTTATGTGGATCAGTAGTTGCTAAAATAAAAATGACATGACTAGGTGGTTCTTCTAATGTTTTTAATAGTGCATTAAACGCACTTGTACTAAGCATGTGAACTTCATCTATAATATAAACTTTATATTTGCTTATAGATGGAACCAAATTTACTTTATTCTTTAATTCTCTTATTTCATCAACGCCATTATTAGATGCTGCATCTATTTCAATTATATCAATGTTTTGCTGGCTATTAAATTGTTTACAGCAATCACAATTTTCACATGGCATGTTATTAATTAAATTTTTACAATTAATAGTTTTAGCAAATATTTTGGCAGCACTAGTTTTCCCTGTACCTCTAGGGCCAGTAAATAAATATGCATGACTTATTTTATTTTTTTCTATACTATTTTTTAAAGTTTTAACAATAACATCTTGACCTATCATTTCATCAAAATTTTTCGGTCTATATTTTCTATATAAAGCTTGATACATATTTTTTCCTCCTAATTACGTTTTTTTTGAAAAAATTGTTGAATTAATTCCTTTGCCTCTTTTTCATATATACCTTTTTCTATTAAAACAGAATGATTATTTTTTTTATTTTCTAATACTTTATCTATACTTTCAACATATCCGAATTTTTCGTTTTTTGTGGCATATACAAGTTTTTTTATTCTAGATTGTATAATTGCTCCACAACACATTAAACAAGGCTCTACAGTCACATATAAAGTGCAATCACTAAGATACCAACTATTTAGTTTTTTGCAAGCTTTTTCAATAGCAATTATTTCCGCATGTCGTGTTGATACCATTAATTTTTCTTTCATATTATGTGCTTTAGCAATAATTTTATCATTTTGTACGATTATTGCACCAATCGGAACATCATCATTTTTTAAAGATTTTTTTGCTTCTTTCAGTGCCAATCTCATATATAGTATATCATTATTCATATTATCACCTAAAAAAAGGTACACACACTTAGGGAAACTTAAGGCTGCTATATTCCTATCCTGACCTGATTCGTCTATAAATGTTGTACCTATAATAATATATAATATTTTAATTTATAAATCAATGATTTCTCATTTATTTTAGTATATTTCACATCAATGTTTCACGTGAAACATATATATTTTTTTATTTATATTAAATAAATTATTATAATTCTAATAATTAAAAGTAAAAATAGGACAAATATATATATAAATTTAAATAACATTTATCAATAATTTTTATATTATCTACTATTATTTTTATATAATCAGTTTTAATTTAGTTTATAATAATTATCTTGATTTAGTAATATTTCACGTGAAGCATAGTGGCTTTTTATATTTATTAATATGTTTATTATTTTATATGTGTATTATTTTTTTAATTAATCATAACCACGCATAAAATACGTGGTATGATCACCCCTATAAGGGGATATAA
>CAMSCJ010000031.1 GCA_947056845.1 uncultured Mycoplasmatota bacterium
GTATCTATCGCTTTTTGTATATACTTTTGGTGTCACATCAATTGTAACACTACAACAATTTATGAGAAATTTATTAAAATAAATTGACTTTATAATTACAGTTTGGTATAATTTGAATCGAGTGGTACTCAGGAAACTTTAGAAGCCCTGAGTCATTTTTATTATAAGGGGGATTTAATGAAAGTATATAAGACAAATGAAGAATTATTAGACCATTTAATTTCAAAAAATGTAATAGTCAATAATAAACAGGATGCGTTAAATAAAATTGAAAAATACACATATTATTCTATTATAAATAGTTATAAAACAACTTTCAAAAATCCTAATGGTAATTATAAAAATAATGTTACTTTTGATGAGATCTATGCCTTGTATAGTTTCGATAAAAATATAAAATATTTATTTTTAAAATATTCTTTAGAAATTGAAATACAAATAAAAGCATTAATAGCAAATCATATTTCTAAAAAGTATGGAATTTGGGATTATTTAAAAAAAGAAAATTTTGATGATAAGTTTGAGGATAATATTAAGAATAGGCTAATTGAAAAAATAAATAAAGAAATAGGCAAAGATTATAAAGTTCATTCCGCTATTACTCATTACAAAGATAAATACGGATTTATTCCACCATTTGTGCTTACAAAGATATTAACTTTCGGAGTTATAAGTAGTTATTATGGATTATTAAAGCAATCTGATCAACAAGAGATTGCTAAGTATTTTAAACTTTCAGATAGATTGTTAAAACAGATATTGAAAAATTTAACTATGATAAGAAATATATGTGCACACAATGATAGATTATTTTGTTTTAGAAGTAAATACTATATGAATTATAAAGAAATAGATAAAGCATACAAAAGACCAAATAATGAAACTAATTTATATATGATTATGACTTCTATGAAATATTTTTTGGAAGATGAATTTGATATATTAAAAGAAGATTTCTTTAATGAAGTAATAATTCTAAAAAGAAGTTTAAATTCTATTGATATAGAAGATATTTTAAATATTATGGGTTTTCCAAAGAATAATTTCGAATTAGATGATATATAATATTAATGAGTGGTACTTAGAAAACTTTAGAAGCTCTAAGTCATTCAAAACCTAGTTTTCATAGCTAGGTTTTTATGTTATAATCTTTTTAGATGCAAAATATTAATTCAGTATCTAAGTTATATTTATATATAAAGCCTCCCGAACGAAACAGTGGCACAAGCTGCTATTAAAAATGGAAGGAACTAATAATAGTCGATAATACTTAGGTTTATCAGTTATTGGCAAGAGTTTTTGGTAAGTATAATTATATAATTAGGACTAAATTTAAATATAAACACTAATATATTCGCTGATTTAGTTTTTTCTTTTGGTATAATATTTAGTTAGAGGTGAGGATTTTGTTTTATTTAGAAAAAAAAGTTGAACTTGTTAAAGAAGATGACAGTTTATCAAAATTTTATTATGAATGGCATAAAACAATAATATCTGATTTGAATAGATTTAAATTGATTTTAGAAAATTACAGGAATAATGACGATAAAATAGCTTTAATTAATTATGTTAATTTTATTATTAATAATCTTTTTCATTATAGAGATAAAGATAAAGATATAGATGATAATATTTTAGTTTTAATAAATACTTCCAATTATTTTATTTTTTCTTTTGTTGCTATTGGCGATGAAATTAATTCATATGTATTTTTATCAAAGGATTATAAAAATATTATAATTACTAGAGAATATTGTGAATTATTTGATCGAGAAGAAATGGAAATGCAAGATGAGAGATATGGTGGGTATGATATTGACTATTTTTATTTAGATAAAGAAGAAGTTCACCGCCAATCCAATTATAAATTGATGTCTACTTTTGACTATTACGGATTATTAATTCCTTATAATAATGGTAAAATTGACAAAGAATGTGACATTATTTTAGAAAAAATAAAGCGCTTAAAAAATGATTGATAAATAATAAAATATATTTATATTGTAGTTTTCTAAATTTAGAATAAAATGTTCATCAAATAAGACAACGACACAAGTAAAAATAAAGGAAAATCAAATTCAAAAGGCTTAAATTTAAGCCTTTTTTTGTTGACATTCTAATTGAAAGTATTATGATATAGATATTTAGGTGGTGGTATTTATGTATATTGTTTAATTAAAAGATATAGAACAAAAAGTAAAACCTTCTTTAGAGCCGTTTTGTAGAAATAAACTTTATCTTTATATTAATAAGAATATTATATATAAAATATATAAACCTGAACCTGATAATTTTTATCCTGATTATTCTAGAGCTACTGATTTTTTGGATTTTAAAAAAAGAAGAACAATTTATTGATTATCTATATTCTATAAGAAATATAAGTGGTTGTGTTATTCCTGATGGTAAGGTTTATGATAATGATCTCTTTATTGGCATATTTATGCATTATTATAGAAGTTATGTTAATCTTGAGCATATAATCGCAAACAATATTAAAAATGAAACTAAGTTAAATATATTAAAAGATGCAATTGCGGCTTAAAAAAATTTGCGCAATCAAAATATTGTTCATAAAGATATTCATCTAGGAAACATTATTACTAATTTAAAGGATACTAAGTTAATAGACTTAGACGAGGGAGATAAAATATCAAATAATGGTTTTTATGAACAATTGCGTGATATAAGAAATTTGCTGCTCGTTATTTTATCGGTTTTATATGATATTGATATAGTGGATTATTTAGATAAATCACAAATCGAAGATTTTTTATCAGTAATAAATTTATCACATGATTTTAAGGAATATATAAATGATCAGTACTATTGTAGTTTTGATATTAATAAATTAATATATCCAAATATATTTTTAGATAGTATAGATTATGAGCAAGTTGAATATGACAAGAAAAAGTTAAGTAAGTAAGAAAAATAACTAAATTTATTGAAATAAGACTTTTGATAGTTTATAATAAGCATTGCAAGCGCTAGGTTGTGATAATATGAATAAACTTAATCAAATAATCTTTATAAATAATTTACCAACTATTGATCTTCATGGTTTTGATTCAGCAACGGCAAGAGTAGCAATTAATGATTTTATTAATGATAATTATAAAATGAAAAATAATTTTATTGTTATTATACATGGAGTTGGAAGCGGAATTATTAGAAGAATTACCTTCGAAACTTTAAAGAAAAATAGCAAAGTATTGGCATTTAAATCATATTATTATAATAATGGCTGTACAATTGCAGAAATTGATTTAAAATAATATCCAAATGTTGTTGACAAATAACGATTTGTATGTTATTATAGCAAACATAACTTTTAAAAGAAGGGGGATTTTTTATGTATGATGATAGAAGAGATAGCTTTTCAATAAGAGATATAATTTTACAAGTATTGTTCGTCGCTTTATTTGTATTTATTTTGTTATGGTTATTTCCAACAAAAAATTTTGTTACAAATTATGTTGATAATAGTATTGAAAACGCTGTTAAAGATGCTTTAGATGATTATGAATTTGGTGGTGGAATCAATAGTGAAGCATTCGCAAACCAATTATTTAATCAAAATGTTATGATGATGAAATCTAGTGCAAAAGATTATTTTACATTATCTAGATTGCCAGAAAAAAAAGGAGATCAAGTAAAAATTACCTTGAAAAAAATGCTTGATGAAAAAATTATTTTACCTTTTGTTGATAGTAATGGAAAATCATGTGATGTTGATGCTTCATATGTAACAGTTACTAAAACAGATACCGAATATTTGATGAAGGTTAATCTAAAATGTTCTGATTATGAAGATTATTTATTAGTTCATATGGGATGCTATGATTATTGCCAAACCACAATTTGCGAATCACAAAAACCTTATGAACCACCAAAAGGTGGCGAAGTAAATCCAATTTACGAATACGAGTATAAATTAGTTATTGGTGGTAAATGGGGTGAATTCGGAGAATGGTCTGATTGGACAACAAATATTATTTCTAAAACAGATTATAATGAGGTAGAGAGTAAAGTTGAAGACGAATTTGATAAATATATTCAGGTAGTTGAAAGCACATCAGTAATTACAGTAGATGCCACTGAAAATATTAAATATTCATGTCCTGATGATACTTATACTTTAAATGGAAAACAATGTATAAAGAAGAAAGATATTGTTGAGACCATTAATGCTACTGAAAAAGTAAATTATTCATGTCCAGATAATACTTATACTTTAAGTGGTAAGAAATGCTATAAAACAACAAATAATTCTGAATCAATTCCAGCAACACCAACTACTAATTATATATGTCCATATGGTTATGTACAAAATGGAACTACTTGTTATAAATATAGTAATAGTAGCCAAACAATGCCAGCCATTGTTAACACAACATATTCATGCCCAGATAGCATGTATGTATTAAATGGCTCAAGATGTAGTAAATTAGACGTCGTTAATGCTAATGTGACATATACATGTCCAAGTGGTTATACAAAAAATGGTACACAATGTTATAAATATAATGAAGAAATTAGATTAGCAAATGAAACTTTAACATGTCCAAATGGATACTCAAAAGATGGCAATATATGTTTTACAACTTCTAGTATACCAGCAACAGCACAAAGCAGTTATGGAGATTGGGTATATTCAAAACAAATAACTTCTTATAATCAAAGTCTATCTTCAAATAATACTACAAAATATGTTCCAGCTGGTGTAAAAGTGAATTCTAGTTGTACTAGTCCATGCACTAATAAATATATTTATACATATAACGTTTATACAAGAAAATTGAATACTAAATACACATGCCCAAGTGGATATTCACAGAATGGAGCAACTTGTACTAAAAAGGTAGGGCAACCTGCTACTAAAAAATATACATGCCCAAGTGGATATAAGTTAACTGATGATTATTGTGTAAAATCTGGAACATCAACTAAATCAGCTACAGCGACATATACATGTCCAAGTGGTTATACAAAAAATGGTTCTGTATGTTCAAAAACTATAAATATATCAGCAACGCCACATACATCTTCGTATTGTAGTGCTAGTGGTTATTCATTATTAAATTCAACGACATGTGTCTCAACAGTTCAAAATATTGATACAATAGGAGCAACACCAAATGTAACATATTCATGCCCAAGTGGATATGATAAAATTGGAACAAATTGTGTTAAAAATGCCAATAGCACTTATACTACAGACGCTATTGCAAATAAAACATATACATGTCCAGATAGCTCATACACTTTAAGTGGCAATAAATGTTATAAAACAAAGAGTAACTCTGAAACAATTCCAGCAATAGAAACAAAAACATATTCATGTCCAGAGGGATATGAAAGTAAAGATAATAATGTTTGTTCAAAAACAGTAACAAAATATAAAGAAGAAGCTGTATATAAAAAAGTTACATATTATCGTTCAAGAACCAAATCTTATATAAATGGAACTGTTGATTATAAATGGAGTAGAAGCCAAAATGATATATCATTAATTAAACAAGGTTATAAATTAACTGGAAACAGTAGAGAAGTTAAATAAAAAATGCTTAGGCATTTTTTTATTTATATTATCTTATATAATATAAATATGTTTGACAAAAATTTGATTTTGTGTTAATCTTAAATAGTATGATAGGTGGATAATAGTGCTGGAGTGATAATATGAACACAACTTATATTTTTGAATATATAAATGAAAATGAATTTAGAAAATTGGAACGTTCCCTCAAAAAATATAATATGTTAGCCTATAAAAAATTATATTTTGATTATTATCCATCACTAAAAGAAGGTAAATTTTTAGGAGAAGTTGTAAAAATAGATAAAAAACTAGGAACTAAAACGTATGAATTAAAATTACCAACTGATATTATGTTTGAAAAAGTTCACGAAATTATAAAACTCCATTATATCGTTTATGAAAAAGAGAAAATTGTTATGTTAGATAAAATTACTCCAGTTGATATTTTAAGTGAAGGACATCAATCGGAATTGGTCACTTATAAAGGCGTTATGGTATCAAAAGAACATTCGGAAAAGGATATATTTAAAATAAATTTATTGAATATGCTACAAAAATAGCGTATTTTATTTTACATAATTTTTGAAAATATTTTGAAAATATTTTCAAAAATTATTGCATATTATATACTAATATGATATTATATAAAAGCAGTAATGCAATGGACCTTTAGCTCAGTTGGTTAGAGCATCCGGCTCATAACCGGGCGGTCGTAGGTTCGAGTCCTACAAGGTCCACCACTTATGCGGGTGTGGCGAAATTGGCAGACGCACTAGACTTAGGATCTAGCGCCGTAAGGCATGGGGGTTCAAGTCCCTTCACCCGCACCAGTGTCGAATCTGTTCGAACTATTCGAACTTTAATATAAATATCAACTCAAATTGGGTTGATTTTTTCGTTTTATGGAAAATTATCATACTAAGAAAGAATGGGATTTATGATTAATGTTATTAATCAAGAAAATAACTATTGATGAATTATTAAAACAAAGATTAGAGTTTATATGTGAAATTTCACATACTACATTTGCTTTTATAAATAAACATATAATAAGGTGGTAAAAACTAGCATAGTTTATGTAAAGCAATATATTATAAACAATTAAAGATATGTTAACATACAATAATTAAAATTAAATGAACTAAAGGTTTTAAGACTTAATTAAGAGTAATATAAAATAGAAAAAAATAATTAATTTATAATCTATTATAAGAATTTATTTTATATAAAATAAATATATATTATATAGCTTTAACATTTTTAATATTTGTGTAGTTGTAAATGATGTGAGACTAAATTTATAAAAATAAAGTAAAAAGAT
>CAMSCJ010000032.1 GCA_947056845.1 uncultured Mycoplasmatota bacterium
TAACATTTTATTACTTTTTTTTCAATATTTTATTATTTATTATAATATTATTTTTTATTCAAAAAAAAGTAACTTTCGTTACTTTGATAGTTTTTTGAGCCTAAAATAAATAATTTTAATTAATATTTACCTACTATTGTTTCTCTTTATGAATAAATTTTAAATAATTATCATATCTAGAAAGTAAAATATCACCATCACTAATTTTTCTTTTTATTTCACAATTTATTTCATTATCATGCATACAATCCTTATATTCACAACAATCACGATAATTATTGAACTCAATAAAATTGTCTCTAATATCACTATTAGTCATACCAACAAAACTAATAGCTGAAAAACCAGGCGTATCAGCAACATAGCCATCATAAATATGCAAAAGTTCTACATGCCTAGTCGTATGTTTTCCTCGATTTAAAGCCAATGATATTTCATCAGTTTTAAGTTTCAATTTATTATTTAATTTATTTAAAAGGGTTGATTTACCAGCACCACTTTGACCAGTAAAAACTGTTATTTTATCTTTAAAAATTAATTTTAATTTTTCTAAATTCTGATTATCATAAATCTCATATCCAATCCTGCAGTAATAATCCATAATCGATTTAATTTTTACTAATTCAGCATCATTTAATTTGTCAATTTTTGTAAAGCAAATAATTGGTTTTATATTATTAAACTCAATAATAGTTAATAATTTATCCAATAAATTAGCCGAAAAATCAGGTTCCTTAACACTCGCCACAATAACACATTGATCAATATTAGCTACTGGAGGTCGAACTAAAAAGTTTTTTCTAGGGAAAATTTCTAATATATATTTATTTTTATCATCAAAATCAACATTATCTCCTACCAATGGTATGATATTTAGATTACGAAACTTACCTCTAGACTTACACACATATAATTCATTATCACTTAAAACAGTATAATCATTACTTATTACTTTGACAATTTTCCCTGTCATTTTATTCCTCTTTTTGCGTTGTTGTCGTTGTTGATGAAGTTGTAGGCATAGTTGTTGTCGTTGTTGGTGTTGGTTCTTTAGCAACTTTTATTTTTAATGGCATACCACTAACAACTTTTGTTCCCTTAGTTCTACTTTGTTCTAAAACAGTACCTTTAATATAGTCTGTTGTTTCTTGATAATCAACACTTAAAATAATACCATTTGCTTCACAAAACTCTCTAACTTTATCCTCAGTCCATTTTTCTCCTACAAAATCAGGATACTCTGTTACTATATCAGGTATATATAATATAATTTTGTCATTTTTATTCAATTTTTCATTTGGTTCAACTGACTGATCAATAATTTGATATGGATCTAAATTTTCCTTATCCTCTATATCGGAAATATCCTTTTTTTCAATCAATACATAAACATCCTGCAATTTCAATTCTGCCTGAACTTCATAGCAATTTTTTCCTTTATAATCTTTAACTAAATAGCCACTCTCACCACTTGATATAATCAAAGTCACATTATTACCTTTTTTTATTACATTAGAAGCACCTGGCTTAGTTCCAATAACAAGTCCTTCATCAATTTCATCACTTGCCTCTATTGTATCACTATCATATACCTTTAAGCCCAAATCTTCTAGCTTTTTAACTGCATCATCTCTAGTTAATTTTGAAACATCAGGAATTTTCACATCTGGAATTTCACTTAGTTTAGGATAAATAATAACTGCTCCAATTATAAAAAGTGCAATTAAACCAAAAACAATAACAACTAAAAATAATGTAATATTTAACCCCTTCTGTTTTCCATCTTTTTTATCTTGCATATCATCACACATATCGTCATCTATAGATTGATGAATATTTTTATTTATCTCTTCACGAGTTTCTAAAGCAAACTCCTTAGTTTCATCTAAATCCTGTTCATCATATTTGTAAACATACCTAGGTTCATTTTTTCTCTCAACATCAAGCGCCGTTCTTAAATCTTCTTGCATTTCAGCAGCACTATCATAACGATTTTTAGGATTTTTAGCACAAGCTTTTAAAATAATATTTTCAATTGACTGTGGTATCTCTGGATTAATCAAACAAACACTTGGTATTTCATCTCGCATTTGCTTAATTGCAATTTCAACTGCATTATCACCCTTAAATGGAAGTTTACCAGTAAGAAGTTCATACATCATAATACCGATTGAATATATATCACTCTTTACTGTAGAATTTTTACCATTTGCCTGTTCTGGAGGTAGGTAATGTACCGACCCCATAACTGAATTTGTCTGTGTTAATTCATTATTATTTAAAGCAGTTGCAATTCCAAAATCTGTTATTTTAACTGTTCCATCATCTAGAATTAAAACATTTTGCGGTTTAATATCACGGTGAATAATATAGCTATCATGTGCACATTTTACCCCGTCTAACAACTGCAACATAATATCCATAACTTCTGGAAGCGTTAAAGCGCCTCTTTTTTTAATCAAACTTTTAAGTGTTTTTCCATCTATGTATTCCATGACAATAAAATAATCACCATTATCTTCTCCAACGTCATACATACCAACAATATTAGGATGTGTTAAAGAACTAGCTGATATCGCTTCTCTTTGAAAACGACGTACAAATTTTTCGTCATCAGCTAAATCGCCACGTAATATTTTAACAGCCACCATTCTATCTAGAATAATGTCATGAGCCAAATAAACATTAGCCATTCCACCTTCGCCAATTAATCGAATTATTTGATATCTTTCATTAATCATTTGCCCTTTTACTACCATACTACTCACCTCGTTTTACCAAATAAGCAATGGAAATATTATCATTTCCACCACGATTATTACTTTTATAAATCAATTTTTTTACCTTTTCTTCTATTGATAAATCAGAATTTAAAACCTTAATAATTTGTTCATCATCTAACATATTAGTTAAGCCATCGCTACATAAAAATATACCTTCTATATCATTTTCAACATCAAAAACATCAATTTCAGCTGTAACATTAGCCCCTAAGGCTTTCATTAAAACATTTTTTCTTGGGTGTTCCTTAGCCTCTTTTTCTGTAAGTTCTCCTGATTGTACTAATAAATTTACCAAGGTATGATCAGTTGTTATTTTATGAATTTGATCATTCTTAATAACATACCCAGAAGAATCACCAATATTTCCAAATAATAGAAAAGAATCGGTAATAAGAGCCATGACAAGTGTTGTTCCCATGCCAGTACTATTAGGATTTTCCTCCGTATATTTATAAATAAGAGCATTTATTTCATTTGTAATAGCCCTCATCCAATAAATCGCATCATCTTTTGTTCCAATTGATTTCAATTCTTTAAAATTATTAGCTAAATGTGTAATCGCTATACTAGAAGCAACCTCACCATTACTATGTCCTCCCATACCATCTGCAACAGCCATTAAGTATTCGTCATTATGATTTTTTACAATAATAACACTATCTTCATTTTGTTCCCTAACTTTTCCAGGATCCGTTAAATAATAATTTTCCATTAACTTCCCTCCTCATAATTAGATCTAAGTTGACCACAAGCCGCCATCACTTTAGATCCAAACTCCCTTCTTATTGTAACATTTACATTGTTTCGTTTTAAACAATCATAGAACTTTAAAATACGTTCTTTACTGCTTTTTTTAAATTCAATATGACTAGTCTCATTATAAGGAATCAAATTAACATAACAATTAATTCCTTTAACTAAATCGGCCAATTCCCTAGCATGACTAATCGAATCATTAACATCTTTTAACATGATATATTCTAGTGTCACTCGACGATTAGTTTTCGCAACATATTTTTTTATCGTATTTAGAAGTAACTGCAAATTATACACCTTATTAATTGGCATTAATTTATTGCGCAGGTTATCATTTGATGCATGAAGAGAAATAGCTAAATTAACCTGTTTATCATTGTCCATAAAATCTAAAATTTTTGGTACTACTCCACAAGTTGAAATTGTAATATGCCTTGAACCCAATTCAATACCTTTGGGTTCATTAACAATATCTAAAAACTTCATAACATTCTCATAGTTGTCAAATGGCTCCCCTATCCCCATTAAAACTATATGAGAAATTCTAATTTTTAAGTCTCTTTCTATTTGTAAAATTGGTAGAATCATCTCACTAGGTATTAAATTACGAACTTTCTTAAGTCTCCCACTCTCACAAAATGCACAACTCATATTACAACCAACTTGGGTAGAAACACATAAACTATTACCATAATCATGATGCATTAAAACAGCTTCAATTTTATTGCCATCATTAAGTTTAAATAAATATTTATAAACATCAACATCATCTAAACGACTAAGAATCTCTAAATGTTCAAATGAAAACTGTTCTATAAGATGCTTGATTAACTCTTGTTTTAAATTAGTCATTTCTTCAAATGAATCTACACGTTTCTTATATAACCAATCATAAATTTGAACCGCTTTAAACTTTTTCTCACCAATACTTAAAAAATATTTTTCTAAATCCTTTAGACTATAGTCATATATACTCTTCATATTAACACCTATTATTATTATATCAAAAATAACAATTAAATAAAATAAAAAAATTGTCACATTTATAATTTATGACAATGCATTATTAAGCATATCTATAACTTTATTTAAGCCGCTTTTAATTGTTTTCTCAATGCCCTTAGATAAACTAAGACCAAGTTTAGAAACCTTATTAGAATAATCATTATTCTTATTATCTAAATAATTAGTAATGTCAACCTCTTTTCCATCCTTAATATCTTGCTCAAACTTCTCTATTTGCTCTTTTGTAAAACTTGTTTTTTTATATTGCTCATATTCAAAATAACCTGTTTTCTGTGAAAAATAAAGTGTCAAAAAAGATATAAAAATAATAACAACAAATAACTTACATAAATACTTTGCAAAATTTTGTTTTTTTTCAGACATCACTTTCACCCAATCTCTTATATAAAATATCACTTACTAATTCTAACGTATTACTAACTTCATCAAATGTACTTTCATTTCCGCCAACCTCTAATAAAATAACCTTATTACTTAAATCCTGATTATAAATTCCATTAACTAATGGCCCACTTTTAGTCAAAACGCCTCTTGTTAAAAATGGGTAATTATTTAAAAATAAATTATTTAATTCATTAGCAAAATTCAAATTATCCTGATAATTATTATGTTCTAATCCAACTACAAACAATATTTTAGCATACTTCTTTCCTTCATATTCAACAGTAGCAAGGTCATGATTTAATGCATCGCGATGTAAATCAATAAAAATATCTACACTAGGATATTCGGCAAGTGCTTTTTCCAAAAAATATCTACTCGCAATATAACTATCATCATAATTAAGATTATTATTATTTAAATATTCACTTATATTACCATTTTCAACAATTGTGTTAATATTCTTTTCACTAAGCATTTCCTTTAAGACATTAGCAGCTTCATAAACATTAGGCGTTAAATTATGAATTTCACCATTTTCCATCACATAGCCCTCAGTTTGATGAGTATTATAAATATATACCTTAGGTAAATTATCATTTACATTACTAACAGGTTCTATTATCTCATTAAAATTTTTAATTAAATTATTAACAAATGGTAATATATTATCTAAAAATTCCTGATCACTAAGTAATTTATTTTCATAAATAAAATTAGTTTTAAATAAGGTATCAGGTTTTTTTAAATCTAAATTTGTCAATAAAACACTCAGGTCTATTAATTTATCATTATATGATAAATCAGTAGCAATTAAATGATTAGATGATTCCATAATATATGATACAAAATTAGTATTACTATCAAATAGCTTAAAAGACATAACTTTAATTAAGACAAACATAATAATAATAAAAATTAAAAATATTTTTAACATAATAGAAATATTTTTTTTATTTTTAGCTATAAACCTTCTACGCATATTATCACCTGATTTAATCTATTCATATTATATATGTTTATGAATAAAAAATATGTCAAAAAATATTCTTATATAATTAAAGGATAAATACATTTATATTTATCCTTTAACCATGTCTATCACTAAAAATAATTATTAATTTACATATTACCTTAATTTAATTTTTTAATTATCGTACAATTCGATACTCTATATTACTCGATTTTCTTAAATCAACATCAGTTGTGCTATATACGGATCTTGTTTCTCCTGGATTTAAACTTTCCCCAAAATATACTTCCATCTCTAAAACACGATCATTATCATATTCATCTTTATAATTGATAGTTGCCATAACTGTATTCAATT
>CAMSCJ010000033.1 GCA_947056845.1 uncultured Mycoplasmatota bacterium
CATTCGCCGGAAGAAGATCTGATCCGCTTAGTTTAAATCTTTATACTTATTGTGGAAATAATCCGATTAGGTATGTCGATCCGAGTGGGCATAGTTATGGATTAATAAATGGTGAAAAGTTCTCGATTAACAGTGCTTGGGATGCCAAAAAATTTAATGAATTAAAATCAGGAAAATCAAGTTCATCTCAAGTGGCAACTACTACTGTTCCTAAAGCTTTTGATTCTCCCATTACCGGCGGCATTTCAAAGCAACTAACATCAATTACTACTTATACTACAGTAATTACAGATACCCAAATTTCTACATCTAAAAAGAATACAAATATGTTTAGCAGAAGTATAAATTGGATTGATGAAAATATAGCTACTCCATTTGTAAATGGCGCTGTAAAGTTTGGAAAAGCTGTATATCATTCAACTAGTTTTGAATTAGGAATGGGATTCGGTCTTGGTGCTGAAGGAAAATTAGGTTGCATAAACGGATCTGCTTTGGTAGTACCAATAAGAAACGAATATATTATAGCTGATGATTGTAAAACGAATTCAACATCCAAATTTTCAATAGGTGCAGATTTTGGTGAGATAATTGGAGTAGGCGCTGAGTCTGAATGTTCTGCATACAATGGAAACAGAGATGGTATACCCTGGTTAATGCCTGGACATGAATGGGATTATCAAGCTGGATTTATATCTAAAAATAGTGATTGTACAATGATAAGTAACCAAGAAGATGATCCTCATTTTACACTTAGTATTGGAGGAAGTGTTTATTTATTTATTGGTGGAGATGTATCGTTATCATTTGATGTAAATAAGTTTTGTGAATATTTAGGAGAATAGTGATATGAATAAATTATTTTTTATTTTATCAATTATTATATATGTGTTAAATTATATAATAATTGAGGTTTGTGATATTAATGCACACAATTCACTTTGGTCTGCTATTTATTTTGTTATCATATTAGTTCTTTTATGTATAGGATGCATTTTAAATTCAATTATATATAAACAAAAAAATTTATCAATTAGATTTTTGTTTTATTATTTTTCAATTATGTGTTCATTTGGTATAGTTTTATTAGCTATATTATCATCATTTATTTTAAGTAATAAAAATGATAGTTTTATAATATCTTTTATTTATTTGATAATAAGTATGTCATCTATTATTGGATATTTAATATCTAAAAAATATAAATATAAGCACAAAACAATTTTTGGATATTTTTCATTATTATTTCCATTTTCGTTACTTATTAATATAATATTGTCAATAATAAATATATTATAATCAATAAGGAGCAAAATAAGCTTTCATAAGCTTGTTTTGCTCTTTTTCTTTACAAATAGTTAAAATTATGATATAATAAAATTAATACTTATTACACGCAAAATGAACACGGAGATGTTGTAAACCTAACTGACATAGACGGTAAAGTAACAAAAAGTTACAGATATGATGCATTCGGTGTTGAGAAGAATATTGATAAGAATGACACAAATGCATTCCGTTATTGCGGTGAGTATTATGACAAGGAAACAGCCACGGTTTATCTGAGGGCTAGAAATTATAACCCATCAACTGGCAGATTTATCAGCCGTGACTCATTCGCCGGAAGAAGATCTGATCCGCTTAGCTTGAATCTTTATACTTATTGTCATAATAATTCGATTAGGTATGTCGATCCGAGTGGACATATTATTGGTGAAATTATATTAGGAATGGCAATTGCTATTGGTGCAGGGCTTTTAACTGGTTGCGATGCAAAGCCTATCAATCATGAATCCCAAACAAAGAATACAGGTAAAGCTGAAACTTCATCTCAGACTAAAACTACAGTTACATCTACTTCAAGAACTACAACTACCACAACAACCACTACTGTTAATTCTAAAAAACCATATAAAACTTCTAGAAATGGTATAGAAAAAATTAAAGAATTTGAATATTTTATGTCTGAGCCATACATAGCAAGTGATTGGGAAACAAATTATACAATAGGATATGGTCATGTAATACATGATGGTAGTATGTCAGTAGAAATTGATGGGTTATATTATTCATCATTGACAGAGGAGCAAGCGACAACATTATTAGCTAATGATTTAAGTAATGTTTTTGAACCTAATTTAAATAAATTTATTGAAGAAAATAATATAATACTAACGCAAGAACAATATGATGCATGTATAATGGATAGTTTTCAAAAAGGGCAAAATATTTGGGGAAATACTAGCTATGATATATCAAATTATATTTTATCTGGAAATTATGGTAGTTATAATGAATGCTTAGCTGCTTTTTTGGATGGTGCTGAAAATGAAGGATTAATAAATAGAAGAACTAAAGAAGCAGAAATCTTTTATAATGGATATTAAATGGAGATTAATATGAAAAAAAATATATTGTTAATTCTAATTATTAGTTTATTTGTTTTAGTATCATGTAATAATGATATAGAAAAAACACAAGAAATATCCATTATAGATAATTATGATAATTTAGTTGAAACACCCAAAAAGCAATATTTATGTATTTTTAAAACATTTTCTAATAATAAAGATATTGAAACTTTTTTAAATAATAATCCGATAGATAATGATTTTAATAATCATGACATCCCAGTATCTACGGCTGAAATTGTTTCTTTTTATAGCAACTATATTAATTATTGGGAAGCAGAAATAGAAAATTCATTGACTATTTTACAAAATAACTTAGAAAATAAAAATTATCAAAAGTTAAAAGATTCACAAAATAACTGGACAGAATATTTAAAAGATAATAACAGTATTTTTTCAGAAATTCATATTAAAACTGCAGGTATTGGTTCTGAAATTCCGGTTTTAAGTTCATTTAAAACATTATCAAAAATTCGAGATAGGTCATTAGAATTAATAGAATACTGTATATTACTTGAAGGTCAATATGAATTTGTATTTGTCAGTTAATTTATAAGTGTGATTATATTAAATAAATTTTAAATAATAAATTAGAGCAAAACTTGTTTTAAGCGAGTTTTGCTCTTCTTTTATATAAATATATAACTTCAAAATAGTAGGAAAAAATCAATAAAAAAAGTTATAATATATAAAAAACTAAAAAGAACCACAAATCTACAAAAAGCAAGTAAAAAAAGCAATATAATAGAAGGAGTAACAAGCTTTTAAGGCATTGTTAACTCCTTTTATTTTTCTTTACCAAAAGTTAAAATTATGATATAATAAAATTAATACTTACTATACACAGAATGCACACGGTGATGTAGTAAATCTCACTGACAAAGACGGAAAGGTAACAAAGAGTTACAGATATGATGCGTTTGGTGTTGAGAAGAATATTGGTGAAAATGACACAAATGCATTCCGTTACTGCGGTGAATACTTTGACAAAGAAACAGCGACTGTTTATCTGAGGGCAAGAAACTATAACCCAAGTACTGGTAGATTTATCAGCCGTGATTCATTCGCCGGAAGAAGAACCGATCCGCTTAGTTTAAATCTTTATACTTATTGTGCAAATAATCCGATTAGGTACATTGATCCTAGTGGGCATATTATATTTGGTTTTGATGTTTTTTTTGGAACAGATGTTGTTGTTGACAGTGGATTAAAGTTTCCAGATGTATCTATTCCAAACACTCCAAATATTGATGTAATTCCACCAACTGTCATTGATTCAGAATCAGTTAAAATTGAAATATCCGGAGATCAGTCACTTACCAAGGCAAAGGAATCAGAAAAGGAAGTTCAGCAAAAAAAGAAAAATAAATATTATATTTACGTTTTAGTAGATAATGGAGGATATGTTCAATATGTGGGTCAAACTAATGATCCAATAAAAAGAAGACTGCAACATCGCGCAAGTTCTAATAGAAATCATTTACATTTTAAACAAGTATATGGTATGGAATTCAATACAAGATTAGAGGCAAGGTTTGCAGAACAAGCGGGAATTGAATATTTTAATACATTAAATAAGGTTAAAATGTCTTCTGAAACTATAAAAAATCCAAAGTTACGTCAGAATAATCAACGAAATGAGATAAGTCCAAAAGGATTACTTTATCCTATATATGAAAAGGTTTTTAAAGAACCCCTAATGTCTAAATTTAAAAGTTATTTTGAATTAAAGCATTATAAAAGTCGTAAAAAGTAAAAAGGAGTAAATTATGGGAGCATGGGGAATTAATTTGTATGATGATGATATGGCTCTTGATATAAGGGATACTATTCAGGATGAGTTAAAGTTTGGCATACCATTAAATAAAATATTAGATCAACTAAAAATTCACTATGACATAGAAAAATATGATAATAATGATGAAGAACCAGTATTTTGGTGTGTGATTGCAGATACATTATGGAATTTAGGACTCCTTGATAATGAAGTAAAAAGTAAAGCTTTGTATTGGATAGATCATGGAGGTGATATTCAAAGGTGGAAATTTGAAAATTCTGGGCTAGCATATAAAAGAAATTTGGTTTTTTTAAAACTAAAAGAAAAGTTAATATCTACTCAACCACCTAAGAAAAGGATATCCAAAAAACGATTATATGTATGTCCATGGAATAAAGGTGATGTTTTTGCAATGCGTCTTAATGGAGAATTAGCAAAAGAGAAAAATTTAATTGATACTTATTTGTTATTTCAATTAGCTGATAAGTATCTTCATCCAATAGGACTTGATGAGAAAATAGGGCATCTATGTCCTATCGTAAGAACAAAATTGACTTTCTCAAAAAAAATGCCTCAATTAGAAGATTTTAATAACAATGAAATTATAAAAAATGACTTTCCATGTAAAACTACTAATTGGAAGAGTATATATGCAACTCTTATTTATACTACTTCTACTAGAATCATACCTAAAAACTTAATGTTTTTAGGTAATAAGTCAGTTGTTATTCCAAATGATGATTATGGAATATTTTATGATCAAACAAATATTATTAATAGCATTTATTTTACATTGTGGAAAAGATTTGAAGATGATATGATAGAAAACTATTATGGTCATAATTTAAAGGAGTTTTCTATGTATCATGAAGAAAATTAGTTAGTTTAAATAATGGAGCAGATTAAGTGTATAAGCTTGTTTGCTCCTTTTTCTTTACAAATAGTTAAAATTATGATATAATATTACATAATGCATTCGGTGTTGAAAAAAACATTGATGAAAATGACACAAATGCATTTCATTATTGTGGCGAATATTTTGACAAGGAAACATCGACTGTTTATTTAAGAGCGAGGTATTATAATTCAAGTACGGGTAGATTTACTCAGAGGGATAGTTTTGCTGGAAGTTTAAATGATCCGCTTAGCC
>CAMSCJ010000034.1 GCA_947056845.1 uncultured Mycoplasmatota bacterium
CCTTGATGCAATTATACAATACATACATTTGTTTGTAAATAACTTTTTGTTAATTCTTTCAAGTAATTAATTTTTAGAAAGCTAGTTTTCCTAGTAAATTAAAAAAAATAATCAAAAATTTTTGATTATTATCTTGTTTTATGTATATCTTGATCTACTGTTATAGTGGATTCAGTTTGCATACCTGTCATTGAATTAGACATAACATCTAAAAAAGCGTTAAGATTTTGTAGGCCAGGATATCTATTTTTATCAGCTGGTAATTCTCTTTTGATTATATCTAACATCCATGGTAGACCAAGACTTATACTTATTTTTGATATATTTAACATTATTTGAGTTAAATTACTTGGTGCTTTTTTATCACTAACTTGACTTTGATAATTAAAATTCATTAAATCCGTTACTTTTCCCATTTTACAACCCCGCATTTTCTAATACATTATTAATTAAATTAAAATCATTTGTAAAATATGCTTTAAATAAAACATCATTACCAATCATATTAGCTATTAAATTAGTAGCAATAACTTCATCAGAATGGTACTCTATATCACTATCGTTACCAACTAAATTATTAGTTAAAATTTCTGTATAACCAATATTAAGAGCAATAAGTTTATGATCCTTATCAAAGCCAACATAATTATCTTTTGCTGTTATTATATTTAAAAGTTGGTACATTAAAACATGTTTCAGATCATGATTTTTTTCTAGCTCACTCATATTTAATGTAAGTATATTTGAAGTAGGATTATAATTAGAAACCTCTTTATAAACATATTTACTACCTGATTCAATTACTAAATTTTCTAATCTTTTATTTAAGTTTGCAAGTTCAACATTTGGAAATGTTTGATGAAAAATTGTGATTAAATCTAACAAATTATCCTTAACAGGATCACTTATATTGCTATTTCTATTAAGAGTCTCCCTAATCTGGTTCATAATATCCATACCATCACCTTAATAATTGTATCACAAATTTTATAAAAAAAAAAGTCTATACAGCACTTTTTTCTAAATTAGGTTTAACTAGAATATTCTTCTTTCCATTTATTATCTCTTCAATAATTTGATTTTCAAGTTTATCCTTAATTATTTTATCTATTTTACGGGCCCCAAATTCTTCATAATTGGATTGTTTTACAATATTATCAATTAAATCTTTTGAGAAACGTAATTTGATTTTTTTCTCAGAATATTTATTTTTTAAATGATTTAATTTTTTAGTAGTTATTTGATAAATATCATCATAAGTTAACTTATTAAATATAACGACATTATCAATTCTATTTATAAACGGTAATGAAAAATATTCCTTTAGTTTTGTTAAAACAACATCATTATTATTTTTATTAAAGCCAATTTCTATATCATTAAAGCCAATATTAGAAGTCATGATAATAGTAACATTGTCAAATCTAACTTCACGTCCACATGAATCTTTTATTTTTCCATCATCTAGAATTTGAAAAAATAAGTTAATTATATTTGGGGTTGATTTCTCTATTTCATCTAATATTAAAACTGAATATGGCTTATTGCGGATTGTTTCTAACACATTCTTGTTATCCGAATATCCTACATAGCCTGGTGGGGCACCAATGATTTTACTAATAGAATGATCTTCCGCATATTCTCCCATATCTAGTTTGATGACATTTTCTTTTCCTACTAAATTCTCACCAAATGTCTTTGCCAGATTAGTTTTCCCTATACCACTTGGTCCACAAAATAACATTGCATAACATCTATTTTCATCATTAAATCCTAATTTTATTCTTTTAGCTATTTTAACAACAGAATCAATCGCCTTATTTTGACCAATAATCGCATTTTTTAGATTTTTTTCTAGTCCTTCAATAACAGAAATATTATCGTTTAATAATTCATAAACAGGAATTTTAGTTTTAATATTGACAACTTTAGCAACATCATCTTTAGTAACAATATTATATTTATCTTTTTTATAAAGAATTAACTCTAATTTATTAATTTTATCCATTAAAATGTTTTCTTTTTCTTTATAGTTGGCTGCTTCATCAAATTTACTTTCGATAATCGCATTATTCTTATTTTTTAGAATTTGCTGTAATTCCTTAGTTAAAGTATTATACTTTTTAAATTCCTTACTTTCAGTTAAACTAACCTTAGCACACACCTCATCCAAAAGATCAATAGCTTTATCTGGCTGGTTGCGATCATAAATATATTTTTCAGATAGATTAATGATTAAATCAATTATTTCATCGTTTATAACTACTAGGTGAAATTTCTCATAAATGCCTTTTAATTTCATTAAAATTTCACGAACTGTTTGTCTATTAGGAACTTCAATTGCTACTTTTTGAAAGCGTCTTTCTAAAGCACTATCAGCTTCAATATATTTTTTATATTCATCAATAGTTGTCGCCCCAATACATCTTAATTTTCCCCTCGCTAAAGCTGGTTTAAAAATATTAGAGGCATCAATAGCGCCTTCAGCTCCGCCAGCTCCAACCAAAGTATGAATCTCATCAATAAATAAAATGATATCATCATTATCTTCGATTTCTTTTAATATCTTTCTAATTCTTTCTTCAAATTCTCCACGATATTTAGTGCCAGCAACAGCTGTTGCCATATCTAAACTAATTATTCTCTTATTTTTTAATGATAATGGTACATCACCACTCGCAATCATTTTACTTAATTCTTCAACGATAGCCGTTTTTCCAACTCCAGCTTCACCAATTAATAAAGGATTATTTTTAGTTCTTCTAGATAAAATTTCTAAAACACGCTTAATCTCTTGATCTCGCCCGATGACAGGATCTAATTCACCGTTAATAGCTTTTTTTGTTAAATCTGTTCCTAATTCCTCTAACAATAATTTTTTATTTTTCTTTCCTTTATTATGACTAACTAATTTATATGAAAAATCGCTATACAATTCATCTAAATCTATATTCATCCCTAACATGATTCTAATAGCAACTCCTTCGCCCTCTTCTAGCATACTAGCAAATAGGTGTTCAATAGTGACACAACCATTATTATTTTCTTTACTATCAATTATTGAATTTTCAATAATTCTTTTTAACAAAGGAGTATATAAAAACCACTCACTAGCTTTAGAACCTACACCAACAATTTTGATAATTTCCGCCTTAAGTTTTTCATAATCTAATTTATATTCAGCTAGTTTTCTTGAAATATCATTTTTTTCTTTCAATATAGCTAATAGTAAATGCTCACTTCCAATATATGGATGCTTCAATTCATACATTTCTTTCCGAGCATTTGTCAATATTCTTCTAGTATCTTCTGTAAAATTTCCAGACATATTTTATCCTCCTCATTTATATTCTATGTTATTGTGAATGATAATTCTTAATTTTAATCAATTGAACTATATATTATTTTATTTTGTATATATTATCATAGCTGAAAAACAATATATTTGTTCTTCCGAAAAAACACTTATAGCGACTTGATACTTTATATCAATAATATCACCTTCAAAATCCATCAAAAATGTGTTAATTGCTACTTCTAAATCTTTCTCATGGGCTTCATCGAAAACTTTTACTTTCATATTAATCACCAAAAATAGTATATAATATTCAAATAATATTTATTGTCAAAAAAAATCTTTAAAAATAATTTTTAAAGATTTTTTAATATTTTCTTTATTACTAAAGAGGAATCATTAATATAAATAAGTTATTAGAATTTTGAGTATTTGGGATTTACATTATTCCTGTTTTTTATCTATATTAACTAACCTATAATATATAATTAATTTACATATTACCTTAATTTAATTATCGCATAATTCGATACTCTATATTACTTGACTTTCTTAAATCAACATCGGTTGTACTATATACAGATCTTGTTTCTCCTGGGTTTAAACTTTCTCCAAAATATACTTCCATCTCTAAAACACGATCATTATCATATTCGTCCTTATAATTGATAGTTGCCATAACTGTATTCAATTGTACAACTTGATCTGATGTATTAGTTACTTGACTAGTTAGAGTTGTCATATTTCCATCATATACTAATCCCGTATTTGTAAATTGTAATGTCTCTACTGTTTGATCTTTTATCATATTTTCATCTGTTATATTTGTTGGATTATCTACGGTTGGCTCATTATTTGTTTTATTATCTTTTTCTTCTTCTTTCTTCTTGCCACACCCCACTACAAGTAGTAGTGAGGTTAAGCCGATTATTACTATTTTTTTCACTTCTTTTTTCCTTTCTAATTAAAATATTTTATTCACCCAATATTGATTTCTGTACTGTTATAACTGGACGGATACCAGCCACATTTAATTCATTTACACAGAAAACTTTACTATTCTCAAAAATAGCATATGTTTCCTCGCTAGCATAGGGCCTGTCCCCAACATCATCAAGTATTGAGTTATCGGTCCAATAACTCCAGCCATAAACAGGAGAAGAGGAAGTTAATGGTGAGGTCGCATTTAAACAACCATATTTTTCGCATCTATCACTTATTCTATCATATAGCCAGCCATAATTTCCTTTTACATTAGATGTACAAGCATTTGTCATTGTATTTAAACAAACAGAATTATAATAAGGTTTTAACGCACTTGTACCACCTGTAATAGTATTAATTTCCTCGATTTTTATTAATCTTGGATTTAAACTAGAATTCCAATTGTTTGTATCTGTTTTCAATTGACTATTTCGATTTATTGGTCTAATTTCACTCTGAGTTGTATTATGATCCAATATCATAGTATATGTTGTACTTGATTGAGCATATGCATACCATTTCATGCAACCCGTTTTTGTTCCATAATCACTATTTACATCATTTTTTGTACATTTTCTAGTTAGATTTGTCGGATCCAAATATACAACCTTTAATACACCTTTATACCCTGGTTCATTTATTATTTCACTATTAGGGCCATTAAAAATCCAATGTGCATACAAAATTTGATTTGCTGTAATATTAACTGTTGATGCTGCTGTTATTTTAGTTCCACCACTCACTGCAGTGTACCAACCATCAAATGTAGAATTATTCTTAGTCGGCGTAGGTAATGTCCCATATGTATTTCCCTTAGTAACTTGTTTACTGGTTGTACTAACACTTCCACCATTTGCATTAAATGTTACTGTATATGTCTGTACAATATTTACTGCCTTAGCTGCACTTTCTTTTGTATTTAAACTATTTTGACCGTTGTTTGCGAATGTTCCATTGATTACTCTTACTTTAATATTATAGCTTCCACTAC
>CAMSCJ010000035.1 GCA_947056845.1 uncultured Mycoplasmatota bacterium
GCAGTGTAATAAGTAAAAGTCTTGAAGCAATTGTGTTGTATCTATCTTTAGTCATAGCACCACCTTTTTTTACTGCTCTATTTTTCATAACTTTATTAAATATATATATCATAGCAGGTATTACAACTATACAACCAAAAATCCATAAAATAAATGATAACATAATATCATCTCCCATAATTTATTTGATGAACCATCTTCATCATAAAAATAATGTATCACAATATTATAAAAAAGTCAAGCAAAATTTTAAAATAAAGCCATAAAATATCTTTTATTATTAATAAGTTATAAACTTATTAATAATAACTTTTTTCATTTTCCACTATTTTATATAATGGTTATATAGTTTAAATATTTTATACAGCCTTATTTCTTTGCCATAAATACTCTACAAATTGTTCGCTCATAATAAATTCAGGCAAACAACCAATCGTTGTAATTTTAGCTATAAATTCACGATGTTCTATAGGTATTTTTTCTTGATAATAAATAGTTCCATTTTCTTTTATCATAAGAATATTTTCATCAAATAATTTATGATGATTTTCACATAGCCATAAGCCATTATGCCCGTTAATTGCATGATTAAGTTTTTCTTCATAAATCATATTTGCTTCTTTTTTAATGCTAGATACAGACCAAATATGAGCACCTTGTATTAGTTCTGGAATACCACACTCGCATAAAACACATTGTTTAGGACCAATTCTATCAAGAAGATTATATATGTATCTTGGAGACCGTAAACTATCATTATATTTAAAAATTTGTTTTTCAAGTGTTATATCTGTAGGGATAATCTTTATTACTCCCATTTCTTCTATTACTTTTCTACTTATTTCTGGTAATCTTTTTAAATCTTTTTCTATAATTTCATATAAGGTAATTTTCTGATGTTCATGACACAATAAAGATAGTGCATAACATAGCATACTAGATTCGTATTTATTTGCTCCATAAACTTTACCATATATATCAATAGAATTTGCTCCGCTTTTAGTGATATATGTAGAATTATTACCTTTATTTCTTTCGGAATTATTTTTTCTATTAAATATAATATCTTCTATAGATGAAAAAGCTTTAATTTTATGAGTAAGAACATTATCAGCATTTAAAAAATTAAAGCCGATAGTAGCCATCAATCTATACATAAAAATTAAATAATCTGTTTCAAAATTACCAAGTTGAGTATCTAAAAAATAATAATGTAATTTTTTATTTGGATAAGAATTACAAAAAAATATATTAAAAGCTGTAGGAACACTTTGCACACTTGAATTTCTTCCATTTGCTCTATTTTCTGAAAAAGATATATAATGAATTGTGGACTCGTATTGTAATATTGCGAGTCTGCCTTTATTATATGTGTCAGATAAAAATTCGTCTTTATAATCGTTTTCAACAAAATTTAGAGTATAATCATGTTTTCCTGTAATTTTATAACAGACATCAGATAAAACATCATCATTGAGTATATCACTAAAATAAATTCCTGTATTTTTTGATTTCTGTAAATTCTTTTTTATAGTGAAATGTGGTATGTTTCTATATGTCATAATTAACTACCAACACTTCTTTTCGTCTACTGCCAGATATTCCGATAATATCTCCTAATTCAATAAGGTTATAATTATTTTCTTTTATCCATTTTAAAAATTTTTCATTTATATGCCCTTTATGTTGAATGACATATGAAAGCATGAAATAAATATTTCTTTTATTAAGCCTATTGGCAAATTGAAATAATTCATCTTCCAAAACTTCATTCCAGCCCTTAAAACCTCTTTTCCCATCATTATATGAGCTTGTTGTTAAATTGTATGGTGGATCCATATACACAAATGATTGCTTATCAATATGATTTTCTAATTTAATATAATCCTCACTAAAAAATGTAAACTTACCCTCTTTAATCACCCTAGAAAATGAAATCATTTTTTCTAATACTTTATCATTAAACCATCTCATACCTACTGGATTATTAAATTGATGACTTCCATTAAATCTAATTTGTTGTTGGTAACCATAAAGAATAATTGTAAATAATAGTCTAGAGTCGCGTTTATGTTCTGGTAACGAATTATAATAATTCCGTGCTGCAATATATGCTTTGCCGTTCGCTTTTTCTAATCCAAATTTATCTGTAATTTTTTTTATATATAAGAGATATTGATAAGTATCGTAAGTGTAAAACGATTTTATTAAATCTGTAACAAAAAAATTTATATCATTATATATAACATGATTAAATTCACTATTTATCCCCATATTAAAACCGCCACCAAACACATCTATGAATGATGAATTAGCTTTAGATGGTAGGATGCGTTTAATATCTTTCACTATTTTAGCCTTACTTCCTATATAATTTAGTGGAGATTCGTATATAACCTGAGAATAATCCTTTTTTTCTATAAAATATAAATATTCAAAGTGAGAATCTTTATTTTGAGATTTCCAATTTTTATATTGTTTATAAGGTATTTTCTTACAAGTATATGTATCTAGTTTTCCATAACGTTTTAATACAGCTTCAATATAAGTTTTTGACATTAGACCATCATCATTATAGCTAAATATAACATATTTAGCTTTTGTTTTAGCGATAATATGTTCAAATAATATATGAGCTTTATAATTTTTAGACCAATCAGAACGCATTGGGGCAGTGCTTCGAGAGCCTGTAATTTTGCTAATTTCAGGATTATCATTTAAAACAAGTGTCTCTAATAAGTGGTATTGAGTGCCGTATTGATTTTGAGTATAAGGAGGATCTAAATATATTATATCACACTCAACATATTCAATAATATTCTCAATTTTATCGTTGTATTGGAAAATTGTTTTAACTTTTTCATTAATAAATGGAACATTTATAAATTCTATTGCCTTTAAAGCTCGTTTATCCCATGATTTTAAGTAAGCCCCATAAACCCCAGCTGTATTTGATACTTTAGAAACAGACTCTATGAGACTTGCCATTAAATAACAATACTCATCATAAGTTAATAAATTTTGTGTTTTCCATTGTTCTATTTGAAATCTAAAAAAATCTATTCTTCCTGCATTTTCAGGAGTAAAATACATTCTTTGAGTTCTAGTTGGTGCATAGTTATTATAAAAATATCCCTCAATCATTCTATTATGTGAATTTAAATAATCAAAAGGATTAAATCCAAGTATATTAAAATTACATTTAGAAGCACAAATACGACCTCTAGAATATATGACAGACCAATTTAAATTATCATTAATTATTATATTGTAATACTTTTTAAAATAATCTGAAACAGAGTATATTAAAATTACATTTAGAAGCACAAATACGACCTCTAGAATATATGACAG
>CAMSCJ010000036.1 GCA_947056845.1 uncultured Mycoplasmatota bacterium
TTGTGTTAGTTCGTATGAATGAAGGGGCTGATATTGAAGAAGCTAAAGAGAAAATAAAGTCCTCTGTTAATCCTAGAAAATGGGTTTGTGTTGAAGTTGAGGAAAAAGATGTTATTGTTGATAGTAAAGGCGATATGATAATTTTAATAATGGTAAATGACTATTCTAAGGACTTCCAAAAGTCATTTCAAGCGTTAGACTAATCCTATATAGGATTTTTCTTTTATATGGTTTTTTCTAGTTTAGTATTTATATACTTTTTTTTGCCGATACTATTTTTAGTTTATTTTATTACGCCAAAACGTTTTAAAAGTATAATTTTAATTCTTTTTAGTTTGTTATTTTACTTTTATGGTGAAGGGAAATTTATTCTTATTTTATTAATAAGTTCTATTTTAAACTACTTTTTATCTAAAACAATAACGAATAATAAAAAAATATTAATATTTGGAATTATTATTAATTTATTACCTCTAATATATTTTAAATATACTAATTTTATTTTAGAAAATGTAGGCGCTATTTTTAATACTAATTTATTGATTAAAAATCTCATTATGCCAATCGGTATTAGCTTCTTTACTTTTCAAAATATTAGTTATTTAGTAGATGTTTATAAAGATAAAAAAGAAAAAGCAAACAATTTAATAGATTACTTACTATATATAACTTTTTTTGCGCAATTAGTAGCTGGTCCAATTGTCAGATTTTCAGAAATAAAAGAAGATATTAATAATCGAAAACTAACTTTTTCTAATTTATATATTGGAATAAAAAGATTTATCATTGGCTTATCTAAAAAAGTTATTATTTCTAATAACATTGGCCTTTTAATTAATATTTTAACGAATATAAGCGATAAATCCATTCTTCTTTATTGGATATTAGCCATTTCTTATACTCTCCAAATTTATTTTGATTTTTCTGGTTATTCAGATATGGCAATTGGTTTGGGTAAAATGTTTAATTTTAATTTTTTAGAAAACTTTAATTACCCATTGATAGCTAAATCAATTACTGATTTTTGGCGACGTTGGCATATATCACTATCGAGATGGTTTAAAGACTACATCTATATACCACTAGGTGGAAATCGTGGCTCTAAACTTAAACTGATTCGTAATATATTTATCGTTTGGTCATTAACAGGGTTATGGCATGGCGCCAGTTGGAATTTTATTTTATGGGGCATTTATTTTGGTATTATTTTGATTATTGAAAAAATGTGCTTAAAAGACTTTTTAGAAAAACATAAAGTATTGGCTCATATTTATACATTTTTTTTAATCATTATTAGTTTTATTATTTTTAATATCACCGATATTAAAAATTTAGGTTTATTTTTTAAATCAATGTTTGGCTTTAATAATTTACCATTTTTAAATTTTGAAACGATTTACTATTTAAAAGGTTATTTGTTAATCCTAATTATTAGTATTATTTGTGCTACTCCAATTGTTAAATATATTAGTAATGCAAAAATTAAAAAACTTATTTTTTTAGAACCAGTTATATATATAGTTCTATTATTTATTGCGACATCTTATTTAGTTGATTCAACATTTAATCCATTTATATACTTTAGATTTTAAGGTGATTTTATGAAAGAAAAACTACTAGTTATAAGTTTTATGGTAATTATTTTTAGTTTTATGTTTCTAAATATTTTTTCAAAAAAAGAAGAAATATCTTATTATGAGAGGCGTAAATTAGCCACTCTACCTGATATTACATTAACAAGTCTACTTAATAAAGAAAGTACGGAATCTTTAGACAGCTATATTGCTGACCATTTTGTTTTTCGAAATGATTTTCGTAAATTAAAGATAGATGTAGAAAATATTTTAGGAAAAATTGATGTTAATGATTTATTCTATTATCAAAATCATTACTTTAAATATGAAAATAAATATGATGAAAAACAAACACAAAAATTTACCGAAAAAATAAACTATATTTATGATAATTATTTTAAAGGTTTGAACGCTTATTATTCAATTATTCCCGAAAAAAATTATTATTTAGATAATGATAAATATAAAAAATTTGCTTATAATACCTTATTTGAACAAATGGAAAATATCAATAATAAAATTACTTATATTGATATTACAAATACTGTTAACTTAGATAGTTATTATTATACTGATCATCATTTAAAGCAAGATAAGATTATTAATACTGTAGCTAAAATGGCAAAAGATATGAATTTCTATTTTGATGATAATTATCAAGTAGAGGAATATTATCCTTTTTATGGAACATATTATGGACAACTTTTAATAAAAAAAGAAGGAGAAAAATTAAATATTCTGCATAATGATATTATTGATGCAGCAACTGTTTATAATATTCAAAGCAATTATAATAAGATTTATGATAATGAAAAATTTGGAACAGTTGATTCTTACGATATTTTCTTATCAGGGGCAACTGCCTATGAAGAGATAATTAATAATAATATAGATGATGGAAAGGAATTAATAATTTTTAGAGATTCCTATGCTAGTTCTTTTGCGCCACTTATGCTTAGCGGTTACAAAAAAATTACTTTAATTGATTTAAGGTATGGCAATTTAGAATACTTAATGGATAACATAACAATCAATAATCAGGATATTTTATTTTTATATTCTACTAGTATCATAAATGGCAGTGATGTTTTAAGAGTTTATTAAACGAATACACTTGCCATAAAATATTTTTTTCATATGATATACTGGGTGGAGGTTTTTAAAAGATGGTAAAAGAATACTCGTATGAAAAGGATAAAAATTTATTTTTAACACCACATTTTCAAGTTTGGGAATTTAGAAGTTTTTGGGATGAACAAGATCGATTAACAACAGATACAGTTTTAATTGATGAGCGCCTTCCTGAAATTTTAGAACAGATATTTGCGAAACTAAATTGTAGTATAATTAAAATCACATCAGGATATCGAAGTAATGATTTTGATGAAGCTATTGGAGGTTTTTTAGGTTATCATTCTAAAGGTATGGCTGCCGATATTATGTGTTACAATGCGGACAATAATTTAATTGATTCGAAAGATGTTTGTCTAGCAGCTGAAGATTTAGGGGTTTTAGGAATTGGCTATGGATCTAATTATAGTCATATCGATACCAGGGACTGGAAATCATTTTTTGATGAAACTAATGGTCAAGTAAATATCGATAGTTTTTATAATTATTTCGGTATTAAAAAACCAGATTCAGGTTATAAAATAGGTGATAATGTTGAGATAAATGGTGT
>CAMSCJ010000037.1 GCA_947056845.1 uncultured Mycoplasmatota bacterium
TCATTCACAACTAAGTTAATTTTTAATTTTGTCTAATCTTTGGGGGGCACTTCACTTTAACTTGTTCTGCTTTTTATTTAAAACTAAATATTATCTTAAAACCATAAAGTAACATTTTTATAGCGATAATAATTTATGTAATGTATTATGTATAATAATGATGCTTTCACATTCAAGAAGTTTTTTTTATGTAATAAAGTATGTCTGAATTTCCATCTAAAAAACATATTTTTCTGGAATGTATCCAATAGAATTATCTCCTATTTTCAATTTTATGAAACCATACAAACCGTTATATTCCTTGTTAAACTCTTCAACCGTTATATTAGATATATCAGATGTTATTTTCCATAATAAACCCTAAAAATTAATTTACGAATTTTTAATAAATAAACTTTACCATATATGTATTAGATAATATTTACATTAAAATTTAATTTACTTAACTCGTTATCAATATAAAATTGTCGAGAAACTATCCAACAATCAATATTATGAGCTTCTTTAATTGAATCAATTAATTTTTTATCATAATCAATAGATATCTCCTTTCCAATTCCACATATAATTATTTTTCTATTACCTTTAATGTATTTTATTATTTCATTAATTAAGTCAGTATATTGCTTTCCTATTAGTTCTTTGTCTAAATTAATCCAGCAATCAATAATATATCCTATTTTATTTTTTTCGATTGAAACTCCTATGTTATCATATTGTATTTTTTTTTCAATTGTTACTATTTTTGTTTCCATATAATCTTCTGCTTCTTTTAGTGAATTTATTTTGATTATATTATCATAATACCAATTATCCATAATGCTTATAATTGTATCTTTAATGTTATGTGGTAAATAATGTTCTAAAAAATTCAACATTTCAGAATATAAACTTTTATTATTACTAACAATACTAATTTCTATTAATTCCCCCATATTACTCCTCCATTTTTAATCGCATTTTCCACTATAGTTGAATTAGCACCGGGATATAAACTTACAAAATCGCCATTCAACTTAGTTCTTAATAAATTATTATTTTTAATATAAAAATATTCTCCATTTTTATAATCCATAACAATTCTATCTGGATTATTAAAAACTTTTTTAGCAAGTTGTTCATATTCAGAATAGGTAGATAATTCCGGATAATCAAACTTATGTTTTCCCCACTTCTTGCCTAATTGCTTTGCATTAATATTAATTTCTATTTGGGGTTTAATACCTCGATTGGCAGATATATATTCTTCTTTAGAAATTGTTATTGTTTCTTGTTCAAGAGATGAAAGTTTAGATTGATAAAGTCCCAAAATGGTTATATAAATCATATATGCATTAGTACCTTTATCAATTGCTGATATGTAACCATTTAATAAATCTATTTCCGATTGGCAATTATATGCCCAACAACCATAATATGCACTGCTTCCGTATTCAAAATACTTAGGTACAAGCTGATCAGTTTCTTTTTTTGCTGCGTGAGCCGCCGCTTCTTCGATAGAACTGTTTTGTTTTCCATGTTCCTGATAACCTTTTTCTAAATTATTTAATTGAGATTTTAGTTCACCTGTAATTACAAATCCACCCGTATTTGTAACTCCTTCTGCATATGCAAAAAATATATCATCATCTATTTTTCTTGATTTAACAACACTTAAAGTAAAATCATAATTATTCACACCTGGTAAAAAACGAATTATATGATCTAGAAAAGAATTAGGTCTTTGTACAGGAACATTTATATATTGTACAGTTTCAATATTTGATAAACCTAATGGATCAGGATCATTCCACATTGGATATTCGTCTATATTATCTGGTATACCATCTCCATCTGAATCCTTTTTAGTAGGATCAGACTTTGGAATAGACATAACATATAACTGTTCTTGTGTCAGTGGATAAACCAAATTTCCAAGATAATTTAATTCAACATTATCATCTAATCCATCTCCGTCAGTATCTTTTAAATATGGATTAGTATTTATAGGTTTACCATTTGGAAGTAAGCCATATAATTCCACTATATCCGGTATTCCATCTCCGTCTGAATCTTCTCCTATAAACTGCGGCGGTATTGTCACACTTCCTCCTGACGCTCCTGTCAGACTGCTTGACGGGTATCCGTAATATACTTCTCCACCGGTATCGTGGGTAATACTTTTCAAATAAAAACCTGAACTTCCACCGCCAAGACTTACAATATTTAAGCTTACATTTCAATAATGGATATGTAATTAGACTATTCTTTTCCTATCAACGATAGAATTATTTTTTAAAGAGTTTATTACAATTCCATTCTCATCAAGAATAACTTTTATATATGAATTATTATTGTCATTTATAAACGATTCTTCATTTTCTTTTATTATTTCTAAGATATTGGCTTCTTTGTTAAATATATCATTGCTAGGATAATCATTCACTCTATTTATTCTACCATCTGTATATACTATTTTATACGCTTGCCCATTTACATCCACATATAAATCGATAGTTTCGAGAAATTCTCTTCCTTCTTCATCATTGTATTTACGCTTAAAATGAAACATTGCATCACCTACTATAATAAAATTAGTCGTTAAATCCATGACAAGCCAGCCA
>CAMSCJ010000038.1 GCA_947056845.1 uncultured Mycoplasmatota bacterium
AAGAAAGTGAAAAATATTAGTGGTGTTATGGAAAAAATTAAGAATATTGGGTCAAGAGTATTTGATTGGATAAAAAAACATAGAGTTTTAAGCATATTATTATGTTTGTTACTTATTATTTTTTGTTTTAAAGGAATTGTATGGATATATAATGATATAGCTTATGGAAGGTTTGTAAAGGTAGGGGAGATTAAGAAATTAAAAGACATTTTAAGTTATATTAAAATAAATGATAACGAATTAATGCTTTTCGCACCTATAATTAAAAACCATAAATTAATTAACCAAATTTATTTGTATAAAATAAAAGAAAAAAAAAATAAATAAGCTTAGTATATCAATAAATGCAAAAAGTATAAAGCCGTTAGTTTTATTGCACGACGATGTTATTTTTATAAATAGAGACAATAAGCAACTTTATAGATTAAATCTACCTGATAGAAAAGTAAACAGTATTAATATTGGGAATAAAAATATTTCAAAAAAAACCGAAGTAAGGGTTATTAGTAAAAATACAGTTGTTATAATAAGCCCTATAGTTATAAAAAATATACTTCATTATCATGTAGATATATTTGATTTTAAAAAACAGAAAAATAAAAGTGCAATATTAAAGACATCCGAAGGTATCTCATCACCTCCCTACATCGGCGTATATGATTTAGGAGACGGAAAACTTCTTATAAACAACAAAATCAAAAATAACTACATATCAATTATTGATTACAAAAATCTCAAACTAAGCAATGAGCATCATTTTTTGGGAACTCGGAATGACGGATTAATTTATCTTGATAATAGGTATTTTATTGTGTTAAAAAAGGGGGTTGGAGAAATACACGCTAATGTATACAAAATCAATCAAGATGACAGTATTACAAAAGAAAATGATTTTGGAATTAATTTAGACACAGATTACAAAAAGGTGATATTGAATAATTATGTAGTTAATGACAATATAATATATTTCATTGGAGGCATGGAAGAATATACAACTAGCAATATATACTCAAATAATTCATTCGAGCTTAATTTAGAGAACAAAACTCTTACAAGAATTACACAAGCGCCCGACAAAATAGGCAAAACAGACATTCTTTTCTTAGATAAGAATACATTATTATTATTTGGCGGATATAAAAGTGCGCTTTTAAGTTTATATGGTGCGGTAAACACTAATTTTTATGAATATAAGATAATAAGGAAAGGTAAATAAAGCTTATGATGGATAGAAGTTTATTTGTAGACGCATATATTGCTATATATAGAGAAAATCAGCAATTAGATGGTTACGACAAAACTATTGCGGAAAACCATATAAATGGTTTTAAGAGTGCGTATTATGTAGACAAAAATAACAAAGTTATATTGGCTTTTGCTGGACAAGACCTTTTTGATATACGAGACACTTACAATGTTGGGCTATCTCTAAAAGGAATTTTACCCAACCAGTACCAAAATGCATTAAACTTATATTACTCACTTGAAGCTGAATATGGTAAAAGCAATATTACAATTACAGGTGGCTCCTTTGGTGGACTTTTAGCTCAACTTATTGCTGCAAAAACAGGAGCATCCGCTATGATATTTAATCCCTTGGGCGCAAGTGGTCTTTTAAAGCAATATGGAGTAGACACAAATAAGCCATACTCAAATATAAAGAACTATGTTACTTCTAATGATTTTTTCTACAATATGAATGGTAATAGCAAGCAATACATTGGAACAACTTATATAATTCAAGATAGCAATAGCGGCCCTATTAAATCACACACAAATGCAAACGCTCTTGGTTATGATATTGCAATACCAGCTGAAATTTGGGAAAAAAATAATTTAAATAATGCTAGCTCAAAATCAAATATATCAAAAATATTTGACCAAGCGCAATCTACTCAATCTATATATACTGACCCAATATTGGTGGATTTGAATGGGGATGGGGTAATTGGTACTGTAGGTGTTAAAGATGGGGTGTATTTTGACCATCAAAGGGATGGCTTTGCAGAAAGCTCTGCATGGGTGGATGAGAACGATGGAATATTGGCTATCGATAAAAATAGTGATGGATTAATAAATGATGGTTCTGAAATCTTCGGAGATAACTATGTTAAGGAAGATGGAAGTTTAGCTAGTTCAGGGTTTGATGCACTGAAAGACTTGGATTCAAATAATGATGGAATTATTAATGCTTCAGATGCTGAATTCAATAATATCAAAATATTAAAAGGTGATGGAGAGGTTTTAACACTTGAAGAGGCTGGAATTATTTCAATTAATTTAAATTCAGTGAATAAAAATACTGTTGATAAGAATGGAAATACTCTTGTATCTTCTTCTACTTTTACAAAGGCAGATGGTTCTGTTGGAAATTTGGGTGATTTTAATCTTGTTGTTGATAAGATGAATAGCTTTAGTGTGGAATGGTTAGAAGAAAGTGAAGATATAGCAGCTTTGCCTGAAGTGTTAGGTTCTGGAATGGTGTATAGTTTGCATCAGGCTATGGTAAGAGATGAAAGCGGGG